>CABRHR010000070.1 GCA_902470835.1 uncultured Collinsella sp.
ACTATCCTCTTCGTCGGCAGCGTCAGATGTGTATAAGAGACAGCGGCCACATACGCGTACTGTACACAGGCAACGTTAAGCTTTCCGATGCGGACGGTACGTACGACTACGTCAATACCGGACGCCGTGCCGATACCGTCTATGTCGAGAGCGTTGATGGCCTTGCCGGTCGGGAGTTCAGCCAAAAGCGTGTGGTGCTGGCTTCCGAGGATTATCCCGAGGATTTGACCTGCCATGTGCGCGATCCCAAGGTATGGCGTGACGCGGACGGGCGTTATCACATAGTGCTGGGTGCTCGTCGTCGCGTGGATGGGCCGCATGTCGAGAGCCGTTTTTGTGCGATGCACGGCGAGGGTGCCGGGCGCGACGTGGGTGAGATCCTGGTGTATGGCTCGGCCGATATGCTGAGCTGGGAGCTCGAAAGCCGTGTGTCTACGCCCGAGCGTTTTGGCTTTATGTGGGAGTGCCCGGGGTATCTGGAGCTTGAGGTGGATGGCGGTGTGCCGGCGAAGTGGTTGTCCTTCTCGCCCCAGGGGCTCGAGGGCGGTCGTTGGGACCGCGGCAATGTGTATGCAGCGGGCTACATGCCTGTAACGGGCGACATTACGGGCGGCAATGACGCTTATGAGCTTGGCGAGTTCCGCCTGTGGGATGCCGGTTTTGACTTCTATGCTCCGCAGGAGTTCACGGCCGAGGACGGTCGCCACATTCTGATTGGCTGGATGGGCATGCCCGATGAGCCGACCTATGGCAACGCACCCACCGTGGTGTGCGGCTGGCAGCACTGCATGACGGTGCCGCGTGAGCTTACGGCCGGTGCAGGCGGCGTGGTGCTGCAGCAGCCGGCGCGCGAGATTGAGCACCATTATGCCTCGGTGCGTGTGGGGGAAGACTCGTTGGAGGTTGCCGGTGATACCTGCTTTGACGTTGTTGTTGACGGTGTCGACGGCGCGTTTACCGCGACCGTTGATGGCGAGCTAAGGCTGGCGTTTATGCCTGCCGAGGGTGAACTGCCCTCGCACTTTGAGATGCGATTTACCGATGAGGGCCGCGCTTCTGCCGGCTGCGGTCGCACCGTGCGCTGGGAGCCCGTCGACGAGGTGCGCAACGTGCGCATTGTCGGTGATGTTTCGTCGGTCGAGGTGTTTGTGAACGATGGCGCGCTCGTGTTCTCGACGCGCATCTATCCCGAGGCCTATGGCGTGACCGTTGACGCTCCGGGTGCGTGCGTGACCTATCACACGCTCAACATCTAGGTGATTCATCGCATATCGGCGCTATACTGCAGCCGTTGCCCACGATGCGGGGAACACCCGTATCGTGGGTTTTTGCTTATGAAGGGACAGTGCCTTATGGATGTACGGCAGCTAGAAGATGCCTGGGCTGCAAGGGCCGGCGCGCGTGAGGCGCGGTTGCTCGTGGCCTCGCATGTGCCGGCAGGGCTGTCGCAGCTGCTGATTGTGCGTCCCTGCGACCGCCTGGTGGCCTTTGCGGATGACTTTGTCGATGCGTTTGCGAGCGGCTTTGATTGCTGCGATGTCGCGCTGGTGGGCTCGCCGTCCGCCGAGGCGTTTGCCGCTGCGTCCGAGGGCTTTGATGCTTCGTTTGATGCCGAGGGGCCGCACCTGTGGTGGTTCGTTAACTCCATCGGCGGGTTTGGTCTGCGTGTGCCCGATCTGCGTGCGCTGGGTCGGGCGGCGCGTGAGGCCCATGCGCTGCTGGTCGTTGACAACACCGTGGCGTCGGCTTTTGGCTGCGATCCGCTGCGGCTGGGTGCCGTGCTGTCGCTCGAGGCGCTCGACCGCGTGTGTGCCGGTAAGGCTCCACGCAAGCTCGTTGCTGCTTCGGTGGCGCGCTCGCAGCTCAAGCGCCATCGTGTGGATGCTGCTGCCGAGTGCGCACATGCCCTGCTTGAGGGCTGCGGCTTGGCTAAGCTTAATTTGCCTGCTGGCGAGGCCGCTGTGCTGGAGCGGGGACTGGACTCGCTCGATGTCCGCATGCAGGCACACTTCGACCGTGCCCGTGCGCTGGCAGAGTATCTGGCCGCCAACGAGATGGTGCGCAACGTGCGCTATCCTGGGCTGAGCTCGCATCCCGACCATGCGGTTGCAACGGGAATCCTCGAGCACGGCTTTGGCCCGGCAGTTGAATTTGACCTTATCGAGCGTAGCGCGGGCGAGCTGTTCGATGCTTTGCCGGGGGAGTTTCGTACATCGCCCGCTGGCGGCGCAACGACGCGCCTTTCGGCCCCACGTGGCAAGCAGGGGAGCACCATCCGCCTCTTCGCCGGCACCGACGACCCCTTGGTTGTAGCGTCCACCCTGGACAACGCCCTTCGTAAATTAGCTACTTTTTAATACTTGCGATGAGGTCGTTTGCTTTGGTGGCAATGATGTTGTTGATGTCGGCCTGCAGCTCCTCGTAGACCGCTATGGCTCGCTCGCCGGCGGGGGTGAGCGTGGATCCGCGGGCGCCGTCGCGCTCGATGAGTTTGCAGCCCAGCTGGCCTTCGGCCTCGTTCACGATGCGCCAGGCCTTGGAATACGCCATGCCCATGCTCTTGGCGGCGCGGTTGAGCGAATGCTCGCGGGCGATGCCCTGCAGCAACAAGACGCAGCCGTGGCCGAACACGCCCGGCAAATCCTTGTCGCACGCTTGAATGACCAACTTTGCCGTCGTTTTGTACTCCATACGCTCCACGTCTCCCCGCTAAAGTGTTTGCTGGGCAAACGCAAAGCCTGCGTCAAACCCTCGTGTGCTCTTCTTAAATCATGCATTGTAGCAGTCAAAGTGCGTTAAGATACTTCCCCAGTATTGGGCGCCCAAGGTTGGGCTGGGTCCTACGAGGCCTGCAGCCGACCGGTCGCATGGAAAAAGGAGAAACATGGCTACGTTCTTTCCCGGTGAGTCCCACACGTTTTCGGAGTATCTGCTGGTCCCTGGTTACTCGTCCTCGCAGTGCATCCCCAACAACGTCTCTCTTAAGACGCCGCTGACCCGCTTTAAGCGCGGTGAGAAGCCGGCAATCACCCTGAACATCCCCATGGTTTCCGCCATCATGCAGTCCGTCTCGGGCGTCGACATGGGTGTCGCGCTCGCTACCGAGGGTGGTCTGTCCTTCATTTACGGTTCCCAGAGCGCCGAGTCCGAGGCCGCTATGGTCAAGGCCGTCAAGGATCACAAGGCCGGCTTCGTTCAGTCCGATTCCACGCTGACCCCCGACATGACCATGGAGCAGGTCATTGAGCTCAAGGAGAAGACCGGCCACTCCACCATGCCGGTTACCGACGACGGCACTCCCAAGGGTAAGCTCCTGGGCATCGTCACCAGCCGTGACTATCGCCCCAGTCGCGATGACCACCAGACGAAGGTCTCCGAGTTCATGACCCCGCGTGAGCAGCTCATCGTGGGCGACAAGAACATCAGCCTCAAGGTTGCCAACGACGTCATCTGGGACAACAAGCTCAACGCTCTGCCGATCGTCGACGACAACGATCACCTCATGGGCATCGTCTTCCGCAAGGACTACGACAGCCACAAGACCAACCCCAACGAGCTGCTCGATAACGACAAGCGCTACATGGTCGGCGCCGGTATCAACACCCGCGACTATGCCGAGCGCGTGCCGCTGCTCATCGAGGCCGGTGCCGACGTTCTGTGCATCGATTCCTCCGAGGGCTTCAGCGAGTGGCAGAAGCGCACCATCGAGTGGATTCGCGCCAACTACGGCGAGGACGTCAAGGTCGGTGCCGGTAACGTCGTCGACGCCGAGGGCTTCCGCTTTTTGGCCGACTGCGGTGCCGACTTCATCAAGGTTGGTATCGGCGGTGGCTCCATCTGCATTACCCGCGAGACCAAGGGTATCGGCCGTGGCCAGGCCACCGCGCTGATCGACGTCTGCCGCGCCCGTGACGAGTACTACGAGGAGACCGGCGTCTACGTGCCCGTGTGCTCCGACGGCGGCATCGTCTACGACTACCACATGACGCTCGCCCTTGCCATGGGTGCCGACTTTATGATGCTGGGCCGCTACTTCGCTCGCTTCGACGAGAGCCCGACCGAGCGCGTCAACGTGAACGGCCAGTACATGAAGGAGTACTGGGGCGAGGGTTCCGCGCGTGCCCGCAACTGGCAGCGCTACGACCTGGGCGGCGCCGCGAAGCTCAGCTTCGTCGAGGGCGTCGACTCCTACGTTCCCTACGCCGGCTCCCTCAAGGACGGCGTGGGCGGCACGCTCTACAAGGTCAAGTCCACGATGTGCAACTGCGGTGCCCTCTCGATCCCCGAGCTCCAGGAAAAGGCACGCCTGACCCTGGTCAGCTCCACCTCCATCGTCGAAGGCGGAGCCCACGACGTAGTCGTGAAGGACTCCCAGCAAAGCGTCAGCTACCGCTAAGCGGCTTTCCCAAGCACCGCACCTTGCCGTTCAAACCGTCGCTCGCGTACCAAAGTACGCGTCGCTCCTCTTTCACGGCAATCTGCGGCACTTGGAAAACCCGATCATGCTTGGGCGGGTAACAATTAGCGGTTGATTCACAACCACGTTATTTAGATAAAGCGAGATGCCCGCAAGTCGCAGGAATCTCGCTTGTCGTATTTGCTATCATCAGTCAAGTTAACCTTAGGGTCGGTCGGCTTAGCTTTGTTTGCTACAAGTTCCGCACGCAAAGAAGAGCACTTAATGTGCTCTTCGTCTTGCGCAGGACTGTCCGCAGTAGCGAATAAAGCTAAGCCGACCGACCCCAGCTAAGATTAAAGGAGCTGATATGTGCGATTGCACAGATCATAAGGACGAGATCCCTGTCTACGACGCGCAGGCCATTGAGTCCCGGTGGATGAAGGCCTGGGAGGACTCCAACCTCTTTGCCGTCGACACCGACGACAGCAAGCCCAAGAAGTATGTGCTCGAGATGTTCCCGTATCCGTCGGGCGACCTGCACATGGGCCACGCGCGCAACTATACCATCGGCGATGCCATGGCCCGTCAGGCCCGCATGCGCGGCTACGACGTGCTGCATCCCATCGGCTTCGATGCCTTTGGCCTGCCCGCCGAGAACGCCGCCATCAAGCACAACACGCAGGCTGCCGCCTGGACGTATAAGAACATGGACCAGGCGCTCGCCACGATGAAGCGCATGGGTTTCTCCTACGATCTGGATCGCATGGTCAAGACTTGCAGCCCCGACTACTACCGTTGGGGTCAGTGGATCTTTGAGAAGATGTGGGAAAAGGGCCTGGTCTACCGTAAGAAGAACCCGGTCAACTGGTGCCCCACTTGTAAGACCGTTTTGGCCAACGAGCAGGTTACCGAGGGTAAGTGCTGGCGCTGTGGCACCGAGCCTGAGAAGCGCGACCTTGAGCAGTGGTACTACAAGATTACCGAGTACTCCCAGGAGCTGCTCGACGATCTGGAGAAGCTCCCCGGCTGGCCCGAGCGCGTCAAGCAGATGCAGGCCAACTGGATCGGTCGCTCCGAGGGCGCCGAGGTCGACTTTACCCTGTGCGACAAGGACGGCGAGCCCATCGAGGGCGATGAGGGCAAGATTACCGTCTTCACCACGCGTGCCGATACCCTTTTTGGCGTTTCCTTCTTTGTCCTGGCTCCCGAGTACGCCGGTCTGCACGAGCTCGTCGAGGGCACGGAGTACGAGGAGGCCGTGACCAAGATCGTCGAGGACTCCAAGCATATCTCTGCCGTCGAGCGTGCCCAGGGCACCATCGAGAAGCACGGCGCTTTTACCGGCTGCTACGTGGTGAACCCCGTGAACGGCGAGAAGGTCCCCGTGTGGGTTGCCGACTACGTCGTGGCCGACTACGGCACCGGCGCCGTCATGGCCGTTCCCTGTGGCGACCAGCGCGACTTTGAGTTTGCCCGTAAGTACGACCTGCCGATCGTGCCGATCATCCTAGACGATGACGATCGCGCTGCCGTCGAGGCCAGCGGCGAGACCATCGATACCTTCCATGCCGAGACCGTCGACTGGGATTGCGCCCACGCTGCCGAGGGCACGCTGGTCCAGTCCGGCAAGTACACCGGCATGCGCGGCGGTAAGCACTCCGAGGGCGAGGCTGCCATCGTGGCCGACCTCGAGGCCATGGGCTGCGGTCGTCGCAAGGTCGAGTTCCGCCTGCGCGACTGGCTCATCAGCCGCCAGCGCTATTGGGGCAACCCCATCCCGGCCATCCACTGCGAGCACTGCGGCATCGTGCCCGTGCCCGAGGATCAGCTGCCGGTGATGCTGCCCGAGAACCTGGACCTGGGCGCCGGCGAGACCCTCGCCGAGTGCAAGGAGTTCTACGAGACCACCTGCCCGGTCTGCGGTCGCCAGGCCAAGCGCGAGACCGATACCATGGACACCTTCACCTGCTCCAGCTGGTATTACCTGCGCTATACCGATCCGCACAACACCGAGCTGCCCTTCTCCCGTGAGGCCGCCGACCGTTGGATGCCCGTCGATAACTACATCGGCGGCATCGAGCACGCCATTCTGCACCTGCTCTACAGCCGCTTCTTTACCAAGGCCCTGCGCGACCTTGGCCTGCTGAGCGTGGACGAGCCCTTCACCAACCTGCTGTGCCAGGGCATGGTCAAGGACGAGAACGGCGACACCATGTCCAAGTCCAAGGGCAACGTCGTGCCCCCGAGCTCGGTCATCGAGCCCTACGGTGCCGACACCATGCGTCTGGCGATCCTGTTTATCGCTCCGCCCGAGAAGGACTTCGACTGGGATCCCAAGGCCGTTGAGGGCGCCAACCGCTTCATCAAGCGCGCCTGGCGTATCGTTTGGCAGCTCGTCCAGTCCGGCGACGCCAACGTGGCCTTCGACAAGTCCGCGCTCGACGAGGTTGCGATGAAGCTCTATCGCGAGCGTCACCGCACCATCGCCAAGTGCACCGAGGACTTCGATCGCGGCCAGTTCAACACCGCGATCTCGGCCGTCATGGAGCTCGTCAACGCGGCGAGCGCCTACCTCAATGCCACCGAGGATACCGCCCGCGACAAGGCGTTGTGCTACGGCGTGGCTAAGGATATCGTGAGCGTCCTTGCCCCTATCTGCCCGTTCTGGGCCGACGAGCTGTGGCATGAGGCACTCGGCTGCGAGGGCAACGCCTACACCGCCGCCTGGCCCGAGTTCGACCTGGCCGAGTCCATCGAGGACACGGTGCAGATCGTCGTTCAGGTGCTCGGCAAGGTCCGCGGCCGCATCGACGTCTCCCGCGATGCCTCCAACGAGGAAATGCAGGCTGCTGCCGAGGCCGCCGTCGCCAAGTGGCTCGAGGGCAAGACGGTTGTCAAGGCCATCTGCGTTCCCGGCAAGCTGGTCAACCTGGTGGTCAAGTAAGCACTGCGCGCTTAACTGACGTATAAAAGACGAGGGGCGATCCGGTTGGGTCGTCCCTCGTCTTGTGTTTTTATGCCCTGCTTAGTCAGTGCGTCGCACCGTCTTCTATGGGATGTGTACCAGGTCCCTAAAGTAAACGTCGCCCGTTGCCTCTTCGAACATCCAGATGTTGAGGTAGATGTCGTTGAGGTCGTTGTTCACATCAAAGTCCGGGTCGTCGTAGGTGCCCACAAAGGTGAGCATGGCGCGCGTTTCCTCGCCCGCTGCGACCTGCTGGCGCATGTGCACATCGCGGACCACGCCGTTGACGTAGGCATAGGAGTCCACATCGCCAAACATCATGTCGACACCGGTGTTGTTGGTCACCGTAAAGACGAGCGCGGCGTCGCCGTAGCCATCCGTGTCCTTGCCCACGCAGGTAACATGGACGTTCTCGTCTGCCTCAAGGTCGATGGGGAACTGTTCTTGGGAATCGGGACTCAGGCCCTGGGGATCGACGATGCCTTCGTTAATTTTGTCGAAGCTCTCCGATGGCGTCGTTTTCTCGATGGCTTTGGTGCTGCCAGGGTTCGGTTCGCATGTTCCGGTTTTGCCATTCGTGTTGCCGCAGCCTAAGAGGGCCAACGAGCACGTTGCGATGGCGAGCGCAGTTATGTAGGGGGTGCCTAGGCGTTTCATGGGTACCTCCTTGCCGTACAGGATTTGAAAAGGTTTGTCGTTGTGCGACTTGCTAGCCGGATTGTTGCAGAATGTCCCTTAGCGTAAGTCTGATCGATAGGGGCTCGGGGAGGAATGCCCTTGGGGTCCGAACGGGCCTGTGGATTGGGACGCATGGCCCGTTTTGGGGCTGTTGAGGGCTCTTCGGCCAATTGTCCTATTCTTGTGGAGAAGCTGTGCGCACGCTGACCTGCAGATTCGTACTGTGCTTGCACGTTTCCGCGGCTATTGGTATAGTTTGCTTGCAAATGAAGTTGTAATTGAAAGAAGTGGGGTTTCGGCCCCGCTTCTTTTTTGTATGGATGGAGGTGCCGCAATGGTCAAGACCAAGACTGAGCAGGCGATCATCGACGCGCTCGAGGCCGTCGCTCCCCAGCACGATGTCGACATCGTCGACGTCGAGCTCGTGGGTGCCACCAAGGCCCCCTGCGTGCGCGTGCGTATCGAGGGTGCCGAGGGTCAGAGCCTGTCGCTCAACGACGTCACGGCCAACACCAAGTGGGTCGGCGATGTGATTGAGGAGCTCGATCCCATTTCTTCGAGCTATACGCTCGAGGTGTCGAGCCCGGGTATGGCGCGCCCGCTGCGCCGCCCGAGTGACTTTGCCCGCTTTGTGGGCGAAAACTGTGAGCTCACCTCCACCGCCACCGAGGGCCGTCGCAAGTACGCCGGCAAGATTGCCGCCGCTACCGAGACGAACGTGACCCTCGAGCTCGAGGACGGCGAGTCCGTTACCCTCGATTTTTCTGATGTTAAAAAGTGCAAGTTGAAGCCCACCTACGACTTCAAGCCCGCGAAGGAAGGAAAGTAAGATGGCAGCATCCGACATGATGTCCGCCCTGATGGAGCTTTGCCAGGAGAAGCACATCGACCAGCTCTACCTGATCGACCGCCTGGAGCAGTCGCTCGCCAAGAGCTATGCCGAGATCCTGCATCTTGAGTGGGGCGCCAAGGTGACCATCGACCGCACCACCGGCAAGATCTACGTCTACCGCCTTGAGCCGATCGACGATTCCATGGACGAGGAGGGCAACTTCACTGAGTTCGAGGAGATCGACGTCACCCCCAAGAACACGAGCCGTATCGCTGCCCAGCACGCCAAGGCCGAGATCAACGCCATTGTGCGTAACTCCGCCCGCGAGCAGATCTACGAGGAGTTCTCCGGCCGCATCGGCGACCTCATCAGCGGTACCGTGCTGCAGTCCACGCCCGACTTCACGATCGTCAAGATCCGCGAGGGCGTCGAGGCCGAGCTGCCGCACTTCGACCAGCGTCGTTACGAGAACGAGCGCAACGAGCGTCCGATGGGCGAGCGCTACCTGCACAACCAGCACATCAAGGCCGTGATCATCGACGTTCGCGATCCCAACTCCAACCTGCAGCCGGTTCGTGGCGAGCACAGCCGTCCGCCGATTGTCATCTCCCGTACCCACCCCGAGCTCATGCGTCGTCTGTTTGAGCAGGAGGTGCCCGAGATCTATGAGGGCACCGTCCAGATCAAGTCGATCGCCCGCGAGCCCGGCCAGCGCTCCAAGGTTGCCGTCCACTCGCTCGACGACCGTCTGGATCCCGTGGGCGCCTGCGTCGGCCCCAAGGGCAGCCGTGTTCGCGCTGTCGTGGGCGAACTCCGCGGCGAGCGCGTCGACGTCATCCTTTGGGATGCCGATCCTGCCGTCTACGTCGCTAACGCCCTATCGCCCGCTAAGGTCACCCGCGTCCTCATCGACGAGGAGAAGGCCTACGCCGGCGTCATCGTGCCCGACGACCAGCTGTCCCTCGCCATCGGCAAAGAGGGCCAGAACGCCCGCCTCGCCGCGCGCCTGACCGGCTGGCACATCGATATCAAGTCCGAGACGCTTGCCGCCGACATCCTTAAGAACGTTCCCGTTCACGAGGAGCCCGCCGCCGACCTGATCGGTGACGAGGAGGACGAGGACGTCCGCCGCTGCGAGTACGTGTCCGAGGACGGCATCCAGTGCCGCAACCAGGCTCGTCCCGGCTCCCGTTTCTGCGGTGTCCATGACACCGACGCCTTCGATGATGCGGAGGACCTGATCTAGCGCGCGGTCGCGCCGGGCGGGTCCCGGCGCGTCTCCCACGCTCGTTCAGTCTCTAGGCACCCAAGGTGCCAGAAAGGGTAGGTGAAGTCATATGGCAAAAGTCCGTGTGTCCACCCTGGCCAAAGAGTTCGGCATGACCTCCAAGGAACTGATGGGTCATCTCGCCGATATGAAGATTCCCGCTAAGTCCGCTTCCTCCACCCTGGAGGACGCTTATGTCGCCATGGTCCGCAAGCAGCTCGCCTCGGTGATCGAGGCCCGCGCCCAGGAAGTCGAGGCCGCCAAGCAGGCCGAGGAGCAGGCAGCTGCCGCCGAGGAGGCCGCACGCGCCGCCGAGGCCGAGCGCGAGCGCATCGCTGCCGAGAAGGCACGCGAGGAGGAGCGCCGCCAGTTTGCCGCAGCTCAGGCTGCCGAGGAGGCCGCCCGTGCCGAGGCCGAGGCCAAGAAGAAGGCCGAGCAGGAGCGCCTTGCCCGCGAGAAGGAGGAGGCTGCCCGTGAGGCCCAGCGCCGCGCCGTTCCCGCTTCCGACTCCGGTTCGCGCTTCCGTTCGCTGCTCGACCAGATCGCCGCACAGGAGACCGTGCTCAAGGAGAAGAAGGACGCCGAGGACAAGGCCAAGGCC
>CABRHR010000071.1 GCA_902470835.1 uncultured Collinsella sp.
CGGCGTCGCCGCCAACATCCTGCCGGCCATGGGCTTCGCCATGCTCGGCCGCCTGGTGCTCACCAAGCAGCTCGTGCCCTTCTACTTCCTGGGCTTCCTGCTGTGCTCCTACGCCAACGTGCCCGTCCTGGGCGTCGCCCTGATCGCCATCATCATCGGCATCGACAAGTTCGACCTGCTCGGCCTGGGCGGAGCCCAGCCCCAGCTCTCCGCGGAAGGGGATGAGGACGATGACTTCTAGTCCCGAGAACAAGATCACGCGCTCCGACCTCGTCAAGAGCGCCGTCAACGTCGGCGCCCTGGGCATGGAGTTCTCCTGGACCTACTACAAGCAGATGAACATCGCCTTCTGCCTGATGGTCGCCAACATGCTCAAGAAGATCTACGCCGGCCGCCCCGACGACTACGCCGAGGCCCTGCACCGCCACTGCGCGTTCTTCAACATCACCGTCCAGTTCGCCCCGTTCGTCGGCGGCATCGCGATGGCCATGGAGGAGAAGGTCGCCCGCGGCGAGATCGAGCCCGAGAGCGTCAACGACGTCAAGGCCGCCCTCATGGGCCCGCTGTCCGGCATCGGCGACTCCATCTTCCTGTCGACGCTGCGCGTGGTCGCCGCCGCGGTGGGCATCAGCCTGTGCCAGGCCGGCAACCCCTTCGGCCCCATCGCCTTCCTGCTCATCTACAACGTCCCCGGCTTCGCGCTGCGCGTCTGGGGCGCCGTCAAGGGCTACGAGCTGGGCGTGGGCTTCCTGGACGAGGCCCAGAGGACCGGCCTCATGCAGAAGATCATGACCTGCGTGGGCATCGTGGGCGTCATGGTCGTGGGCGCCATGTGCAAGGACATGTTCTGGGCCAGCATCCCGGTGGCCATCGGCTCGGGCGACGACGCCCAGACCCTCCAGGACATCCTGGACGGCATCATGCCCGGCATGCTCGGCATGATCGCCTTCTGGCTGTACTACTGGCTGCTGTCCAAGAAGATCAACCCCATGGTGCTGATCGTGGCCACCATGGTCGTGGGCATCATCGGCGCGTTCTTCGGCGTGCTGGCGTAGGTTCCTGCGTTTTATTCTGCCCCCAAGGGAAACGGCGACCCGCTGCGGTCGCCGTTTTTTATTACCGAAAGCTAGCTGGAGGTGCTTCGTGATTCGATCTGACAATCCGCCCGATAATGGCGTGAGCGGGGCGATGTATCTATTTGGCACGGCGCTCTTGTGGAGTTTTATCGGCATCCTCGTTCGCGCCAATTCGCAGTCAGCTCTTTTGATCGGTGCCGTTACGGCAATATTTATGGCGCTCTTTATCCTGCTCGTCGGCAGGCCCATCCTCCGCGTCAGCCGTCTTATTGTCCTTGTGGCCGTCTGCAACTTCGTGACGGGCACCACGTTTAACTTTGCCAACCAGCTCACGACGGTCGGCAACGCGATCGTCCTGCAGTACACCTCGATGATTTTCGTTATCGTGTATCAATCCATCTCGTCGCGCACGCTGCCCTCGACGGCAAAGATCGTCTCCGTGGTGGCTGCTTTTGCAGGGATGGGTCTTTTCTTTTTGGGTGATTTGAGTGCCGAGGGCATGCTCGGCAACCTGCTTGCCGTCATTTCGGGCGCCATCTTTGGGCTGTGCTTTTTCCTGAATGCGCGCCCCGACGCTTCGCCGATGGTGTCGTCGCTCATATCGTGTGGGATCTCGATGCTGCCGATCTTCTATTTCGCGGGCAGCCTTGGTGCGGTTAAGCCCTTTGAGTGGGGCCTTATGGTGGTACACGGTTTGTTTTGCAGTGGCCTGGCCAGCGTTCTGTATGCCAAGGGAATCGCGCGCACCAATGCGTTTGCGGCAAACTTGGTCTGTATGAGCGAGGTCGTGCTCGCGCCCTGCTGGTCGGCGCTTTTGTTTGGCGAAGTCTTTAGCTGGAATGAGTTTTTGGGCGCGGCGATTATCGTTGTGGTTATCGTGGCCAACCTGATTTCCGATGCGTTCGGCGACGGTTTTCTCGTCGCGCTCGTCCATCGTCGCAATAAGGATTGCGCCTGAGGGCCAGTAGCCGCCGTTTACGGATAAAAACACCCCGCTTGTCGAGTGGTATTAAATCGTTCGAACCTGCATACCTATAATTGGTATCAAATCATTTGTACCTGGCATGGGTGTTAGCAGCACACCAGGTACGCTTCGAGCCGTGTAATCGAACTCCCGGAATTGATATCAGCAGCGCGCGCGACGGGTGTGACGACGGTTCGATATTCCTTATTGGGAGGAATTATGCTTGTCCAAGCAATCCTCGTCGGCTTAGTCGGAGCTTTTGGATGCCTCGACTACCAGCTCGGCACCCTCTACGCGTTCCGCCCCATCGTCCTGTGCCCGCTCGTGGGCCTGGTGCTGGGGGACCTGCAGACTGGCCTTGCCGTTGGCGCCAGCCTGGAGCTGCTGTTCATGGGCTCGATCTCCATCGGCGCCTACGTGCCGCCTAACGAGACGGTTGGTGGCGTGCTCGCCTGCGCCTTCGCGATTCAGCTCGGCCAAGGTACCGAGACGGCTATCGCACTGGCCATGCCCATCGCCGTGCTTTCGCTGACCATCGGCAATATCACCAATGCGCTCTTCCCCGTCTTTGTGGACATGGCAGACAAGTTTGCCCTTAAGGGAAACCTCAAGGGTATCTACGCAGTGCACTGGGGCATTGGCCTTTGGGGCTGCCTTGAGTATTTCCTGCTGTGCGGCGGCGCCTTCTATTTGGGCTCCGATGCCATCCAGGGCCTGCTCGACTTTATCCCGCCTTTCATCATTGATGGTTGCGGCGTCGCCGCCAACATCCTGCCGGCCATGGGCTTCGCCATGCTCGGCCGCCTGGTGCTCACCAAGCAGCTCGTGCCCTTCTACTTCCTGGGCTTCCTGCTGTGCTCCTACGCCAACGTGCCCGTCCTGGGCGTCGCCCTGATCGCCATCATCATCGGCATCGACAAGTTCGACCTGCTCGGCCTGGGCGGAGCCCAGCCCCAGCTCTCCGCGGAAGGGGATGAGGACGATGACTTCTAGTCCCGAGAACAAGATCACGCGCTCCGACCTCGTCAAGAGCGCCGTCAACGTCGGCGCCCTGGGCATGGAGTTCTCCTGGACCTACTACAAGCAGATGAACATCGCCTTCTGCCTGATGGTCGCCAACATGCTCAAGAAGATCTACGCCGGCCGCCCCGACGACTACGCCGAGGCCCTGCACCGCCACTGCGCGTTCTTCAACATCACCGTCCAGTTCGCCCCGTTCGTCGGCGGCATCGCGATGGCCATGGAGGAGAAGGTCGCCCGCGGCGAGATCGAGCCCGAGAGCGTCAACGACGTCAAGGCCGCCCTCATGGGCCCGCTGTCCGGCATCGGCGACTCCATCTTCCTGTCGACGCTGCGCGTGGTCGCCGCCGCGGTGGGCATCAGCCTGTGCCAGGCCGGCAACCCCTTCGGCCCCATCGCCTTCCTGCTCATCTACAACGTCCCCGGCTTCGCGCTGCGCGTCTGGGGCGCCGTCAAGGGCTACGAGCTGGGCGTGGGCTTCCTGGACGAGGCCCAGAGGACCGGCCTCATGCAGAAGATCATGACCTGCGTGGGCATCGTGGGCGTCATGGTCGTGGGCGCCATGTGCAAGGACATGTTCTGGGCCAGCATCCCGGTGGCCATCGGCTCGGGCGACGACGCCCAGACCCTCCAGGACATCCTGGACGGCATCATGCCCGGCATGCTCGGCATGATCGCCTTCTGGCTGTACTACTGGCTGCTGTCCAAGAAGATCAACCCCATGGTGCTGATCGTGGCCACCATGGTCGTGGGCATCGTCGGCGCGTTCTTCGGCGTGCTGGCGTAAGGGCTCAGCTGCATAGATTTTCGTTGCAACCTGGTAGGGGGATGGAGCGGGCCTATGCCCTCCATCCCCTTATTTGTATAGAAGGAGTTCGTATGTTCGCGAAGGATCGCGAAGCAATGCGCCTGACGCCGGCAGAAGTCAGGCTGATTCTTATTGAGTCCCTGCAGTGGTGCGCCAACAACGCGGTGTACTTTTTGGGGCTTATCGGCGCGGCGACGTATGACTTGGCTGGTACGGCCTTTTTGGTCGCCGCCATCACGCTCGTACGCAACCTTACGACGTCGGTGGGCAACATGGTTTCGGGCTCGGTCATCGACCGCTTTGGTCCGCGCCGTACGTCGTTTGTGACGTGTGCGGTCACGGCGGTGCTGTCGCTTGGCATTGGTTTGGCGCCGCTGTCTGTGCCCGGGTTGGTGTTTGCCGCATGCGTTTTGGGACTTGCGGGCGGTTTTATCAACACCTGCACGCATGCGTTTCCGGGATATCTTGAGTCGACCACCGAGGGCCGCACGCGTGTGAACGGCCTGATGGTTTTCTACAGCAACATCGCCTATACCGCTGGCCCGCTGCTTGGTGGTGCCATCGTGAGCTGCTTTGCCACGCAATCTGTCTATCTGCTCATGGCGGCGATGATGGGCGTGGCGGCTTGGCTTTCCCTGGGTTGCCATGAGAGCGTGGTTCCCCCAAAGGCGGAGAAGCAGACGGGCGGCATCCTTGGCGGTATGGTCGAGGGCGCCCGGCTCACGTTTTGCGATCACGACCTACGTCTCATCTTTATCTCGGGCTTTTTGGGCTTCTTCGCATTCGGTGCGTTCGATTCGCTGGAGTCGCTGTTCTACCGCGACGTGCTCAACGTGGATATCGTCTGGCTGGGCTGGCTGTCCTCGGTCGTGGGGCTCACTTCGTCGGTTGGCGCTTTCGCCCTGACCAAGCTTTCGGCTCGCCACGTCAATCTGCGGCTGTTGCTCGGGGCGCTCATGACGGTGGGCATTGGATCGATGGTGTACGTGGGCACCGATATGCTGGGCGTGGCGATTATCGGCCAGGCGATCAACGGCTTGGCGTGGGGTTTCCTGGAGCCGCTGCAGATGATCCTGATTCAGGAACGTGCGGACATCAAATACCTGGGACGCATTACCGGCTTTGTGCGCTTTGGCCTGATGAGCGCCGGTGTACTGCCGTTGCTGGCCGCTCCGTTTTTGGCAGAGGCCCTAGGCGTTCAAACGGTGTTGTTTGGAGCCTCGACAATCATCGCGCTGGTGGGAACGCTGTTCTTTGTCACGCAGGGGAGGCGCCAAGGGCATTAGATATACATCTCATTCTAATCTAATACCACCCACCCGAGAATTTCGACCGTTCACCGAGGATCGGCACAGATTACAAAGTGGTATCAAAAACACGTTTGGTGTATGTCTATAATTGGTATCGAAAAGAAACGCGATGTATAGAATCGCGTCCAAGACAGAAAGGACAAACCATGAAGGAAACCGAGAAGATCGAGATCATGCACTTTAGCCAGGAGGGCTATGTCGAGGACGGCAAGAACGTCTACGAGACCGGCAAGAAGATGATCGCGCTCGCCGACAAGGTCGCTGACGAGGGCTACGACGCCGTGTTCCTGATGGGCGTCGGCGGCACCTGGGACGAGTTCATGCAGCTCGAGTACCTCATGAACAAGTTCGGCGATCGCGACCTGGAGGTCTACCTGATCCACGCCGCCGAGTGGAACGTTATGGGCCACAAGCGCATGACTGAGAAATCCGTCGTGCTCACCGCCTCCGAGTCCGGCACCACCCCCGAAGTCCTCGAGGCCATCGGCAAGATGAAGGAAAAGGGCATTCGCGTCTACGCCATGACCAAGCCCGAGGGCCCCATCGGCCAGGCTGTCGGCGCCGAGAACTGCGTCAAGATGGCTTCCGATCATGGTAACGGCGGCTGCGAGATGGGCTACTATCTCGCCGACTGCTTTGGCTTGCGCCTGCTCAACCGCCGCGGCTGCTTTCCGCAGTTCGACAAGTTCATTGAGCAGACCAAGGATGTCTGGACTCACCTGGTCGATATCCGCAAGAGCTTCGAGCCGCGCGCCGAGGAGCTCGCCAAGAAGTACGCCCTGGCCCCCTACACTATGTTCATCGGCTCCGGAGCACTCTGGGGCGAGACCATCCTCTTCTCGATGTGCATCCTCGAGGAGATGCAGTGGAAGCGCACCCGCTACATCACCTCGGCGGACTTCTTCCACGGCACGCTCGAGCTCGTGGAGCCGGGCGTTCCCGTGTTCCTGTTCATGGGCGAGGACGAGAACCGCAAGCTCGATGAGCGTGTCCGTGCATTCCTCAACCGCGGCGTGACCGGCGACACCGACATCAACATCATCGACACCGCCGAGTTCGCCATCCCGGGCCTTGACGACGAGTTCCGCGTCATCGTGTCTCCGTGGATCCTTTCCTCGCTGGTCACCGATCGACTCGCTGCCTACTACGAGACGGTCACCAAGCACAACCTCAACTACCGTCGCTACTATCACCAGTTCGACTACTAAGAGCAAATAACGTTTGTGTAATTGGGTCCCGCTCCTATATGGAACGGGACCTCGTTTGGGTTGGAGAGTAATTATGAGCTACCCCCTGCTTGCTGTTATGAATATCAGCCATCGTTATTTTGACCTGGAGGAATTCTTTTCTTCGGCGGCGGCATCGGGCTACACGTGCTGCGAGCTTTGGACGGGTGCGATGCATCTGTATGTCGATTGCCATGGCTATGATTCGCTCGAGCAGGCGAGGGAACTTTCGCAGCGATATGGGGTTCGGATTGTCGGCATTTGCCCCGAGCAGAACAATCCCAAGCCGTGGAATATCGCGGCGCGCGGGGAGGAGTCGCGTGCCCGTACGCTCGCGTACTTTAAGAACGTCGTCGACATTGCGGTGGAGCTTGGGGCCGAGCAGGTCATGGTTTCGAGCGGCTGGGCGTTTTTGAATGAGCCGATCGAGGACGCGTGGGCGCGTAGCGCCTCGATGCTGCGGTCGATTGCCGAGTATGCGGGCGAACGCGGCGTGCGGCTGGTGCTTGAGGCCCTGCAGCCGGTTGAGTCGATGATCGTGAATTCGGCGGCCGATACGAAGCGCATGATTGACGCGGTTGACCATCCGGCGCTCAAGGCGTGCCTTGATATGGGTGCCATGGCAGTGGCGGGGGATACCATCGACGATTACTTCGATGCGCTCGGCGATGATGTTGCCCACGTGCACTTTGTCGATGTTGCGGCAGATGGCACCACACATCTTGCCTGGGGCGACGGCGACCGCGATATGCGTGCCGACCTGGATAGGCTGGTGGCGCGTGGATATCGTGGAGTGGTTTCGGCTGAGACCTACGACGAGCAGTACTTTGCCAATCCGGCGGCAGCCGATGCCCAGGTCATGGCGGTGTATCGACGCGCGATTGGCGCCTAGGGCGAAGCGGGACGTCGTTCGGGGTCTCAGCCGTGGCTGGAAGCGGGACGCGCTTTCCGGTTGAGGCCTCTGGCGGAAAATGCGCCCCGGTTTTCGGCTGAATACTGGGACGCGCTTTCCCGATGGGGTGGGTCTCGGAAAGCGTGTCCCGTTCTGAGCGCCTATTCTGGGATGCCGTTTCCCGTTGAGGCTTCAAGCGGAAACTACGTCCCGGAATGGCCGCTCGAAATGGGATGCACTTTCCGTATGTTTCTAAATGAATACGGCGTGAGCGGTTGCGACGGATTCTCCCCGCAAGCACTCTAGTATGCTAAAGTACCCAGAAGACCGGCGGAGCTATGCCGGTCTTCTGTTCTATATGAAACGCAGCATGAGGAGGCTCACCAGATGACGGCCACACCGTGGGGATTCCGGGACATATTGCCCGAGGAGGCTCAGGCGCGCGAGGAGATTGCGCTGACGGTGAAGGGCTGCTTCAGGGGGCATCATTACCTTCCGGTCGAGACGCCGCTGCTCGAGGACAAGGGTTCGCTCGAGGAAGGCGGCCGCATTGCGGACACGCCGTTTAAGCTCTTTGATGACGACGGTCGCCTGCTGGTGGTCCGTCCCGACAACACGCTGCCGATCGTGCGCTTGGTTTCGACCCGCATGCGCGCGGCCGACCTGCCCCTGCGCCTTCGCTACGAGGCGCCGGTGGTTCGTGAGTGCCAGCGCAATGCCGGCGGCTCGCGTCAGTTTACGCAACTGGGTTTTGAGCTCATCGGTGCGGGCGATACCGCGGGCGATGTCGAGATTGTCTCGCTCGTGGCCGAGGCTGTGCGTAAGCTCGCACTGCCCGATGCGCGCATTATCGCAGGCAGCGTGCGTCCGTTTAAGGAGCTGCTCGCGGCGTGCGAAGATCGCGAGCTGGCTGCCGAGGCCCTGCGCTGCGTGCACGCCAACGACTTCGTGGGCCTCGATTCTCGCGTGGCGGCAAGCGCCGAGTCCGATGCCGTCAAGGCCGCCATTAGCGAGCTGCCGCGCTTGCACGGCGGAGCCGAGGTGCTCGACCGCGTGGACGCACTGCTGGAGGCTGCCGGTATCGTCGCGCCGCTCACGCGTGAGCTGCGCGCTCTGGTCGAGGGCCTGGCTCCCGAGGATGCTCAGGTGCTGTCCTTCGACTTCTCCATCATGAATTCTTTCGATTACTACACCGGTCTGGTCTTTAAGGCCTATGCCGGTGGTCTGCCCGATCCGGTCGGCTCGGGCGGTCGCTACGACTCCATCTTTACCGGCGCGTTTGGCGACGGCATCGAGGTGCCGGCGGCGGGTTTTGCCTTTTCGCTTGAGCGCCTGGAGGCCGCGCGCACCTCGGCCGAGGACGCCGCCTCCGATGGCGATCACGCCGTGGGCCGTGGCGCCGAGGGCCCGCTGCGCATCGCTGTGCCCAAGGGCTCGCTTAAGGCCGACACGCTCGACGTGCTCGAGACCGCGGGCTTGGACGTCTCTGAGCTGCGTGACCCCGGCCGTCACCTGATCGTGCACGGCCGCGACACGCGTGCCGGCAAGGGCGCGGTCGGAGATATCGAGTTTGTCATCGTGCGTCCCAGCGATGCGCCTGCCTTTGTGGGCTGCGGTGGTGCCGATTGCGGCATCTGCGGTTGGGACTCGCTCATTGAGGCAGATCTCAACCTGCTGCAGCTGGTCGACCTGGGCTATGGTCTGTGCACCTTTATCGAGGCGGAGCCCGCGTGGCGCGCCGGCCAGGCCGAGCGCAACTATGCCCGCCGCGGTTCGCTTCGCGTGGCCACCAAGTACCCGCGCATTGCGAGTGCCTGGTATGCCGAGCGCGGCGTGAACGCCGATATCGTCTCGCTGCACGGTAACATCGAGCTGGGCCCCATTGTCGGCATGACCGATCGCATCGTGGACATCACCGCCACGGGCGCCACGCTGCGCGACAACGACCTGGTCATCACCGGCCGCATCATGGACTGCACGGCCCGCTTCTTTGTCAATCCGGGTGCTGCGCGCCTGGATCCGCGCGTACGCAATCTGGCAGATCGCTTGGCCGCGGCCGTTAAGGACAAGCATTTTGAGCCCGTCGCGGGCTCGGCACAATAGCGCGAGCGCGCACGGGCGCCCCAACGTACGGGCTGCGGGCCGATTGGCGCCGCCGCCCGGCCTCTCGTTTTTCGAACACAACCTCGACCGATAGGGGATACCGATATGAAGACCATCAAGCTTGCTCCCGGTGAGCGCCTCGTTACCAACCAGCTCAACCGCAAGGGCGTGCTGCCGCAAAACATCATCGACGCCGCCCGCGATATCGTGGCCAACGTGCGTGCCAACGGGGATGCCGCGGTGCGCGATTACTGTCAGCGTTTTGACGGCGTTGAGCTGCAGAGCTTCCGCCTGCCGCAGGAGCAGATCGATGCCGCGCTCGAGGGCCTCGATCCGGCCTTTGTCGCCGCACTCGAGAAGGCTGCGCGCCAGATTCGCGAATTCCACCAGCGCGAGGTCGAGCAGAGCTGGTTTACCACGCGCCCGGACGGCACGATGCTCGGCGTTAAGGTGACCCCGCTTGCCGCGGCCGGCATCTACGTGCCGGGAGGCCGCGCGCAGTATCCCTCCACCGTGCTCATGAACGCCATCCCCGCCAAGGTGGCCGGCGTCAAGCGCGTGGTCATGGTGACTCCGCCGCAAAAAGATGGCCTGATCAGCCCGTATACGCTTGCGGCAGCCAAGCTCGGCGGCGTGGACGAGATCTATATGGTGGGCGGCGCTCAGGCCGTGGCCGCGCTGGCGTACGGTACCGAGACCATTCCGCGTGTCGATAAAATCACCGGTCCGGGCAACGCTTTTGTTGCCGCTGCCAAGCAGATTGTCTCGGGCGACGTGGGAATCGACATGGTCGCTGGCCCGTCCGAGGTCTGCGTGCTGGCCGATGCCACGGCCAAGCCCATGGTGGTTGCGGCCGACCTGATGGCTCAGGCAGAGCACGATCCGCTGGCAGCCTGCTATCTGGTGACCTGCGACGAGCGGTTTGCGCGTGAGGTCGAGGCGGGTATCGAAATTCTGGTAGCGCAGTCCCCGCGTGCCGAGATTACGTGTGCCTCGCTCGATAACGAGGGTACCATCGTGGTGGCCGCCGACATGGCAGCTGCCGTCGAGGCTGTGAACACCGTGGCGCCCGAGCACCTGGAGCTGCACTGCAAGGATGCGATGGGCCTGCTCGGCGGCATTCGCAACGCCGGCGCCATCTTTGTGGGCGCTTGGAGCTCCGAGCCGCTCGGCGATTATGTTGCCGGCCCCAACCACACGCTGCCGACCGGCGGCACCGCCTTGTTCTCCAACCCGCTTTCGGTCGAAGAGTTCGTTAAGCGCTCGAGCGTCATCTGCTATACGCCCGA
>CABRHR010000072.1 GCA_902470835.1 uncultured Collinsella sp.
ACACTATCCTCTTCGTCGGCAGCGTCAGATGTGTATAAGAGACAGGTGGAGTTAATTCATGGCAGAATCTCGTGCGGAGCGTAAGGCTCGTCGTGCTTTGATCGAGGCGGCTGAGGGGTCAGAGGAGAAAAAATCTTCTCAGAAATCCAAGTCGTCTCAGGACGCGAAGGGTAAGTCGGCCAAGGGCAAGGCTAAGGCCAAGCGTCCCGGCTCTCGTCGGAACGAGGATAAGGCATCTCAGACTCGCTCCAAGCGCTCGCATAAAGATCCGGCTTCGTCTGCTCGTAAGGCTGTGGACCCCAAGTCCCCCTGTTCCATCATGAAAGCTTGCGGTGGGTGTACGGCGCTCAATCGTCCTTATAAGAAGCAACTCGCCGCCAAGCAGGCTGCTATGGAGGAGCTTTTTGCTTCGCTTTGTGAGCGTGAGGGCATTGCTGTAGATCCTATTCGTGGCATGGGTGTCACCCTGGGCGACCCGGGCAAATATCCTGCGCCGCGTGGCTTTCGTCATAAGGCTGCCACTCCCTTTGCTCCCGGTAGGGAGGGCACTGTCCGTTGCGGTTTCTTTGAGCGCGGCACGCACAAGATCGTTGCCGTACCCGAGTGTCCTGTCGAGGCGTCGGGCACTCGTCAGATTCTCAACGGCATCGCACGCGAAGCTGAGCGGTTGCATATTCCCGCCTTTAACGAGGACAAGCATCTTGGTTTGCTTCGCTATGCCGTCGTCCGCTGCGGTTGGCGTACCGACCAGGTCATGGTTACGCTCGTGACCGCCCAGCGTGACTTACCGCATGCGCAGGAGTTCTTTGAGGCCGTCGCGGCGCTCGATCCGCATATCGTCACCGTTGCCCAAAACATCAACGGACGTCCCGGCAACGCCATCCTCGGCGAGGAAACCCGCATTGTATATGGCGCCGAGTGCATGCGCGACCAGCTGCTCGGCTGCGAGTTCGATATCTCCCCCACCGCGTTCTACCAGACCAACCCGCAGCAGACCGAGCTGCTCTATCAGCTCGCGATTGACGGCATGGACCTGCAGCAGGGCGACGTACTCATGGATGCCTATTGCGGTAGTGGAACTATCGGCCTGTGCGCAGCCAAAGCCGCCCAGGACAAGGGCGTCGGTATTATGCTGCTTGGCGTGGAGCGCAACCACGCCGGCATTGCCGACGCACGTCGTAATGCCGAGCTCAACGGCCTCACCCGCAGCGCTTGGTTTATGGCTGACGATGCCACCGACTACATCCTAGATGCCGCCGACAACAACGAGCGGGTCGATGTCCTTTCCATCGATCCGCCGCGCGCCGGCTCTACCCCCGAGTTCCTCGAAGCTGCCTGCGCGCTTAAGCCGCGCCGCATCACCTATATCAGCTGCAACCCCGTGACTCAAGAGCGCGACCTGCATCAGCTTCTCGACGGAGGCTATCGCCTGCTCAAGATCACGCCCGTCGACATGTTTCCTCACACCGACCACACCGAAACCGTAGCGGTCCTCGAACGCCGCTAACCAACCTCAGTAGATTTTTGGGACAAGAAAGGGGGCGACCCGTCTGGGCCGCCCCCTTCGCTTGGTTTATAAATTCCGCTACATCCCCTTGCACAGGTCGCACACGCCGGCTGCCGCCATCTCGCGCAGCAGCGTCTCGCGATCGCGCGTCACGATCAGATCCAACGGGAAGTGAATCTCGTCGAGCATCTTGCGAGCGTAATCGAGCTTACCAATTGCCATGCCAATGTGCGCATCGGTCGAAACGCCAATGCCCACGCCCAGCTCGGCGCAGCGCTCGGCGATCTTGCGGCATACGGCCCAATGCTCAGTGTCGACACCGTGTTCAAGACTATGGTTGTTGATCTCAATAATCTTGTGCTTGGCCTTAGCTGCCAACAGCACCTCGTCGATATCGAACGGCACGCCCGAACGCCCCGTGTGACCCAGCATGAACACCTTGGGGTGCTCCAGGGCATTGATATACATCTCGGTCGTCTGGGCCAGCGTCGCGCCCTCGGCAATCTGCGGATTATGCACGCTTGCAACCAAATAATCCAAATTACGCGTAACCAAATCGAACAGCGAATGCTGACGGCTGTACGAATCGCCGGCAATATCGAGCGTGACAAGAGTGTCCTCGCCAAACAGGCTTCCGTCCAGCGAAACGATATCGGCCTCGGCACCACGCAGCACCAGCACGCCGCTCCAAATGCGCGGCCAGATATCCTGGTTGATAAAGAACTGGTAACTGCGCAGGTCATTGGGGCAAGCCGTAACCATAGAGCTCAAATGGTCGGCAGATCCGAGCACCTGCAGACCACGCTCTGCCGCCCAGTACACATTCTCCTCAATGGTCGAATATGCATGCGCAGAGAACATCGTATGGGTATGAATGTCACAAGAAAGCAGGTAGGGCATCAGGTCTCCTTATCTGGCACGGCCGTCGCTTATATTCATTGTACGCATAGCCTTCGATAGTCGTAAAACCACTCCATCCCAAAGACACAACGTCCATGACAACGGGGTCCGGCTTAACACCAAACCCCGTTTCACGTAAAACATTGTAGGCAGAGCGCTTTACTTTTAACGATACTCGTCCGCCAACTGTTTCCAAGCGGGTAGCGAATTGACAATCGTTTCGTAGCTCACGCAATAGCCCAGGCGGAACCAACCCGGCATACCAAAGCTGTCCGAGGGAACCGCAAGCAACTCATACTTCTTTGCGCGCTCACAGAACGCATTCGCATCGGGCTCCAACGCTTTCACCCATAGGTAGAACGCGCCATCCGGCTCAACATAGGTGTAGCCATACTCCGCTAGTGCGTCGGTAAGCGCGGTGCGGTTGCGCGCATAGGCCTCGACATCGCTCGGTTCATCAATGCAGTCGATGATTACACGCTGGAAGAGCGCCGGTGCACACACGAAGCCCAGCGTACGGGCGGCACCGGCAACGGCAGGCATTAGACGAGCTGCCTGAGGATTCGTATTGGGAACCAGGATCCACCCGACGCGCTCGCCCGGTAGCGAAAGCGACTTGGAATACGAGTAGCACACGATGGTGTGCTCGTAGATCGAAGGCACCCAAGGCACCTCGGCGCCATAGACAATCTCGCGATACGGCTCATCAGAGATGAGCATAATCGGATTCTCGGGATCGCGCTGAGCGTTGGCCTCGCGCAGAACATTGGCCAGTCGCGTCAGCGTGTCGCGTGTATATACGGCACCGGTCGGATTGTTGGGCGAGTCGATGATGACGGCAGCCGTCTTATCGGTAATCGCCTTGAGCACGTTACTCACGCTCAGCTGGAACGTATCTTCATCGGCGAGCGCCTCAACACACGTGCAGCCGGCCTTCTCAATCCACACGCGATACTCCGGAAAGTACGGAGCGATAACAACAACCTCATCGCCCGGGTTCGTAACGGCGTTGAGCGTGCAGGTGAGCGAAGCCGCGGCACCCACCGTCATAAAGACGTCCTTGCCCTCATAGCTCGTGCCAAAGCGACGGTTGAGCGAGTCGGCGACGGCCGCTCGACATTGTGGCAGACCCGGCGCAGGCGTGTATCCATGCAGCTGGTCGCTCGGCAGCTCCAATGCCTTCTTAATGGACTCAGCAACAGCAGCGGGCGCCGGAACACTCGGGTTGCCCAGCGAAAAATCGAATACGTTCTCCGCACCGATCTGTGCCTTGCGCTCAAGGCCATAGCTAAAAATCTCACGGATGATGGAGCTTTCCGCACCGCGAGCATACATAGTTTCGTTGATCATCTGTTCCCCTTTCACATAGGCGCTATTGTACGCTTTAGCTGAGCAAAGTGCCGCAGCAATGTTGATTGGGGACAGACTTAAATGCGTGAAAACGCTCATTTAAGTCTGTCCCCAATCAACATATCGCTCAAAAGAAAAAGCCTCCGCAGGTTTCCCCGCGGAGGCTTTCGCCACAAAGACTATTTGTCGGCGTCGGTGTCGGCGTCGACGACGGCATGGTCATCGTCGGCATCATCGGATGCGGCTTCGGCATCCTCTTGCATAGCCGCCTGCGCAAAGGCCGCGGCATCGGCCGCCAGCTCTTCCTCGCTCATGCGAGGCGCGCGCTTTTTGGCCGGCATACCGGCCGCCTTGGCATTGCGCTCCTCCTTGGCCGCCAGGATATCGCCCTCGCGCTCAAGGTAGGCGTCCCACTCGTTGTCAAGCAGGGCGTTCACGGCATCGCCCTCGACAGTCTCGCGCTCAAGCAACACCTTGGCCATCAGATCGAGCTGGTCGCGACGGGCATCCAGAATCTCGACCGCACGGCGATGGGCCTCACGCATAATGCGCTGAACCTCGATGTCGATGCGACGCGCCGTCTCCTCGGAGTAATCCTGGTGATCGGCATAGTCGCGGCCCAGGAATACCTGATGCTGCGCCTCGCCAAAGACCTGGGTACCCAGCTCTTCACTCATGCCCAGGCGCGTGACCATCTCGCGCGCCATCTTGGTCGCACGCTCCAGGTCGTTGCTCGCGCCCGACGTAATGTCGTCGCACATGAGCTCCTCGGCAACGCGTCCGCCCAAGAACACGGCGAGCTCGTCGAGCATCTCGTTTTTGGTCTTGAGGAAGTGGTCCTCCTGCGGCAGCTGCAGCGTGTAGCCCAGAGCCTGACCGCGGCTGACGATCGAGATCTTGTGGACCGGATCGGAGTGCTCCAGGATGTGGCCCACCAGGGCGTGACCGCTCTCGTGGTAGGCAATCGTGGTGCGCTCGGCCTCGGTCATCACGCGACCCTTGCGCTGCGGTCCGGCAATCACGCGCTCCATCGACTCCTCGACCTCGTCCATCGAGATCACGGAACGATGACGGCGAGCGGCCAGCAGCGCAGACTCGTTGAGCAGGTTCGCCAAATCGGCACCAGTAAAGCCAACGGTCATCTGGGCGAGCTTCTCAAACTTAACGTCCTCGTCCATCGGCTTATTCTCGGCATGCACGCGCAAGATCTGCTCGCGGCCCTTTACGTCCGGACGATCGACCGTGACCTGGCGGTCAAAGCGACCGGGGCGCAGCAATGCCGGGTCCAGAATATCGGGGCGATTGGTCGCGGCGATCAGGATGACCGACTCGCTTTCCTCGAAACCGTCCATCTCGACCAGCAGCTGGTTGAGCGTCTGCTCGCGCTCGTCGTGACCGCCGCCCAAGCCAGCTCCGCGCTGACGTCCCACAGCATCGATCTCATCGATGAAGATGATTGACGGGGCCTGGGACTTGGCCTCCTTAAAGAGGTCACGCACACGGCTGGCGCCGACACCTACGAACATCTCGACAAAGTCGGAACCCGAGATGCTAAAGAACGGCACGCCCGCCTCGCCGGCAACGGCCTTGGCCAGCAACGTCTTACCGGTACCCGGAGGGCCCACCAGCAACACGCCGCGGGGAATCTTGGCGCCCAGCTTGCGATAGCGGTCCGGGTCGCTCAAGAAATCGCGAATCTCTTCGAGCTCCTCGACCGCCTCATCCACGCCAGCGACATCCTCAAACTTGACCTTGGGACGCGTAGCCTCGTTGGTCTTGGCATTGGTCTTGCCAAACTGCATGTTCCTGTTGTTGGCACCCATCATCTGGCGCATAAAGTAGAACATGATGGCGATCAAGGCAATCGTCGGAAGCACACTCATCGCCAAGTCGCCCCAAAAATCGGGATCGTTGGTGTTGACGATGTACTTGGTATCGGGGTGCTCCGCCATGAGCTCGGCAAGCGAATCGGAACCGACATAGGTCGAGGAAAAGCTCTTGAGCTCGCTCGTGTCGCCCTTGTCCTTTTTCGTCTTCCAGTAATGACCCGCCACGCTTCCGTCTTGAACCGTATAGGTCAGATCTTCGACGCGATCCTGCTTGATGGCGCTGACCATCTCACTCGTCGCGAGCTTTACGGTATTGCTGGAGTCGGCAAAGCCGGAGCCCATGTTAAAGAAGGCGTAACCCAGGAGCGCGCAAGCCAAAAGAAAATACAGCCAGCCCGTACGCGTGGGCTTCTTGCCTCCGGGCATCCCCGGGATCTTAGGCTCCCGGGGAGTCTGGGAATTGTTATCGTTACGGTCGTCGGGCATCTTACGAATAAACCTCCGGTTTCAAAATGCCCAGATACGGAAGGTTGCGATAGCGCTCGGCATAGTCGAGGCCGTAGCCCACCACAAAGGCATCGGGGCAATGGGTTCCAACATACTTGGGCGTGATGGCCGAGACGCGGTCCTCAACGTCCTTCCACAGGAAGGCGGCGACCTCCAGAGAAGCGGGCTTGCGGCTCTCGAGGTTCTTCATCAGATACTTGAGCGTCAGGCCCGAGTCCAGAATGTCCTCGACGATCAGCACGTCGCGACCGCGGATGTCGATATCCAGGTCCTTAATGATACGCACGATACCCGAGGACTTCACACCGTCGCCGTAGCTCGAAACAGCCATGAAATCGATGTTGGTCGGCAGCTCGATCTTACGCATCAGGTCGCCCATAAAGACCACGGCGCCGCGCAGGACCGCAATCAGCACCAGATCCTTACCCGCGTAGTCGCGCGTAATCTCCTCGCCCAGGCGAGAGACGATACCGTCGATATCCTCCTGCGTGAACAGAACCTTCTCGATATCCGGATGTTGAGAAGCCATGACAACCCTTTCTTGTGCTTATCGCCCACACACCGCCGTATGGACGCGAACTACACATTCTAGCAGCGCACGGGGTAAATTTACCAGCCCGTGCGCCATCAGCGCGGGAATACCGTCAACGTCGCACAGAATAGCAGGCGTGGGACGCTATTCCGCATCGACCACGCGGAGCAGATATGCCACGCGCGTTGCGGCCGTGCACTTAAAACGCTCGTCCGCGCGAACTCCGGCGACCCACACCACGGCACCCCCCGGCGCCGTCCTCACCATGGGCACGCCGGCGCGCTCGGAAACGGGAATGCGAGCCTCACCTAGCAAGTCGGATACTTTCTTGCTTCGACCACTCATCCCTAACGGGCACATCACGTCTCCCGGTGCAGGACCGTCCACCCACAGGCGCGCCAATCGCGCCTCGGCAGGGATCTCGCCACGCGAGCCCGCCAGGATCCGCTCACTATCGCTGTCGGCAAAACCCAGGGCAGCCGCGTCTACCAAAGCTGTCACTTCCCCGGCAGCTGCAAGCTCACGGGCGCGGCGCACGATATCGCATCCCGGCTCAACGGCCATCGGTTCTGTGACCAGCATACGTCCCCCGCCCAACGGCAAACGACCGGGTACGGTAACCCAGTCCGCGACCAGGCCCTCGCGAGCCGCCGGCGCCTTGAACGCCAGCATGCCAAACTCAATGCGTGCGTCAATCCCCGCCGGAAGCGTGACCGAGCCGGCGCCCTCGGCAACGCAGGAAAGGACTCGCTCCACATGTCGCATCTCTGGACGAGCGTCCGGATCGATGCGCTTAATCGCCAGTCGCACGATGCGCCGCGCGATTACCACCTCGGCCGCAGCAAGGCGCCTGGCATCGAGCACCAGCGCGCCCGCCGCCTCCTTACGCAGGCAGCTTCGAAACGCCTGTGCCGAAAGCTGAGACAAAAACGCGTCCTCATCGCCTAAGATCTCGCAGGCGGCGCCAATCGTCTTGCAGACGCTCGCGTTGCGCTGCGCCACCACCGGCATCACTCGATGGCGCACGTAGTTTCGCAGATACGAGATATCCTCATTGCTCTCGTCTTCACGCCACGGCTGACCATGTACCTGTAGATAGCCCACGAGCTCGCCATGAGTTAGGTCGAGCAAGGGACGCACCACGATATTCCTCCGGCGAGGAATGCTCGATAGGCCAGCGGGCCCCGAACCCTTAATCGCGTTCATCAAAAACGTTTCCGCGCGATCCGAAGACGTGTGCGCGGTGCAGATACGAGCCGCCGTTCGCGGTGCCCCCGTCTGGGCGCAGAGCTCGCGAACATACCTCCGCGCCGCGGCATAGCGCACCTCGCGGGCCGCGGCCTCAATATTGCCCGACTCCCCATCAAAATAAGCGTGCTCCACGCACAGCGGTAAACCATATTTCGCGCAGAGCTCACGCACAAAGGCCTCGTCGCCATCGGACGCCTTGCCGCGCAGATGATGGTTCACATGCAGCACATGCAGGCGCTCGCGAGCAATGGGGGCAACACCGCGTCCGTCTTGGATATCCAGCTTTGATGTGCACGCCATAAGAAGCAGTGCCGTCGAGTCCGCGCCGCCTGATACCATGAGCACGACAGGAGCAGCCTGCTGCCTCGTTCGGGTCTCATCGACTGCCCCGGGCACGGCATGGTGTCCGTAATGCTGTGATACCGTTGGCATTCGCTTCCTCCTCTATTCGTCCGCACCCATTGTATCCTTTGGAATCTTATGTCTCGTCTGCACCTTCATATCCTCGGCAGTGGCTCTAAAGGCAACTGCGCACTCATCGAGGGCCCGCAGGGGCTCATTATGGTCGATGACGGACTGTCTCGCCGCGAGACATTAAAGCGCATGGCAGAACTGGGGCTCTCGACAGACAACGTCTCGGCTCTTCTCATTACTCATGAGCATAGCGATCACATCAAGGGCCTCGATGTCTGGTGCAAGCACTGGCACGGCCCCCTCTTTGCCAGCAGTGGCACTCTTTCGAGCAAAGAAAATCTTTCGCATCTGCCTGTCATGGAATTCGATCCCGGTGACACCCTATCCATTGCCGGCATCCACGTGCAAACCTACTCAACGTCACACGATGTCATCAATCCAGTCGGCTATCGATTCAATGTTCTCGATGATTCCATTGGGTTTGCCACCGACACCGGAGAGCTATCGAGCCAAGCCATGAAAACCCTCAAAGATTGTCGAGTCCTCGCACTCGAAAGCAACCACGATGTGACCATGCTGCGCGAGGGAGAATATCCCCGCTTTCTTCAGGAGCGCATCCTGTCTGCAAGGGGACACCTCTCCAACAGCCAAGCCGCCGAAGCCGCGCGCGAACTTGTTACCGATCGCACCGAACAGCTCATTGCCATGCATATCAGCCAAGAAAACAATCGTCCGAGCCTTACCGTCAAAAGCTATGCCAAAGCTCTGGCCGCAACCCTGGATGACGAGGTCGGCAGCTCCGCAACCCTTCTCCAAGGATCGCGAAAACTCTCGATACGCCCTGCGAGTCAATATCAGCCGGCAACCATTCAATAGACTGTCCTAGACAGCAAAAGGGGCCGAGAATCGCTTCCCAGCCCCTTTTGCTGTCTTTTAATAGCGCAGAACACCAACGAAGTTAGTCGATGGAGATCTTCGTAACGTTCTTCTTCTCGACGATCTTGGGAACCGTAACGGTCAGGATGCCGTCAGCGTACTTAGCCGAGAGGCCCTCGCTCGAAGCGTCCTTTAGATACACGCCACGCGTCGCGCTGTACGAGCTGAACTCCTTCTGCAGGAAGTTCTTGCCCTCGTTCTCCTCGTCTTCCTCGACATTCACGCTAATGGACAGACGGCCCTCATTGAGCTCGACATCGATATCGTCCTTGGCGACACCGGTCAGATAGGCCTTGACCTCATAGCCGTCGCCCTTATCCTCAACGTCAACGGGAAACGCCTTGGAAGCAATCGAGTTGTTTGCAAGGTCGGTCATATCATCAAACAGATCGAACAGCGAGCTAGCAGAAGGACGAACGCCAAAAACCGAACGATAAGGAACCATGCTTGCCATGTTTACCACTCCTTTTAGGACTGCCGAGCCATCTTCTAGGTGACTGGGACTTCTTTTGACGCTCTTATATATGCCCAAAAAGTGCTTATATATACATCGACTATAAAGTTTTTTGAGTCCAGTACTATAAGCATATCTAAGTGTGTGTGACTCAGGTTTAAATAAGGTTGAGGTTCTTTGAACCAGAGCTTAAATAACAAGTATGTTCGCAGCTACAAATAACAAGGGGCTTACAATGAGCGCGTACACGTTGTTGGTAACGAGCTAAAGGGCATCATGGACGACCAGAACCAGAACAAAATGTTTATGCAGACGCAGGGGGAAGAAACTTCCACGCAGCCGCCACGGTTCCATCGCCCCCACATCTCGCAAGAGCCCATTAATGATCCTGAGCCCGAGTATGTGACGAGAAATCGATATCAAACGCTCGAGGATGCCCAAACGGGACGTAAACATATGGGCGTCGCCTCGGGAGACCCTGTATATCTGAAAGATGCACCGTTATCAAAAAACAGCGCAATCAATGACGACCCGACGAAAACGCCCATAACTCGGCAGCAAAGAGGTCCCCGACCTAAGCAAACCTTAACGCATTCGGCTCGTTATCTCGAGACGCCAAAACAAGGAAAATCAATCTTCGTTTCGTCAAGTAAACGACGCAAGCAACATCGACTGGCAATCTTGCTTTTGATCATTGCGGCCATAGCAGTTACCCTTGTTATTCGTTTTATTTTCTTTAAATAAAAGCTCAATACCAAAAAGAATTAAATCGTCTGGCGTAAATGAGTCATTTATGCCACGCAAACGCAAAAAAGGGGGAGGCCGCGAGGCCTCCCCCTTCCAAGTTCGATGACGGCTCGGTGCCGTCCACCGGTCAGCGGCGCCCTGGCCTCCCACG
>CABRHR010000073.1 GCA_902470835.1 uncultured Collinsella sp.
TAGCGTAGCGTCTCGTGGGCTCGGAGATGTGTATAAGAGACAGGGCCTGCGGCGGGGTCGGGGCGATAGGCGAGGGGGTCGTCCGCCTTGGCTTGCGGCGTATCGAGGGAACCGGTCTGCTCAAAAGCGGGCTGCCTATCGCTCGCGGTTGTTTGCTCAACGGGTGAACCGCACGAGGTGCAGAACTTGGCATTATCTGCAAGAAGCTTGCCGCACGAGGCGCAATACCGAGACATTGCCACTCCTTTCGCCACATTTCAATGCAATACGACGATTATACCCAGCACCCCAAATTCCCCATCATAAGTTGCGGTGAAATAGGGACTGTTTGGCGGTCTCAGAGCTTCAATCAGTCCCTATTTCACCGCAACTTTGGAAAGGCACCTTTAGCCATTGGGGACGCACCGAGCACTGGGGTATCATGGCTTGGTTGCTATAAATCGCATTTACGCGCCTTGTAGGAAGGGGCTGCGCCCATGGCTTTTGAGCCTGCTCAACATAGCTTTATCACGCTCGAGGGCGTCGATGGCGCCGGCAAGTCCACGCAGGCGCGCCTGCTTGCCCGCGCTCTTGAACTCGCTGGTTACCAGGTTGTGAGCCTGCGCGAGCCGGGCGGTACCGCCATCAGCGAGAAGATCCGTGCTCTGCTGCTCGATCCCGCCAACACGGCGATGGGTGACACCTGCGAGCTGCTGCTCTACGAGGCCGCACGCGCCCAGCTGGTGCACGAGGTCATCGCCCCCGCCCTTGCGGCCGGCAAGGTGGTCCTGTGCGACCGTTTCTACGATTCCACGACCTGCTATCAGGCGTTTGCCGATGGCCTCGACCGTCAGATGGTACGCGATGCCAACAACCTGGCTGTCGCCGGTACGCATCCGGCGCTCACGCTCGTCTACCACATCACACCCGAGCAGGCGGCGCTACGCATGGCAGCCCGTGGCGCGGCAGATCGCATGGAGGCAAAAGGCATGGCCTTCCAAGAGCGCGTCTACCAGGGATTTTGCGCCATTGCCGCCGAGGAACCAAACCGCGTAAAGCTCATCGACGCGACCGCGTCCATCGAGGACGTCTTCGCGCAGACGGTCGAGCAGGTTCGCGCCTACGGCCTCGACATTTCCCGGGACGCCGTCACCGCCGCGCTAGCCCAGGAGGCCGAGTAACATGGCCCCCGCTCAGGCAAGCCTGCTGGCCAAGCTCGACACCCAAGAGCGCGTGCGCGACTTTTTGACCAATGCCGTCGCCAGCGGTCGCGCATCGCACGCCTACCTGTTTTTGGGCGCGCCCGGCGCGGGCAAGCTCGACGCCGCGTGGGCGCTCGCCCAAGCCTTCCTGTGTGAGCAGAATGGCTGCGGCTCATGCGATAGCTGCGTGCGCGTCGCCCGCCATACGCACCCCGACGTGCACTATTACACGCCCGAGAGCGCCACGGGCTACCTCATCGCCCAGACCCGCGAGCTGCTCGATGACGTGCCTCTGGCGCCCATCCGTGCCAAGGCCAAGGTCTACATCATCGACCGTGCCGAGCAACTGCGCGCCAACACCGCCAACGCACTGCTCAAAACGCTCGAGGAGCCGCCCGAGGGCGTTATGTTCATCTTGCTGGGCACCTCGGCAGACGTGATGTTGCCCACCATCGTGAGCCGCTGCCAGTGCGTGCCGTTTCGGCTGGTATCGCCCGCCGTCGCCGTGCAGGCCGTGAGTCGCGCCACCGGTCAGGACCCTGCGCATTGCCGCATGGCCGTCGCCGTAGCGGGAAGCCCCACGCGTGGCATCGAGTTCCTCAAGAGCGCCGAGCGCCAGGACGCCCGCCGTCAGATGGTTCGCGCCATCGATTCGCTCATCGTCGCCGACGAGGCCGACGTGCTCGGCCGCGCCAAGTCGCTCATCGTCGCCGTTAAGGCGCCGCTCGCCGAGGTCAAGTCCACGCAGGAAAAGGTGCTCGAGCAAAACGCCGACTACCTGTCGCGTGGAGCATTGAAGCAGCTTGAGGACCGCAACAAGCGCGAACTCAACGCGCGCGAGCGTTCGGGTATCATGGAAGCGCTGGCGAGCGCGCGGACGCTCATGCGCGATGTGCTGCTGACGCTTCAGGACGAGGCAGCCGACGTGGTGAACGAAGACGTGCGCGACACGATCGGTCGGCTTGCCGCCGCGACCAATGTTGCGGGTGCCACCCGGGCGCTCGAGGCAGTCGCGACCGCCGAGCGCAACATCGCCAGAAACGTTACTCCCCAGCTGGCCATCGAGGTCATGCTGTTCGATATCAGGAAGGCACTGAAATGCCGTTAGTCGTACCCGTTAAGTTTACCTACGCCTCGCGCGACCTGTGGTTCGATCCGCAGGATTTGGATATCCTCGAGGCCGATTATGCCATTTGCTCCACCGAGCGCGGAACCGAGATCGGCCTGGTCACGGCCGATCCCTTTGAGGTGCCGCAAGACGAGATTGGCCAGCCGCTCAAGCCCGTGCTGCGCGTGGCGAGCGACATCGACCTGCAGCTTGCCGACGACCTGGCCATCCAAGGCGACGAGGCCATGGTCGACTTCCGCCGCCTGGTCAAGGAGCTCGACCTCGAGATGAAGCCGGTCGGCGTCGAGTACCTGTTTGGCGGCGAGAAGGCCGTGTTCTACTTTGCGGCCGAGGAGCGCGTCGATTTTCGCCAGCTCGTCAAGGATCTGTCCTCGACGCTGCACATTCGCGTCGATATGCGCCAGATCGGCGTGCGCGACGAGACCCGCCTGGTGGGTGGCTACGCCCAGTGCGGACAGGAGCTCTGCTGCACGCGCTTTGGCGGACAGTTTGAACCCGTCTCGATTCGCATGGCAAAAGAGCAAGACCTGCCGCTCAACTCGTCCAAGATCAGCGGCGTGTGCGGTCGTCTGATGTGCTGCCTGCGCTACGAGTTCGAGGCCTACAAGGACTTTAAGAGCCGTGCGCCCAAAAAGAAGACGCTCATCGATACGCCGCTTGGCAAGGCGCGTATTCAGGAATATGACACGCCGCGCGAGCAGCTGGTGCTGCGCCTGGAGAACGGCAAAGTCTTTAAGGTCAACCTGGCCGATATGACGTGCTCGGAGGGCTGCAAAAAGAAGGCCGCCGAACAGGGCTGCAACTGCCGCCCCGACTGCGTGACGCGCGACGTGCTCGAGCGCATTGAGTCGCCCGAGATGCGCCTGGCGCTCATGGAACTCGATCGCGAGAACGGCGTCGACGTGGGCGATGGCCTGTCGAGTGCCGACCGTCTGGCCGGCACGTCGATGCCCAAGCGCCGTCGTCGCGATGCCGAATCCGATGCTCGCGCTGCTCAGAGCCAGGGCGAGGGCCGTGGCCGCGGAAAGGGCCGTGGTAAGGCCGAGGCACCCGAGGCCGAGGAGGCCGCCGGTGGCCGTCGCCGCCGCAAGCGCGCGGGCTCGGGCGATGCTACCGAGGCTGCAGCCGCGGGCAAGAACGCCTCTCGCGAGCGCGAGGTTCAGCAGCCCCAGCAGCAGAATCGCGGCGGTGGCATGAACCCCACACGTCGCCGCCGCCGTCATCTGTCGAGCGAGGAGCGCGAGGACGCCTTCCGCGCCGCAGCTGCTCGCGAGGCTGGTGCCGCTTCCAAGGGCCCCTCGGCCTCCGATGCGCCTGCCGACAAGGGCGGCAAGTCACGTGGCGAGGAGGAGCGCGCGCCGCGTCCGCGCCGTCGCCATTCCTCGGGCGCGCAACAGAAGCCCTCAGTGCCCTCCGTGGCCGATCAGGTCTCGGATGGCGAGGTCAAGGTCACGCGCCGTCGTCCCGGAGATGGCGGGGGAGCTGCTGCCAAGGCTTCGCGTGGCGCCGCTCGCGACGAGCGCGAGCCGCGCGAGGATCGCGGTGGCGAGGGCTCGGCCGACCAGGGTCAAAAGCGCCGTCGCCGTCGCCGTTCCCGCAAGCCGCGCCAGGATGGTGGCGATGGCTCGACCCCGTCTTCGTCCGCACCACAACCGCCTGCGGGCGAATAACGCCCGCGAGCGGATTTAGCCCGCCTTGTCCCGAGCGCATCGGGGTATCATAGCGCTGAATCAACAACCCTCCCTGCGACCGAACGTAGGGAGGGTTGTGTCTTGAAGAGCCATCTGAACATATTGAGCCGTCTGCAGGGCGCCGGCGCCCTACCGTTTGCGGACGAATTGCTACCGTTTGCCGAGCGGGTGGCACGCGAGGCGCTCGAGGCATTGTCGCCAACACGATGTGCCGGCTGCGAGCGCGCCGGTGCGCTTATTTGCCAAGACTGCCTGGCTGCGTTCACGCTCATCGACCCACGTCATAGCTGCACCCGATGCGGCGCCCCGTTTGGGGATTTGCTGTGCACTGAGTGTTCGGTCGAGGGCACGTCCTCGGCAATGGCGGAGGCGCTCGACCGCTGCCTGGCGTGCGCCGTTTACACGCATCCGCTGCCGCGGATCATTAAAGCGTACAAGGATGCGGGCGAGCGACGTCTGGCTCCGTATCTGGCGGAGCTGCTCTACGACACCGCCCTGCATGCCCAGGTCGTAGCGCCCGAACGCTTAGGAGGTGTGCTGTCCGGTGCGGATGCGGTGGTGTTTGTGCCTGCGACGGCGGCAGCGTTTCGGCGGCGTGGTTTTGATCATATGGAGGCTATTGCGCGTCCATTTTGCGAGCTGTCGGGTGTTCCTCTGCTCGATGCTCTCGTCAAGTACGGGCATGGCGACCAGCGCGAACTCGGCCGTGAGGAGCGCCGCGAGCGTGCCCAAGGCATGTACGAGACGGTTGAGGACGTGCACGGCCGCCGCCTGCTGCTCATCGACGATGTCATTACCACGGGTGCGACTATGGCAGCGGCCTCGGCGGAGCTCAAGCGTGCCGGCGCCGCGGCAGTCGATGGTCTCGCTATCGCACGCGTTTGGTAGGGGTGGTTTTGTGGCAGTGAAGATAGCGCGGCGTGACGAGCCGACAAGCGAGCAACTGGCTTCCTCCGTAATCCTGACCGGCACCTCGGCGCTGCGCATGATGCGCGCCGAGCGCCGACAAATGGGTTACATCAGCTGGAGGGACCTCGATCCCGATGAAGAGCGCCGTGTGCTGCACGCATCGTCGCCCTCGGCCGAGGACATCTATCTTCCCGATTTGGTGCGGATCGGGGCCGTGAGTGGCGAAGCCCAAGAAGACTTGTGCCTGCTGGTGGGATCTGCGGCACAGCGCCGCCGCATGCCTGGCGTGGGCTGGTCCGTATGCTCCGGGTTGCCCGCCGGCTCGATTCTAGAGGTGGAACCGGGGGTGTACAGTCTATCTCCCGAGGCCCTTTGTGTTGTCGTCGCCCGCGAGGTCGGCTGTATCCAGGCATTTGCCCTGGCCCAGGAGCTGTGCTCTAAGATTTCGCTGAGTGACCGCGGGAAGTATCTGCCTCCCTACACCTCGCCTGTTACGAATAAACTTGCAAAGGACAAGGACCAGCCAGCAGATGTGGGCTACTTTGAGGTTGAGCCGGTGCTGACGCCCGATCGTCTGGCAGATTACCTCGCGGTATGCAAGGGGAACGCGGCCAAGCAGCTGCAGCGTCTGTGTCCCTATCTTTCGGAAAACCTGCGCTCACCCATGGAGTGCATCATGCTTGCTATGTTTTCGCTTCCGTTTTCCTATGGCGGATTTGCCTGCGGTCCTTTTAAGACCGACTACAAGATCGAGTTCGATGACCGCGCACAGGCAATCTCGGGGATGCCGTATGCAGTTTGCGATGCGTATCAGGAAACAGCCCGGTTTGACCTTGAATACAACGGTGAGCTGGGCCATTCTTCCCGGAGGGGACGTATCCATGACGAAAAACGCAACACGGGCTTGATTACTATGGGAATCGAGGTCGCGACGGTCAACAACGAAATGCTCCGCGACATGGAAGCGATGGAAGCGCTCGCATGGCGCATCCACCAGCGTATGGGTAAGCGATATCAGAATCGCGTAGAGGCTCGTCGAAAGAGGCAAGATGCTCTGCTGAATACGCTCCGAGCGTGCTTTGGGCTCAAGCCAGCGTAAAACTATGGCTTTATAGGGGGTCTGTTTATATGCTCTGTGCAAAAAACGGCAAATATGAGTACTGTTACTAGATTAGTGACAGCAAAAACAAAGAAACTTGGGCCGAAAACCTGGATTCAGCGAAGAGATAATAAACGAATGTGGAATATCTTGGCGCCAAGCAGGCTGTGCGGAACTCAAAAAGGGCTCGTGAGGCGGTAATACGCTGCTACTAAATTGGTAACAGTACTCATATTTGCCGTTTTTTGCACAGAGCACCCTAAGAAGGGTGCCCCGGAGCTCCCCGTAGGGGAGCTCCGGGCTTCATAGGGGCACGAATAGCCCGCTCCGACCTGCGAAATCTGTACTCGCGATGCGAATGACGCCCCTAACCTTAAACTTTAGCTTGAACTTAGCTATAATGCGCTTCGTTCCTACCAGGCTGTGGTTGCGGACGGACGAAATGCCCGTCCTAGTCCAAGACAGACGCGGTCAAAGGGATCCACGTAAGCGACCGCGTGCGCGCGGCGCGATCATGGCGCGTCCTAGATGTAAGCCGCACCGTCCGTTCTACTTTCTTTGGGGCAATACCGCCTCGCGGGCGAGCGGGTCAGTCGTGAAGGTGGCTGCGGCCTCCCGAGCAAACACCCCGGTGCGCAAGTGTGGGGTCAAATACCAGGTCAGCTGGTGGGAACAACCTGATATTCCGCGCAACGCACGGATCGTATACGACACAGAAGGCAGGGTAGTGGACATGGTGAGGGGCAGCTTGATGCACGCGGCTCGGTTAGGTGCTGAGACCGCAGCGGTCATCGCCGTTTTGGGCCTGAGCGGATGCGCGTTCAACCCGCTGTCTACGTTCACGACTCCCACGATCGACCAGATCGAGCGCGAGACCGTCACGCCGGCGGTGTCGGACGATGCCCTGGTCACTCCCGGAACCCTGACGGTCGCCCTCGATACTTCCGATGCGCCGCAGGCGATGCAGGGCGCTGACGGCGAGCTTACGGGGTATGCAGTCGACGCTGCCCGCGCCCTCGCAAGCCGCATGGGCCTTAAGGTCGCCTTTGTCGATGCGTCCTCGGCAGGTTCCGCGCTCGGCGACAAAAAGGCCGATATCTTTATCGGCGAGATCAACTCCACAGACGGGGACATTAGCTCGCTCGGCACCTGCCTGTACGATGCCGCTTCCGTGTTCGGTAAAACCAGCGATGGTGGGTCGCTAAACGTTTCCACCGATACCCTTAACACGTCCACCCTGGGCGTTCAGATGTCCTCGGCCTCGCAGGAGGCACTTGCCAAGCAGAGCATCACCGCCAACCAAAAGACCTACTCCAACATCAACGAGTGCTTTGAGGCGCTCGAGTCCGGAGAGGTCGACTATGTGATCTGCGACTCCACGGCCGGCGGCTACCTTGCACGCCTGATGAGCGAGATCTCCTATGTCGGTGCGCTCGAGGCGCCCTCGACGCTTGGTGTTGCGGGCCTCTCGTCCAATGACGAACTGTGTCGTGCCGTGAGCGATGCCCTCGACGACATCACGGTCGACGGTACGCTCGAGGCAGTCCACTGCGTCTGGTATGGCACGATGCCCTACGACCTCACCACTAAGACGGTTTCGGGCGCTAACGTGCAGCCGGGCGACTCTGAGTCCAGTGAGACCATGTCCTCCGGCAGCGAGTCTTCCGATTCCAACAATGAGACCGCATCCTCCGAGGATAAATCGTCCAGCCAGGAGGGCGCGATCACCGACGACGACATTAACAAACTCAATAGCTAGTTATTGCTAGGGGCGGTGTCTCCTATACGTTGGAAAGGGCACCTCTTCACGGTTTCAACACGCACTGCCGGGCTTCCCCAATAGGGGAGCCCGGCTTTTTCATCCCTATAAAACCAGCAGGTCAAAGCCAATTTTTGGGACCAAATACAAATCTGTCGGCTCCCTCCTATAGCGCACTTTGCCACAGAAAAGTGCGAGACTTCGGTATGCGGTATCAAGCAATCGTTATTCGGGTCTTTAGGAATCCGCGTGATTAAATACACGGCAATGGGTACATAGCCAGTACAGTAAGTCCCCGAGGCAGATTGGAGCCACGTATGGATATCAAGGTTTCTGGACGCAAGACGACGGTAACCGATGCTCTGCGTGCGCATGTGGATGAGAAGATCGGCGAGGCGCTCAAGGTTTTCGATATCGAGCCCATGACGGTCGACGTTGTACTTCGCTATGAGAAGAACCCCTCGAACCCCAACCCGGCAATCGTCGAGGTCACGGTTCGTGCCCGCGGTTCGGTGATTCGCGTTGCCGAGCACGGTGCAGATATGTACGCCGCCATCGACCTCTCCGCCGATAAGGTCACCCGCCAGCTGCGCAAGTTCAAGACCAAGGTCGTGGACAACCGCCAGGGCGGTGCCAGCGCCGCGGATGTCGCGCCGGTCGAGCGCGTCGAGGATCTGGCCGACCTGCTGCTGCCCGAGGAAGAGGACGACCTGCTCGTCCGCGAGAAGGTTATCGACGTCACCCCGATGACCGAGGAGCAGGCGCTGGTGCAGACCGATCTGCTCGGCCACGACTTCTACGTGTTCGAGAACGCGACGACCGGCCTTATCAATGTGGTGTATCACCGTAAGAATGGTGGATATGGCATCATCAAGCCCCGTATCGAAACACTTGACGAGTAAAATACGTTAACTTGCATGAGTTAACGGTTGGCGGCCATCCCATGCGGGTGGCCGCCTTTTTACGTAAGGAGTCGCTTTGATGGACAAGGCTGCATCTACCGGCCATTCTGACCGCTGCCGCATCGTCGTCGATACCTGCTGCGACTTTAGCCCCGAGGTCGCCGCGAACCTCGATGTCGATATCTTGGGCTTCCCCTTTATCATCGATGGCGAGGAGCGCACGGATGACATCTGGTCGAGCATCACACCCAAGGAGTTCTACGACCGCATGCGCGCCGGTGCCCGCGTGTCCACCTCGGCTGTGTCGCTCGGTCGCTATATCGAGTTCTTTACCGAGTGCGCTAAAGAGGGAACGCCCACGGTCTACCTGTGCTTTACCTCGGCGCTTTCGTCGAGCTACAACTCCGCGTGCCAGGCGGCAGACGCCGTGCGCGCCGAGTACCCCGACTTTGAGCTCTACGTGGTCGACAACGCCCTGCCCTGCGCGACTGGCGAACTCTTGGCGCTCGAGGCCGTGCGCCAGCGCTCTGCCGGGCTCACCGCCAAGCAGCTGGTCGATTGGGCAAACGAGGCAAAGACCTACGTGCATGGCTACTTTACGCTCGAGAACTTTGATGCGCTGGCTGCCGGCGGCCGCATTCCGCCCGCGGCGGCGCAGCTCACGGCAAAGCTCGATGTCAAGCCCGAGCTTTCCTACGACCTTGCCGGCTCGCTGTCGCTGATCGGCGTCAACCGCGGCCGCAAAAAGGCGCTCAAGTCCATCCTCAAGTCGTTCCGCGAGAACTACGTGCCCGACCGCACCATGCCCATCGCCATCATGACGGCCGATGCCGAAAAGGACGGCGACTGGCTCGAAGCCGCCATCCGTAAGGAGGAGGGCTGCGCCGACGTCACGATCATTCGCAGCTCCGTGGGCCCCACCATTGGCTCGCACGTGGGCCCCGGCATGGTGGCCTGCGCGTTTTGGGGTAAGAACCGCGCCGACAAGGCGTCGCTTTCCGACCGCATCGCCCGCCGCGTGCGCGGCCAGTAGGCAAGCGCTGCGTCCGTAATCGCCCTCGACTCACAGCCCAAACGCTGGCACCGAGTATTCAACCTGGTAATAACACCCAACCCAAAAGGAAAGGTTTCATGGCAAACAAGCTCTCCGTCGCATTTATCGGCACCGGAATCATGGGTGCCCCCATCGCCGGTCACATCCTGGATGCCGGCTATCCCGTCACGGTCAACAACCGCACCAAGTCCAAGGCTGCAGCGCTCGTTGAGCGCGGTGCCGTCTGGGCCGATACGCCGGCAGATGCCGCGGCGAACGCCGACGTCATCTTTACCATGGTGGGCTATCCCTCCGAGGTCGAGGAGCTCTACCTGGCGGGCGACGGTCTGCTCGCGTGCACTAAGCCCGGCGCGGTCCTGATCGACCTTACCACGAGCTCGCCCGAGCTGGCGCGCGACATTGCCGAGGCCGCCCAGGTTTCCGGTCGCATGGCGTTTGATTGCCCCGTCACCGGCGGCGAGTCGGGTGCTATCGCCGGCACGCTTACGGCTATCGTGGGCGCCACCGAGAACGACATCGCGCCGGTCCGCGACATCCTTGCCACCTTCGCGGCCAACATCTGCTGCTTCGATGGCGCCGGCAAGGGCCAGGCAGCCAAGCTCGCTAACCAGGTGTCGCTTGGCGCCTGCATGGTCGGCATGGCCGATGCCATGGCATTTGCCGAGCTCAACGGCTTGGATCTGGAGAAGACCCGCGAGATGATCCTTGGCGGCACCGGCAAGTCCGGCGCCATGGAGAGCCCTGTCTCTTATACACATCTCCGAGCCCACGAGACGCTACGCTATCT
>CABRHR010000074.1 GCA_902470835.1 uncultured Collinsella sp.
CCTCTTCGTCGGCAGCGTCAGATGTGTATAAGAGACAGACCTTATCGTGGCTACGCAGCGCCCCAGCTCCAACGTGGTGACGGGCCTCATCAAGGCCAACATCACCAACCGCATCGCCTTTAACGTCGCCACGGGCATCGACTCGCGCGTCATTATCGACCAGATGGGTGCCGAAAAGCTTACCGGTTTGGGCGACATGCTGTTCTCCAAGGTCGACTGGGGCAAGCCTCGCCGTATCCAGGGCTGCTTCGTCTCGGACGACGAAATCAACGAGATTGTCGAGTTCGTCAAGTCGCAGAGCGAGCCCGACTACCACGAGGAGATCCTGTCTGCCGTGGCGCCCGCTTCCATGTCCATGGCGGGTGGCGGCGGCATTGTCCGCACCGGTGTCGCCGAGCCGCAAGACGATGATCCGCTCATTTGGGAAGCCGCCCATATTGTGGTGGAATCGCAGCTTGGCTCCACATCTGGCCTGCAGCGTCGTCTGAAGGTAGGTTATGCGCGTGCCGGGCGTATTATGGACATGCTGGAAGAAAAGGGTGTCGTCGGCCCGCCCGACGGTTCCAAGCCGCGCGAGGTCCTGTTGGACGAGGAGGGGCTTGCCGCGCTGGAATCTGTCGACGCCGAGATGGCACGTGAAGATCGTGAGTTTGGAGGATTCTGATGGCTGCACGCTTTGGTGACATGCTGCTCGAGCAGCGTCGCCGAATGGGCCTTTCCATTCAGCAGGTCGCCAACACCATCAAAATCAGGCCGCAGATCATCGAGTTTTTCGAGACCGGTAACTTTGCTTCGATGCCGCCGCGTGGCTATGCGCAGGGCATGATTTCGAGCTATGCTCGCTTTTTGGGCCTCAATCCGCGCGAGGTCGTCAATGCCTACTTTGACGACCTGATGGCATACGAACGCGAGACGTCGCAGCAGGGCGGTCGTTTTCAGGACGCCGCCGGCTACGTCAATTCGCGTTCCTCGGTCGATAACGGGCGCTTCCTGATGGTTCAGGGCGGTCGTTCGACCCGCTATGGACAGCGTCCTCAGCAGGCCGGTTATATTACCGAGACGGGTTCGGGTGAGGAAATTCGCTCACAGCGTGACCGGTTCCGCAGTACGCCGATGCCCGAGGACCGTGCACTTCCCGCTGCCCGCGGCGTGGCGCGTGACCCTCGTGCCGGCTACGGCGACGGCGGCTATTCCGATCGCGGTTACCGTGGTGCCTCTACGGGACGCTCTCGCGGTGGCTATGCGGATGCCGATACCACGCAGGTGACGCCGCGTCTTCGCTCTCAATCACAGGCGTATGGCCAGCGCTCTTCGGCTCCGCGTTCGGGCCAGCGTGGCTATCAAGGCCGCGGTGAACTTGCGCCCCGCTCGGGTCAGCGCAGCCTTCAGGGCCAGGGTGGCTATCGCGGCCGTTCCGATAGCAATCGTGGTCGTATGCCTCAGGGAGGCGTCCGCAGCAGTTCCGTTCGTGGACGCGGCGGATCCCGTACTCCTCAAAACAACGGGCTCGATCCGCGTATCGTCTACGCCGGCATCGGTGCCGTGGCGTTGCTGTTGATTGTGCTCATCGTGGTGCTTCTGCGCGGCTGCGCATCTTCGGCGCCCGAGACCACGCCCGAGACGCCCACTGCCACCAAGACGACGACTAAGAAGTCTTCTAAGAAGACCGAAACGGTCGACGAGGACGAAGACGCCGATGAGTCGACGGATGAGTCGACTGACTCGGACGCTACCAAGACGACGGCCAAGAAGGAAGAGAACGAGGTTACGAAGGTCAAGGTCTCCGTTGCCAAGGGAAAGACCGCGTGGATTGAGGTCAAGGTCGACGGCAAGTCGGTCTATGGCGCCCAGGCGACTGGCCCCTTTGAGCAGGAGTACACGCCCGAGTCCTCGATCGAGATCACCACGTCCAAGCCTTCCGATGTCACCGTTACCAAGAACGGTGAAAAGGTCCGTTACGATACCAAGACCTCCGGCGTGGCGCGTGTGACGATCACCGTTCCCAAGAAGGAGACGACTGATTCCGAGAATGGTGAAAGTTCTGATGATACCGACACCACCGATGGTACCGATACCACCGACGGTTCCGATGCCCAGTCCACGGATGGCGCCGATACCGCAACTGACGGTCAGACGCCCACCGATTCTACCGACTATTCGTACGATAGCTACTAAGCCGCTCGTACGCGAAAGGAAACATCATGGCTAAAGATTCCAGCTTCGACGTCGTGTCCGAGGTCAACATGCAAGAGGTCGACAACGCCTTCCAGCAGACCACGCGCGAGATTTCCCAGCGCTATGACCTTAAGGATTCCGGCGCTACGATTGAGCTTTCGAAGGGCGACAAGCTCTTTACGATCAACGCCCCGGCCGACTTTGTCTCCAAGCAGATTATCGATGTGTTGAGCTCCAAGCTCATCAAGCGCGGCATCGACCTCAAGGCTGTCTCGTGGGATGCTCCGCAGGCGGCGTCGGGCGGCACCGTGCGCGTGCTCGGCCATATCGTCGAGGGTATCGACCAGGCGACCGCCAAGAAGATCAACAAGGACATCAAGGACCAAAAGCTCAAGGTTAAGGTGACCATCGAGGCCGACAAGCTGCGTGTTTCCTCTGCTTCGAAGGACGCGTTGCAGACCGTGATCCAGTTCCTGCGCGACCAGGACTACGGCCAGCCGCTGCAGTTCATCAACTACCGCTAATATCATTCGAAAGGACCGCTCTCCAACATGGATACACCGTTGGGCTCTGTGCTCTACATCACCCTCGGGTGCGCTAAGAACGAGGTTGACACCGACCGCATGCGTTCTCTTTTGACCGCCGCAGGCTACGAGGAAGCATTCGACCCGCAGGATGCCGATATCGCCATCGTCAATACATGCTCGTTCCTCGCCTCCGCAACGTCCGAGAGCATCGAGACCACGCTCGAGCTCGCCAACGAGGTTCAGGACGGCGTTCGTTCTTGCCCCATCGTCATGTGCGGCTGTGTGCCGTCGCGCTATGGCGACGACCTGCCTGATGAGCTGCCCGAGGTCGCTGCCTTTGTGAAGGCCGACGAGGAGGACGGCATCGTGGCGGTCATCGATGGCGTGCTGGGTGTCGAGCATGAAATCGCTGCCTATATTCCGCAAGTCAAGCGCACTGTCGAGGGCGCCGTTGCTTACGTCAAGATTTCCGATGGCTGCAACCGCTTCTGCAGCTTCTGCATGATTCCCTACATCCGCGGCCGCTATCACTCGCGTAATGCCGAGAGCATTATCTCCGAGGTGCGCGACCTGGTTGCCGGCGGTGTGCGCGAGATCGTGCTGATCGGCCAGGACACGGGTATTTGGGGCACCGACTTTGCTGACGAGGATGTCTCCGAGGGCTCGCCGCGCAATCTGGCGCAGCTGCTGCGTGCCGTCGCCGAGGCCGTGCGCCCGCACAACGTCTGGGTCCGCGTGCTCTATCTGCAGCCCGAGGGCATGACCGATGAGCTTATCGATACGATTCGCGATACGCCCGAGGTTCTGCCCTATATCGATATCCCCGTGCAGCACTGCGACGCGCGCATCCTCAAGGCTATGCGCCGTTCCGGTTCGCGCCAGGAGCTCGAGGACCTGTTCCGCGATCTGCGTGAGCGTATCCCCGGCATCGTGATCCGTTCCACGGCTATGGTCGGCTTCCCGACCGAGACCGACGACGAGTTCCGCGACCTTATCGACTTTATGGACACCGTCGGCTTTGACTACACGAGCGTCTTTGCCTACTCGCAGGAGGAGGGCAGCCTGGCCGCTAAGATGGAGGGTCAGGTCGACGAAGAGGTCAAGCTCGAGCGCGCCCAGGAGGCCATGGACCTGGCCGAGTCGCTCGGTTTTGCTGCAACTGCCGCGCATGTGGGAGAGCGCGCCCAGGTAATCGTCGACGGTATCGAAGAGACCGAGGACGGCGCCGAGCTGATCGGCCATGCCTGGTTCCAGGCGCCCGATTCCGATGGCGCGGTCCACTTGGACGCCAGCGAGGCGTCCGTGGGCGATATTCTGACTGTCGAGTTTACCGATAGCTTCTGCTATGAGCTTATCGGCCATGTTGTGGAGTAGGAGAGCATCGTGGCAAACGAGAGCAATAAGGAACTGACGAGTGTTTGGACGCCCGCCAACATCGTGACGTGCGTTCGCATCGTCTTTATCCCGGTGTTCATGATCGTGTCGGCCCTGTCTCACACGAGTGTTGCCGGTACGGATTGGAGTACCTTCGACGGCCCGCTCGCCGCCGCTGCCTTCATTCTGTATGTGATCCTGTCGTGCACCGATAAGGTCGACGGTTATCTGGCGCGCTCGCGCAACGAGATCACCGACTTCGGTAAATTCTTGGACCCCATCGCCGATAAGCTGCTCGTGTTCTCGGCCCTGCTGCTGTTCTTGGACTTTGGCGCGGTGACCGTGTGGTCCGTGTTCATCATCCTTTTCCGTGAGCTGCTGGTGAGCGCCCTACGCATGGTCGCGAGTGCGGCCGGTGTGGTCGTTGCGGCCGATAAGCTCGGCAAGTACAAGACGGCAACCACGATGGTCTCCATCTGCGGTTACCTGTGCGTTTTTGCTATGGCCGGCTTGCACCTTGGCCCGGTGGCGCTGACGCTCGGCATCTACTCGGTGTCGCGCTTCCTGTATGCCGTTGCCGTTGTCTTGACCGTTATCTCGGGCGCCCAGTACTTCTGGAACTGCCGCAAGATCGTCTTTTCGGTCTAGGTCCTGGTGGGTATGACGGACTCTTTTGAGCAGATTTCCGCACATAACGAGGAGCTGGCGCGCGATATCGTCGAGCGCGCGAGCGCTCGGGGCGTGACGGTTTCGACGGCTGAGTCGCTGACGGCGGGTATGATCGCCTCGACGATTGCGGATATCCCGGGCGCCTCGGCGGTGCTGCGTGGCGGTGCGGTGACCTACTGCGATGAGATTAAGCATCGCGTGCTGGGTGTTGAGCAGGAGACGCTCGACCGCTACACCGCGGTGTCGCATCAAACTGCGCGCGAGATGGCGTCGGGTTCGCTGGAGCTGTACCAGAGCGATATTGCAGTGAGCGCAACGGGTTATGCCGGCCCCGGCGGTGGTACTGAGGACGATCCTGTTGGCACTTTCTATATTGGCTGGGCACATCGTTCCGCCGATGGGGGAGTGCCGGTCGTGGACTCTGTGCGCTGCCACTATGAGGGCGACCGTTCGTGTGTTCGTGCCCATGCGGTCACGGAGGCATTGGGTCGCATTGTCTGCGTGCTCGATTCTATGGAATAGACGTGTTTTAAGGGGCCTCCGGGCCCCTTAATTGTGGAGATGGGGACCTCAGAAGAATTTAGCGTTTGTGCTGTTCATAGGTGTATTTTTGCCTGCCTTGTTCTTATTTGGCCCTTTATGGTCAAGCATTTGGTCAGTGTTTGGTCGGCTTTTGGTTGGGTTTTGGAAAGGTCGGCTGCATATGATTTATCTGAACGGTTGACCACGAACAGCCGTTCGTTTATTATCGATGCAGGTTGTTAAGAGGAGGGCTATTCATGGCCAAGAATTCAGGTCCCGTACGTACCGTTCATGCTCGCACGACGGGTAAAGAGCGCGATGAGATGATCGCCACCACCAAGGCTGAGATCGAGAAGAAATTCGGCCAGGGTTCCATCATGAGGTACGGCGACGGTGGCCCCGAGCTCGAGGTCGAGGCCATCCCTACGGGCGCTCTGGCACTCGATGCCGCGCTGGGTATCGGCGGCGTGCCGCGTGGCCGTATCGTCGAGATTTACGGTCCTGAGTCCTCCGGTAAGACGACGCTTTCGCTCGAGATCCTGGCCGAGGCCCAGGCAATGGGTGGCGTTGTGGCATTTATCGATGCCGAGCATGCGCTCGATCCCACGTATGCCGCGCGTATCGGCGTGGATATCGACGAGGTGCTCATTTCTCAGCCCGATACGGGCGAGCAGGCGCTCGAGATTGTTGACATGCTCGTGCGTTCCGGCGCCATCGATGCCATCGTTGTTGACTCCGTCGCCGCGCTGACCCCGCGTGCCGAGATCGAGGGAGAAATCGGCGACACTACGGTCGGTCTTCAGGCTCGCCTGATGAGCCAAGCGCTCCGCAAGCTCGCCGGCTCGCTGTCTAAGTCCAACACGACGTGCATCTTCATTAACCAGCTGCGTGAGAAGATCGGCGTCATGTTCGGCAACCCCGAGACCACGACGGGCGGCCGCGCCCTTAAATTCTTCTCTTCGGTGCGTATCGACATTCGCCGTATCGATAGCATTAAGCTTAAGGACGAGGTTATCGGTAACCGCGTGCGCGCTAAGGTCGTTAAGAACAAGGTGGCAGCTCCGTTCCGTTCTGCTGAGTTCGACATTATGTACGGTACGGGCATCTCTAAGGAGGGCTCGATTCTGGACATGGCTGTCGAGTGCGGCATCTGCAAGAAGATGGGCTCCTGGTTTGCCTATGGCGAGGACAAGCTCGGCAACGGTCGCGAGGCTGCCAAGGCGTTCCTGCGCGAACACCCCGATTGCGCCGACGAGATTGAGCATAAGGTCCGTCTTGCCTGCGGGCTTGAGTTTGATGACGATGCTCCGTCCGAGGTAGAGCTGACCGATCAGCCTGCGCCTGAGGAGTTTGACGAGCTTTACGCCATCGATGGTTCCGCCATGCTCGATGATGACGACGAGTAGCGGTTACGCTCATGTCGTATACGGTGACCGAGGCCACGGTCGTCTTTCCCGATAAGAAGGCGGCCTCCTCGTTCTCGAGCGGGTATGCGTCCAAAAAGCCTTGCGCACATATCGATTGTGAGCTTGAGGGCGGTTTTGAGCGGTCCATTTGGATTCCCGTGCGGGTCGCGCGCCTGTATGTCAAAAACCGCCCCGATCTTCCCTGTGATTGGGATAACTTTCGTGAGGCGGTGCAGCTCATCGAGCGTAAATGTGCACTTACCATGGTGACTGAGATGTTATCGCGCCGCGACCATGCGACGGGTGAGGTCCGTGACAAGTTGGCTCGCTACGGCTTTCGCCAGCCCGCGATTGATTTCGCCGTCGAGCGCGCCACCGAGTATCGCTTTTTAGACGAGAACCGCTTTTGCTCGTACTTTATCGAGGAACGCAAGCGGCGCGGTTGGGGACAGCGCAAAATCGAGACCGAGCTCAAGCGACGTCATGTTGTGCTCGATGACATTCCCGGTTATCCCGAGGATTATTTTGCCGTCGAAGACGATTTGGCGCGTGCGTCAGCCCTGCTCGCCAAGCGGCGTGTTCCAGAGACGCGCGGATTCGAAAAACTGGTTCGGTTTTTGATGGGCAAGGGCTTCTCGTATCACATCGCCGCCGATGCCGTTAAGGCACGTCTCGATGCCGAATGCGAGGAATGTGCGCTTTAGGCGTATGCGTTTTGTGGCCCCGCCGTTCACCGCGTTTTAGCCGCCGTACTGGGGCCATTTATTTGACAGTTGTTGTGGTTCAACGTACGATAAATACTGTCATTTGCTTTGTGATATGTGCTCATCTGTGATGAGTTTGTTTATATGTTTATCTGTATCCGACCCGCATAAGCTGCGCCCATATTACTCAAATGTCGCGAGCCGTTCATAAGGACGGTTCGCTTTGTTGTGTAACGAATCCATAAAAAGGAGTGAGCATGCCTATCATTGCAGCGCTCGTTGGCATCGTTTTGGGTGCCATCGCCGCCATTGCCTACATGCGCACCGCCAAGCAGGGTAGTCTTCACGAGGCCGACGAAAAGATCCAGTCGGCACACGCACAGGCTGAGTCCCTGATCGGTGATGCAAAGCGTCAGGCCGAGACCCTCAAAAAAGAGGCTCTGCTCGAGGCTAAAGAGGAGATCATCAAGAACAAGCAGGCCGCCGAGGCCGAGGACAAGCAGCGTAAGAGCGAGATTCGTACGCTCGAGAACCGCGTGATGCAGCGCGAGGAATCCCTCGATCGCCGCAACGACGCTCTCGACAAGCGCGAGCATCAGCTGTCCAGTCAGGCCGGTCAGGTCGAGAAGCGCTCCCGTGAGCTCGAGGAGCTCTGCGCAAAGCAGACCTCCGAGCTCGAGCGTATCGCCGACCTTACCCGCGAGGATGCCCACAAGGAGCTCCTCGATAAGGTTCGCGGCGAGGTCACCCACGAGGCCGCCACGATTATTCGCGAGTCCGAGCAGCAGGTTCGCGCTGAGTGCCACAAGACCGCCCAGGAGATTCTGTCCCTGGCGATTCAGCGCTGCGCTGCCGACCACACTGCCGAGGTTACCGTTACCTCCGTGCACATTCCCTCTGATGACCTCAAGGGCCGTATCATCGGTCGCGAGGGTCGCAACATCCGGACCTTCGAGCAGGTTTCCGGCGTCAATCTCGTGATCGATGACACGCCCGAGACCGTCGTTCTTTCGAGCTTCGACCCGGTCCGTCGTGAGACCGCCCGTGTCGCCCTCGAGAACCTCATCGCCGACGGCCGCATTCACCCCGCCCGCATCGAGGAGATGTATCACAAGGCTGCCGACCTGGTTCAGCAGCGCGTGCGCGAGGCTGGCGAGCAGGCTGCCTTCGATACCGGCATCCACGACCTGCACCCCGAAATCGTCAAGACCCTTGGCGCCCTGCGCTACCGTACCTCGTTTGGTCAGAACGTGCTTCAGCATTCCCTCGAGGTCTCTGATCTGTGCGGAGTGATGGCTTCCGAGCTAGGTTTGGACGTTGTGACCGCCAAGCGCGCCGGTCTGCTGCACGACCTGGGCAAGGCAATCGACCATGACGTCGAGGGTCCGCATGCCGTCATCGGCGCCGAGCTTGCCCGCCGTTATGGCGAGAAGCCCGTTATCGTCCACGCTATCGAGGCTCACCATGCCGATGTCGACCCCAACACGGTGCTCGATGTTCTGGTACAGGCCGCCGACGCCGTCTCCGCTTCTCGTCCCGGCGCCCGTCGCGAGTCTGCCGAGAACTACATCAAGCGTCTTGAGAAGCTCGAGGAGATTGCCAACTCCCATGATGGCGTCGAGCGTACCTATGCCATGCAGGCTGGTCGCGAGGTCCACGTCATGGTTCAGCCGGACAAGATCTCCGATGCCCAGTCCACGGTCCTGGCTCACGATATCGCCCATCAGATCGAGGAAGAGATGGAGTATCCCGGTCAGGTGCGCGTCGTCGTGATTCGCGAGAGCCGCGCTGTCGATATCGCTAAATAACATGAGCGACGCGAACGAGCTCATCTCATTTATCGCGTCGATGTCGGGGGAGGGCAACCTTCGCGTCGAGGAGAACCTTGGCGAGGGGTATGTCCGCCTCCGCGTTTCGGAGGCCGAGCGGCGCCAGGCAAAGCACGACATTCAGCATGTCGAGGATATCGTCATCGAAATGCTCCGTAATGCTCGCGATGCCGGCGCCGACAAGGTCTATCTCGCCACGACCAAGGAAGATGGCGTCCGCACGCTTGTCTTTCTGGATAACGGTTCGGGCGTTCCGCAGGATATGCAAGAGCGAATCTTCGATGCCCGCGTTACCTCCAAGCTTGAGAGCATGAAGATGGACCGTTGGGGCGTTCACGGTCGTGGCATGGCATTGTTTTCGATCAAGCAGAACACCGACGAGGCCCGTGTGGTCACGTCTGGTGTCAATCTTGGTTCAGCCTTTAAGGTGAGCGTCGCGGCCGACCGCCTCAACGAGCGTGCTGATCAGTCCAGCTGGCCCCAGGCCATCAAGGATGAGGACGGACGTTATGTCTGTGCTCGCGGTCCGCATAATATTATTCGCGCTGCCTGTGAGTTTGCGCTCGAGGAGTTGCGTGGTTGCGATGTCTATCTGGGCTCTCCGTCTGAGATTGCCGCTACCCTCTACGCTCAGGCATCTACCCGGCTCGATACGTCGCGTCTTCTGTTCATCGATGATGAATGCGAGCTTCCTGTTGTCGATCGTTTAGGCCTTGCCTCTGATGCCGAGGACTTTATCCGTATCTGCTCGGGTTTGGGTCTTGAGATGTCCGAGCGCACGGCACATCGCATTTTGGCAGGGCAGATTAAGCCCGTTCGCGGTGTGACCGCGCGTCTGCTGCGCGAGCGTGATTCGTCCTCGCATGCGCCGGCTCCTGTCGATCTCGCGAAGGATCGTCGCGGGCTACGTATTGCCAAGGATGACATGGCACAGTTTTCGCGTGCTGTGGAGCGCGACTTTAATGACCTTGCCGCCCGGTACTATCTCAACCTTTGCGGCGACCCAAAGATTCGCGTTTCGCGTGATCGAATCACCGTGACATTCGATCTTGCCAAAGAGGAATAGTGCCTTTACCGAGTCCACTCGGTACGATACAGTTATTGCAGTTAAAACGTACTTTTAAACGCAGGAGTTTCTTCATGGATTGCCTGAAGGTATCAAGCAAATCATCGCCCGCGTCCGTTGCCGGCGCCATTGCCGGCATGGTCAAGGATGGTGTGCCCGTCAACATTCAGTGTGTCGGCGCCGGTGCGGTCAA
>CABRHR010000075.1 GCA_902470835.1 uncultured Collinsella sp.
TCGCGAGTTCCGCACGCAAAGGAAAGCACTTAATGTGCTTTCCGTCTTGCGCAGGACTGTAGAGCAGCAAACTTAATATATTTCGCCGCCCCTCTGCCAAGCCCAGGCGACTCCACGCACTTTACCTGCGTAAACAATGTGAGTGAAATATGAATCTCGATGGATACGCCCGCAGCCGTGTATACTAAACAGCTGTGTGAAACCAGGGGAGTATTCTGGCTGGACAAAATGCCTGCTTAATAGGGTTGTCAGGTAGTTCGGACGCAATACAAGGCTGGGGAGCACGTCGTGTAAGTAGTGGTCCTCTAGGGGCGTACGCTCGGTGGTGTACGCATTGTCCCAAGACCACGCGAGAGTTGGGATCATATCTTGATCAGCATGATTCTCGGCCGCAAGATTGGCATGACCCAGGTTTGGGACGAGAACGATAACGTCGTTCCCGTCACGGTCATCCAGGCTGGCCCCTGCGCTGTCTCGCAGGTTAAAACTCAGGCAACCGACGGCTATGACGCCGTCCAGATCGGTTTCGGCGACATCAAGGCCAAGAACGTGAACAAGCCCATGGCTGGTCACTTCGCCAAGGCTGGCGTCGAGCCTGTCCGCTTCCTTCGTGAGGTCCGCGTCGAGAACGGCGAGGAGCACAAGGTCGGCGAGGTCGTCACCGTCGCTGATTTCGCTGATGTCGAGAAGGTCGACGTCATCGGTACCTCCAAGGGTAAGGGCTTCCAGGGTCGCATCAAGCGCTGGGGTCAGCGCCGCGGTCCTATGACGCATGGTTCTCACTTCCAGCGTCACCCCGGTTCTATCGGTCAGTGCGCCTATCCTGCGCGCGTCCTCAAGGGCGTCAAGATGGCCGGTCACATGGGTAACGAGCGCGTTACCGTCAAGAACCTTTCCGTTGTCCGCATCGATGCCGAGCAGAACCTCATCTTGGTCAAGGGCGCTGTCCCGGGTGCCAAGAATGGTCTCGTCGCCATCCGTATGGCCTAAGGGCCCAGCCCATTTAGCCCAGCGTCATACCAAGGAGAACACTTAAATGGCAAAGTTTGAAGTAAAGAACAGCGAGGGCAAGAAGGTCGCCGAGGCCGAGCTCGCCGCTGAGGTGTACGGCATCGAGCCGAACATCCACGTTATGCACCACATCGTCAAGTGCCAGATGGCCTCTTGGCGTCAGGGCACCCAGTCTGCTAAGGGTCGCTCTGAGGTTTCCGGTGGCGGCAAGAAGCCTTGGCGTCAGAAGGGCACCGGCCGTGCCCGCCAGGGTTCCATCCGTGCTGCCCAGTGGCGTCACGGTGGCGTCGTCTTCGCCCCCAAGCCCCGTTCCTACGCTAAGCGTATGAACAACAAGGAGGTCAAGCTGGCTATGCGCTCTGCGCTGTCCGCCAAGCTGGCCGATGGCGAGCTCGTGCTCGTCGACGACTACGGCTTCGAGAAGCCTTCCACCAAGGCTGCCGTCGCCATGCTCAAGGCTCTCGGCCTTGAGGGCAAGCGTCTGACCATCATCGTTCGCGATGAGGACGTCAATGCTTACCTGTCGTTCCGCAACATTCCCAAGACGTTCATCATCACTGCCGACGAGGCCAACACCTACGATCTCGTCAACAACAACGCTGTGCTGATGCCCGCCGACATCGCCGCTCACTTCGGGGAGGTGCTTGCATAAATGACCGCCCACGAGATCATCATCCGTCCGATCGTGTCCGAGCGTTCCTTCTCCGGCATGGAGCTGAACAAGTACACGTTCGAGGTCGCCAAGGATGCTAACAAGTATCAGATCAAGGACGCTGTCGAGGAGATCTTCGGCGTCAAGGTCGTTCGCGTGAACACCCTGACGGTCAAGCCCAAGACCAAGCGCGTGCGCTATGTCGCCGGCAAGACCCGTTCTTGGAAGAAGGCCATCGTCACGCTGGCCGAGGGCGACACCATCGAGGTCTTTGGCAACCAGGCCTAAGACTCGCTGCTGTTGAGTGAGCTCATGCCTCCCAAATAGGGGAGGCGAGAGCTCAAGGTTTTGGGCGTATAAAATGGACACGCCCGGAACCGTGTATACGTCCGGTGTCATCGCACCCGAGGCAGAACCTCGTATCCCTGTCTGCGATGGCTAACGGATTCCTATTGAAAGGGATTGTAATGGCTGTAAAGCACCTTAAGCCGACCTCCGCTGGTAGGCGTTGGCAGACGATCTCCGATTTCTCCGAGATCACCTGCACCAAGCCCGAGAAGTCTCTTCTCGAGCCCCTGCCCAAGAAGGCCGGTCGTAACAACAACGGCCGCATCACCACCCGCCACCAGGGCGGCGGCGTGAAGCGTCGTTACCGCGTGATCGACTTCAAGCGCAACAAGGACGGCGTGCCCGCCAAGGTTGCCACGATCGAGTACGATCCGAACCGTTCCGCTCGCATCGCTCTGCTGCACTACGCTGACGGTGAGAAGCGCTACATCCTGGCCCCCAAGGGCCTCGAGGTCGGTCAGACCGTCATGTCCGGTTCTGACGCCGACATCAAGCCGGGCAACGCTCTGCCCCTCGCCGACATCCCCGTCGGTACGCTCATCCACGCCGTCGAGTTCCAGCCGGGCAAGGGCGCTGCTATCGCCCGTTCCGCCGGTAACTCCTGCCAGCTGATGGGTAAGGAGGGCAAGTACGCTATCGTCCGTATGCCTTCCTCCGAGATGCGCCGCATCCTCGTTACCTGCCGCGCCACCGTCGGTGAGGTCGGCAACGCCGATCACTCCAACATCGTCATCGGCAAGGCCGGCCGTAAGCGTCACATGAACGTGCGCCCGACCGTCCGCGGTACCGTCATGAACCCTGTCGACCACCCGCACGGCGGTGGCGAGGGCAAGAACCACACCTCTGGTCGTCCCTCTGTTACCCCCTGGGGTAAGCCGACGAAGGGCCTTCGTACGCGCAAGAAGAAGAAGGTCTCGAACCAGCACATCATTCGTCGCCGTAAGAAGTAATTTCGGATACCGAGTTTTAGGAGAAAGCACTTATGAGCAGAAGTCTCAAAAAGGGCCCGTTCGTGGAGACTCGCCTTCTCTCGCGTATCACCGCGATGAACGAGGCTGGCAAGAAGGACGTCGTGAAGACCTGGTCCCGCGCGTCCACCATCTTCCCCGAGATGGTTGGTCACACCATCGCCGTCCACGACGGCCGCAAGCATGTGCCCGTGTATGTTACCGAGTCCATGGTTGGTCACAAGCTCGGCGAGTTCGCGCCGACTCGTACGTTCCGTGGCCACAAGGCCAAATAGGGGGTTAACCGTAAATGGCAACTAAGTCTATTGAAACTGAGGCCACCGAGGTTCGCGCCGTCGCTAAGTACGTGCGTGTTTCCCCCAGCAAGGCCCGCCTGGTGGTCGATCTGATCCGCCGCAAGCCTGTCGCTCAGGCCTTCGACATCCTCCACTTCTGCGACCGCGCCGTCGCCGTGGATGTCGAGAAGGTTCTCCGTTCCGCCGTTGCGAACGCCGAGAACAACAACGGTCTGCGTGCCGACAACCTGGTTGTCGCCGCTGCCTATGTTGACGAGGGTCCGACGCTTAAGCGCATCCGTCCCCGCGCCAAGGGTTCCGCTTCTCGCATTCTGAAGCGTACTTCCCACATCACCGTCGTCGTTGCTCCTCGAAAGGAGGCGTAAAGCTGTATGGGTCAGAAAGTCTACCCCACCGGCTTCCGTCTTGGCATCACCGAGAACTGGCGCTCCCGCTGGTTCGCAGAGAAGGATTACGCTAAGACCCTCGGTAACGATCTCGAGATCCGCAAGTACCTCGAGAAGCGTCTTTCCCGCGCAGCTGTCTCCCGTGTCGAGATCGAGCGCGCTGGCGACAAGGTGAAGGTCATCATCCTCACCGCTCGCCCCGGCGTTGTCATCGGTAAGAAGGGTGCCGAGATCGATACCCTCCGCACCGAGCTCGAGAAGGTCGCTGGCGTCTCCAAGGGCCAGCTCTCCGTCGACGTTGTCGAGATCAAGCGCCCCGAGCTCGACGCCAACCTCGTTGCTCAGTCTATCGCCGAGCAGCTCGAGGGCCGCGTTGCCTTCCGTCGCGCTATGCGCAAGGCTGTCCAGTCTGCCCGCAAGGCCGGCGCTAAGGGCATCCGTATCCAGTGCTCCGGTCGTCTCGGCGGTGCCGAGATGGGCCGTCGTGAGTGGTACCGCGAGGGTCGCGTGCCTCTGCACACCCTCCGTGCCAAGATCGACTACGGCACGGCTGTCGCCAGCACCACCATGGGCGCTTGCGGCGTGAAGGTCTGGATCTACCTGGGCGAGAAGCTCCCGGGCCAGCCTGTTCCCAACCCTGCACTCGAGGGCTCTTCCCGTCCTCGTCGTCGTAACTCCGAGAGGAGGGGTCAGTAGTGCTTGCCCCTAAGCGTATTCTTCACCGCAAGGTGCAGCGTGGCTCCATGAAGGGCCAGGCCAAGGGTAATACCGAGCTGCATTTCGGCGAGTTTGGTATCCAGGCTCTCGAGGCCCATTGGATCACCAACCGTCAGATCGAGGCCGCTCGTATTGCCATGACCCGCTACATGAAGCGTGGCGGTCGTGTCTACATCACGATCTTCCCCGATAAGCCCATCACCAAGAAGCCTGCCGAGACTCGCATGGGTTCTGGTAAGGGTAACCCCGAGGAGTGGGTGGCCGTCGTCAAGCCCGGCCGCATCATGTTCGAGGTCAAGGGCGTGCCCGAGGAGGTCGCTCGCGAGGCCCTGCGTCTTGCTCAGCACAAGCTTCCCATCAAGACCAAGATTGTTGCTGCTAAGAACGCTGAGCAGCGCATCGAGAAGGAGATGGCTGAGGAGGCCGCTCTCGAGGCCAAGTGGGCTGCTGAGGACGCCGCCGCCGCCAAGGAGGAGAACTAATGAAGCCCGCAGAGATTCGTGAGCTCTCGGACGCTCAGCTCGTTGAGAAGCTGAAGGAAATGCGCGCCGAGCTCTTTAACCTTCGTTTCCAGATGGCCACCAGCCAGCTGGACAACACCGCTCGCGTCAACACCGTGAAGAAGGACATCGCTCGCGTCCTCACGGAGCAGCGCGCCCGCGAGATCGCAGCGGAGAAGTCCGCTGTCGCCGAGTAGGACCTAAGGAGAGAACATGACTGATTCGCGTAACTCGCGTAAGGTCCGTACGGGTGTCGTTACCTCCGTCTCCGGTGCCAAGACCATTGTCGTCACCATCACCGAGCGCAAGCGTCACCCCAAGTACGGCAAGATGATGACCAGCTCCAAGAAGCTGCACGCTCACGACGAGGAGTGCACGGCTGGCGTGGGCGATACCGTCCGCGTTATGGAGACCCGTCCTATGTCCAAGATGAAGCGTTGGCGCCTCATCGAGGTCGTCGAGCGCGCTAAATAAGCAGTCGCTCTTACGACTTGTACGTTTCCGAAGATGTGCGTATGCCTGGTTTGCATACCACAGGCCGCCTAAAGGCTGCGCACCTCTCTTCGGTTCTTAGTTCGGAGGAACATCTACCATGATTCAGATGCAAACCATGCTGAACGTCGCCGACAACTCCGGCGCTCGCAAGATTCGCTGCATCAAGGTGCTTGGCGGTTCCAAGCGTCGTTATGCAGGCATCGGCGATGTGTTCATCGGTGCTGTCCAGGAGGCTACCCCTGGCGCCAACGTCAAGAAGAAGGACGTTGTCCGTTGCGTCGTCGTTCGCACCGTTAAGGAGATCCGCCGCAAGGATGGCTCCTACATTCGCTTTGATGAGAACGCCTGCGTTGTCATCAACAACGATGGTTCGCCCGTCGGCACCCGTATCTTCGGGCCCGTCGCTCGCGAGCTTCGTGACAAGAAGTACATGAAGATCGTCTCGCTCGCTCCCGAGACCCTGTAGTTAGGGGAGATATATGTATATCAAGAAGGGCGATAAGGTCCAGGTTCTCTCTGGTAAGGATCGCGGCAAGCAGGGCGTTATCCTGCGTGCTCTCCCCGCCGAGAACAAGGTCGTTGTCGAGGGCGTTTCGGTCGTCAAGAAGGCCGTCAAGCCCAACGCTGCCAACCAGCAGGGCGGCATCGTTTCGCAGGAGGCTCCCATCGACGCCTCCAACGTCAATCTCGTTTGCCCCGAGTGCGGTAAGGTTACCCGCGTCGGTCACGAGAAGGACGGCAAGAACAAGCTGCGCGTCTGCAAGAAGTGCGGCCACAAGTTCTAAGCTGCCCGCAACATCAAGTTGCTAGCAAAGGCCCGGATGCCTCACGGCACCCGGGCCTTTTTCTATCCCTACTCATTGGGGACAGACTTAAATGAGTGGCCGTTGATTGGTGGTCATTGGGGACAGACTTAAATGAGTGGCCGTTGAGGACGTTCTTAAACGGCTAGTTGATGGGGACGGTCTTCAACTAAGTTGCGGTGAAATGGGGACTGATGAGGGGCTCTAGGGGGCCAAACAATCCCTATTTCACCGCAACTTAGGTGAGGTCTGTGGTAATGCGCGGCGATTGGATGAATGCGGCAGGAAAGGAACGTCCCCATGTGCCGGCATCCGGGGACGTTCCTTTCCTGCCGGCAGTTTGGGACAGTCCTTTGTGGTCAGATGATTCGTTACGTTCGTTTTCTTCTGGGGATCACTTGGTGCGCAATTCTGCGTACTTGAGTGCGCAGGATTGCGTGAACGTGCGCAGAAATGCGCCGTTTACGGTTGAATAATGACCGTTTGGCGGTAATACGCGCAGAAGTACGCACATACACGCGTATTTGTGCGAATATAGAGCCGTCAGAAATCAAAGACGTTCCATGACACAGGAGGCACTCATGGCAGATTCCAAACAGGCTCCGCTCGATGCTGCGGCGGCCGCAAAGGCTGCGTTCGCTTCGGTTCAGGACAAGCCGTTCCCTAACGACATCTTTACGGCTCCCGAGCTCCGTTGGGCCGTGATCGGTTGCGGCGTTATCGCCAACCAGATGGCTCAGTCCCTCGCCCTTGCCGGCCGCAAGCTCGCGGGCGTTGCCAACCGCACGGTGTCCAAAGCTCAGGCTTTTGCGGAGCAGTATGGTGTCGAGAAGGTTTACGACACCGTCGACGATCTCTACGCCGACCCGGACATTGATGCCGTTTACATCACCACGCCGCACAACACGCACATCACTTATCTGCGCGCCGCGCTGGCCGCTGGTAAGCACGTGCTCTGCGAGAAGGCCATTACGCTCAACTCCGCCGAGCTCGACGAGGCCCGCGCTATCGCCGACGAGCACAACGTGGTCCTTATGGACGCCACCACGGTGCTCCACATGCCCCTGTATCAGGAGCTGCGTCGTCGCATGGATGCGGGCGACTTTGGCCGCATGAACCTTGCCCAGCTCAACTTTGGCAGCTTCAAAGAGTACGGCGACCTGACCAACCGCTTCTACAACCGTAATCTTGCCGGCGGTGCCATGCTCGACATTGGCGTGTATGCGCTTTCCGTCATGCGCCTGTTTATGGCCAGCCAGCCCACCGAGGTCGTGTCTCTGGGCAACACCTGCGAGACCGGTGTCGACGTCGCGGGCGGCATCGTCTGCCGTAACGCCGAGCAGCAGCTGGGCGTTGTGAGCCTTACGCTCCACTCCAAGCAGCCCAAGCGTTCGGTCATCAGCTTCGATAAGTGCTATATCGAGGTCAACGAGTATCCGCGCGCCGATCACGCGACCATCGTGTGGACTGCAGACGGTCACCGCGAGGAAGTCCACGCTGGTATCGAGGCCTATGCCCTGTGCTATGAGATGGCCGATCTGGAGAAGGCCGTTGTCGGTGACGATTCGAAGTGCGAACTTCTGGACTATGCTTCTGATGTTATGGAGCTCATGACCAAGCTCCGCGCTGATTGGGGAGTTGTGTACCCCGAGGAGGAGTAAGAGATGCTTGCGGAAGATAGGCTCAACGCAATCGTTTCGATGGTACAGCAGGCTGGCTCGGTTACCGTGCCGGAGCTTGCCGAGGCCCTGGGCGTGACGCCGTCTACCATTCGACGTGACTTGCAGACGCTTGATCGCGCGCACCGCATTGCCAAAGTGCACGGAGGCGCCACGAGCCTTGAGCGCGCGCACGTAACGCGCGACCTGACGATCAGCGAGCGCAGAGACCTCCACAACGACGACAAGGAGCGCATCTGCGCCCGTGCCGCGGCTCTCGTGGAGCCCGATAGCTTCGTGTATATCGATTCGGGCTCGACGACGCTCAGGCTCATCGAGCATCTTCCGCATCTCGAGGGCGTCACCTATGTGACCGATTCTGTGCTCCATGCTCAGCATCTTGCCCTGCGCGGCATGCGCACCGTGGTGCTGGGCGGCGAGCTCAAGCCCGAGACTGAGGCGCTCGTTGGTCCCGATGCCCTGGCAACCCTGGACCGCTACAACTTTAACTGCGGTTTTTGGGGTTCCAACGGCATTGCCGCCGAGCAAGGCTTTACGACGCCCGATATCGAGGAGGCGCAGGTCAAGCGTATCTCGATGCGTCATACCGCTAAACGCTTCGTAATCTCGGACGCCAGTAAATTTGGTATGGTGGCGCCCGTCAAGTTCGCGGACTTCCGCGATGCAACGATCATCACCGCGGGCGAGGTTCCCGCCAAGTACCAGTCGATGGACAACGTCATCACGGTCTAGCGACAGGGGCAGGACAAGGCTAAAACCACCACAAAGGTGCCTGTCCCCATTGTGGTGGTTCCGATGGCCCCGCCGGGCATGGTTGCCCAGTACCCCTGTTTCCATACGACGTGATCATGTCCGTCGGAGCTATCGGCTCTAATCAAAACGCAAACACAAGGTAATACGCAGGTTTTGGCCCTCTGGAGGCGAGGGGTGGGCCTGCTTGTGCAAAAGGAGGAAACATGTCAGCTACGAACGAGAAAACGGGAGGCGGCGCCTACGACGTCGTCGCCATCACGGCGTGCCCAACGGGTATTGCCCACACGTTTATGGCGGCAAAGGGGCTTGAGGATCAGGCTGCCAAGATGGGCGTGAGCATCAAGGTCGAAACCCAGGGCTCGGGCGGTGCCAAGAACGTGTTGACGGCCGCCGACATCGCGGGTGCCAAGGGTGTCATCATCGCGGCGGACAAGAACGTCGAGCTCGACCGCTTTGACGGCAAGCCGGTCTATTCGTGTGCCGTCACGCGCGGCATCAACGATGCCGAGGAGCTCATCAACATCGCACTGGCAGGCAATGCGCCCATCCATCACGTAGCCGGCGGTGCGTCCGCTCAGCCTGACGTTGAGGGCGAGTCCGAGGGCCTGGGCCGCAGGGTCTACAAGGACCTTATGAACGGCGTCTCGCACATGCTGCCGTTCGTCGTCGGTGGCGGCATCCTTATGGCGCTCTCGTTCCTGCTCGACCAGGCAGGACTGGGTACGAGCGCCTACGGTCACAGCACGCCGGTCGCGGCTTTCTTTAACCTGGCGGGCAACCAAGCGTTCAACTTTATGCTGCCCATCCTTGCGGGCTACATTGCCATGTCCATCGCCGACCGCCCGGGCCTTGCCGCGGGCTTTGTGGGCGGCTGGATCGCCAAACAGGGCTTTACGCTCGGATATCTGACGACGGCCATGGATGCCGACGCTCAGGCACAGCTGGTCTCCGCAGGCTTTTTGGGTGCGCTGCTGGTCGGTTTTGCCGCCGGTGTCATCGTTAACGCGCTCAAGAAGGCGGCAAGCGTGCTGCCCGAGTCGCTTGACGGCATCAAGCCCATGCTCATCTACCCGGTGTTCGGCATTCTTCTGACCAGCCTGTTTATGATGGCCGTCAACCCCATCATGGGCGTCATCAACACCGCCATCACCGGTGCGCTCAATGGCCTCTCCGGCACGAGCATCGTCCTGCTGGGCATCATCTGCGCCGGCATGCAGGCGACCGACATGGGTGGCCCCATCAACAAGGCCGCGTACGTCTTTGGCACCGCCGCCCTTGCCGAGCAGACCGTTCAGGGCAACATGATCATGGCTGCCGTCATGGCCGGAGGCATGGTTCCGCCACTGGTCATCGCCCTTTCCACGACGTTCTTTAAGAACCGTTGGACCGAGGCCGATCGCAAGGCCGGTCTGGTGAACTACATCATGGGTCTGTCGTTTATTACCGAGGGTGCCATTCCCTTTGCCGCAGCCGATCCGCTGCGCGTGCTGCCCGCCTGCATCCTGGGCTCCGCGACCGCCGGTGGCCTGTCGATGATCTTCGGTTGCGCCAGCCCCGCTCCGCACGGTGGCGCTTGGGTCATCGCGGTCATCACGAACCCGGTGCAGTACCTGCTGGCACTTGCCATCGGCGCCGTGGTTGGTTGCCTGGTTCTGAGCTTCCTCAAGAAACCTCTCGACAAGACTGCCGAGTAACGAAAAACCAGATTCATTTCTCAATAGAAAAGCGGCAACGTCCATCACTGGCGTTGCCGCTTTTGTTCAAGACTTTAGTCTGCTGGCCGCGCAGCGGCCAGCTTTAAACCACCCGCTACG
>CABRHR010000076.1 GCA_902470835.1 uncultured Collinsella sp.
TCTACACTATCCTCTTCGTCGGCAGCGTCAGATGTGTATAAGAGACAGAGGGGAGATATCTAATACTTCATTAAAAATATCTAGTAAAAAAGTCTGATTCTTCTGCTGATGCAGTCTGCCAACATTACCGACAACAAATGCACTGTCTAAACCAAGATCACGACGAACATCAGCACGAATTGACTTATCAAAAGTAAATTTATCAACATCAATGGCGTTCTTAACAACGGTAAAATCACGATTGCCAAACAAGAATCTTCCAGCCTCGTCAGAACATGCCATGAACTGATTTGCATGTATAGAAAATAAAGAACGCATGATTGCTTTCAGAAATAAACCATGGCCGCCCATTCTATTATTATGCGAATGAGCGATTCTAATAGAAACACCGGCATTATCTGCAGCTTTTAAAACGAAATATCCGATTGAATATGTATGGCAGTGGACAATATCGTATTCGTCATGTTCCTCGAAAAATGTTTTAAGAAATCTGTTAAATCGAGGCAGATTAAAATCTTCACGAATAGATGAACGATAAATTCGACCACCAAGCGATTCTATCTCATCGTCATAAAACTGCTTCTCAGTATATTCCACAAGAAAATCAAATTGTAATTTTGATCTATCAATATTTCTATACAAATTCATTAAAAGCGCCTGTGTTCCACCAGCCTCCATTCTTTGAAGAACATGCAACACACGAACAGGCTCTTTCTCACAACCTGAAATGTTTGAATATTTAGCCATCACAACTCAAATCCCAGAATGCTTTAATGTGATTACCGCCGTTTGTATGAATAATTTCTCCCGAAATACACTTAGAGGCATCACTTAATAGAAAACACGCCACCTCCGCGACCTCCTCGGGCCTGAAGATGCGGCTAGAGGCGCATTCGCGGTACATATTCCCATCGGATGCCTCCGCATAATCACGTGTCATGTCTGAGAGCGTGACACCGGGAGCAACGGCATTGACGCGAACGCCAAGCGAATACATCCGTCTGGAAGCAGCGCGTACGAAACTGTCCATGGCGGCCTTGGTCATGCCATATGGGATGTCGTATGCCTGTTCACCCGTCTCGCTCGTAATCACAAGCAGCTCACCCGAGGGCTCCTTCTCACGCGCCTTACGACAAAGGAACTCGCGGCATAGGAAATACGCACCGCGCATGTTAATGCCGAATTGCTTATCGAAACCCTCGATGGTCACGTTGTCGAAACGGTTCTCATGGAGGCTCACACCGGCATTGCTCACTAAGCAGTCGATGCGGCCGCCGAACTTGGCCTCGCACGCGTCCAGAAACTCGCTCGCGCGCTCCACCTCGGAGACATCTGCCACCACGTAAGACGCGGCGACACCAAGTTTCTCGCAAGCAGACTTGAGAGTAGCCTCCTTGCGACCGGAGATTACGACCTTGGCGCCCTCGGAAACAAACTTCTCTGCCATGGCCAGCCCGATTCCGCGCCCTCCGCCGGTGACGACAATCGTCTTATCCTTGAGCAGGCTGCCGACACTCACTTGGGCGACCTCGACGTTCACGAATTTCTCAGGCGACGATGCGAGGACAAGCTTAGCGGCCTTGCGAATGACTCTTTTGAATCCCATGCATTACCTCTTGAAGATTCCGGCGATCTTCTGGGCCTTCTCCTGCCCGATGGTCGCCTTGATGAGTTCCTTGGACTTGCGAATCGCCTCCGACTGCGCGTCGCGGGGACGGGTCATATCGAAGACGTCGTAGACGAGCTTGGAGTCCGCGCTCATCTCGGAAAAAACCTCGAGCAGGACGGGTCCCTCCGAGCTGTTATCGAAAAACTTCTCGATGGCCGCGTCGAGCTCTTCAGGATTATGCGCGCTCAGGTAGCGGAATCCGCACTCGCGCACCCAACCCTCAGCCTTTGTGTGGTGGCGAGCACAGGTGTGAAGGTCCGAGGCCTCGTCCTTCCACATCTTATTGAAGTAAAACTCCTCCCCGCCCTCGTTGTTGAGCAGGAGGATGCGGACCTTGTCGGTAACGTGGCGGATACGAATCGCATTCATATCATAGAAGAAAGCGAGGTCGCCGATCACGAGATAGCTGGGTTTGCCACTGGCCGCGGCTTGGCCAAGAAGAGACGAGAGACAGCCGTCGATGCCGTGAGTTCCGATGTTCGCGTAGACCTTGACGCCAGGCTGGAGCTTAAAGAAGTTCGTCAGGCGAATGGCGTTGTTGATCGCGAGGTGCAGGATGGATCCCTCCGGCACCCGCTCGACAACTTTGCGAATGGCGGCCATATTCGAGTAGGGAAGCTCCGGAACCCTTGCGGACGCCTCGTAATCCTTGAGCGAAGCGAGGTAGTCACCGTCGGGCGTACAAGTTGATGCACTGGCCATGCGCGTGAAGAACTCGGCGGGGGTACACTCAAACACCCTCGTCAAGCTCCTAAACATGTCGCAAACCGAGCCGTCCTCACGAATCGACCAGTGCTCGTACGAACCTGCGAACTTGCGCAGCATGTCCTTAAGGCCGGCAGTCATGTTCCCGCCGAAGGAGATGACGACGTCGGGCACGAACTCCGAGAACTTCTTGGGCGTGATGTAGCGGTACTCCATGCATAGCGTCGGGTTGAAGGCGTGCTCGCGAGGGATGTTCGCCATGTACTCGGCCGCAATGGCCACCTCGTAGCTAGTTGAGAAGCTCTCAAGAGCGCACGCGAGCTCAGCGGGGCAGGAGGACTGCTGGCCGGCGACCACGAGCACGCGCTTGGCGCGGGAGAGCCGATCCGCGCACGCAGCCCACTCATCGACCTGGTCGGTTTCGACCCTGCGAATCCTAGTGACCTTCGGGAGCTCCTTGACGTTGAACGAGTTGTTGTACGCCTTCATCGGCACGTTGATGTGGACGGGGCCCGAGCCGTGGTGGTCGAGTTCGAGCAGGGCCTCGTTGACAAGGCGCTCGCAGAAGTGTGCGTCGTCGACGTCGTTGATAATAGGCAGGTTGACTGACTTACGCACGTGACGGTCGTACATGCCCACCTGGTCGATCATCTGGTCCTCCCACTGCCCGAGCATCGCGGGGTTGCGGTCGGACGTGAGCACGACGAGGGGCACGTCTTGGTAGAAGGCCTCCGCGACGGGCGGCCAGTAGTTGCAGGTCGCCGTGGAGGAGGTGCATGAGATCACGACAGGCTCGCCGAGCTCCTGAGAAAGTCCCAGCGCAAAGTAGCCGGCACTGCGTTCATCGACGACGGAATAGCAGGTGAAATACGGATCCTCCTCGACGGAGTGCACGAAAGGGACGTTACGGCTGCCGGCAGAGAGCACTAGATGGCGGATACCATACTCCTTGAGCAGGGCGATGATGATCTGGTAGGACTTTAGCTCCGTATACATACGGAGACCTCCTTCTTAAGATAGGCGCGCGCAGTCTCGCGGCCCGTGCGAACGACGGCGTCAGTGGCGGCCCAGTCTACGGGCGCGTCAAGGGTGGCGGCGAGCTCTCCCGCCCCAGTTGCAGCACGGGAAGTCAGGCCCAGCCGGCTCAACAGATCAGTGAGCTTCTCGGAGTTACCGTAGCCCGAGCTCCTCACGAAGGAGGCGAAGGGCGTATGGGAGATGGTCGAGAAGATGGTGCCGTGGAAGGTGTCTGTCACCACGGCCTCAGCATGCTTGAAGTAGGAAAGCACCTCAAAGGGCGTGCAATCCACGAAGCGATCGCAGACGCCCTGAACCCCACCGATGTTGAGCACCTTGAGGCCGCGCTGATCGGCGTAGGCGCGCACGGCGGCGCACTCCTCGGCCGTGAGGCGGCCCGAGTATCCGTATGCGATCATGTAGCGGTCCTCGTCGACCTCGGCGGGAATCAGCCCGCACTCGCCAAAATAGTCGTAGGCGAGCACCGGGTCCAAGTTGAAGGTCGGCGCTTCCCCCGTAAGTAACTCAACAATGGCACCCGTGTTGGCATCGCGAGCCGAGACGGCATCGAGACGCTTGAGGTAGCCCGCAACCTCTTCGCGCTTGCCGTAACGGTCAAGCTTGTCGAGCGTGGTGTTGCCGAAGGAAGCGGCGTATGTCACCTTACGTCCAGCGCGCGACCCGGTGCCGAAAAGCGCGGGCGTAAAGCCGACATTAGCGTTATCCTGCACGCAGTTGAACACCTCGTCGCTGCCAATGACCAGGAGGTCGATGTCGGGGTCAAGGTTGGGCTCCTCAGTGACACCGAGCATCGGGTAGAAGCGCTGGGCGTAGCTGCGTTTGTAGCGGATGAAGGCGAGCTTGTCCCTGAGCGGGGCGTCGTAGCGGAATACCTCGAGGGCCTTCTCCGCCTTGCGGGCGACGCCCTTCTTCGATGACGGGGACGTGACCAGGCACTTGCCAGGCTCGTAGTCAACGAACTGCACATCGCAGCCAAGGGACTCCAGGATGGACTTCAGGCCGAAAGCCTGCAGGAAGGACCCGTAGTTGTAGATCCTCTGCATACTGAGTATGCCAGCGCGGGGTTTAGTCATGCGGTTAAATTCCTTCTATCAGTCTCTCGAGCTCTCGGCAGAACTCGGCGTTGTGGCTCTTAAAAGTAACGCCACGCGAGAGCTCGCGGGCGCGCTCGATGGCGGCGGAAAGGTCCATCACGTCGTAGACAGGCACGATCCCGCCTTGGCGCTCCGCGACGATGCGCACGAAGTCGGCCTGATGGTTGTTCACATGCTCGTCAAGGTCGCCCCTGCGGGGCACAACGACGGGTACCTTGCCTGCAGCCATGGCCTCGATGAAGCTTGAGGGGCCGCCGTGCGTGATCACCACATCGGCACCCTCCATGTAGCTCTTCATCTGTCGGAACGGCACGAAATGCGAGTGGTCGCAGTGGACGGGCTCGTACGTCGAGTAACCCGTCTGGATATAGACGGGCTCATCGAGCGTCCCGTCCGCCTTGAGATCGTCGACCGCCTTGACCAGGCGGTCGAACTGCTGCTCGTGGGTGCCCACGGTCACGAATACCATGTGCGTCCCTCCCTAGAAGATAGAGCCGAGGTCAACGGCGCTCTTGTAGACATCGAGCTGCTCTGGCCACTGCACCACGAATAGGTCGGCCACGCCGTTGAGCATGCGACCGGTCATCGTGGGCTTGTCCACGCGGTCGAAGACCTCCACGTAGACGCATTTTGACCCGAGCATCTTTCCGATCAGGAAGAACGGCACCGCAACCGCGGCACCGGAGCTGATGATTAGATCGGGACGCTCCTTGCGGAGCACCTTCCAGGCGAGAATCGTGTTCTTCAGCAGGTTCGGGATGTTGTGGTTCGTCGGGTAGTGGCAATGGTAGACGCGCTCGCCTTTCAAAAGAGAATTAGCATCTTCTTTGTCAAAGGTAACCCAAAATCGACTAGCGGCTTTTTCCCAAATTGGTTTAAGCAGCCACATGTGTGTGAGATGTCCGCCACTTGAGCTAGGAATACATATCTTCGCTTTTGCCAAGTCCACTTAGCAAGCACCTCCACCGGTAAAGACCTCAATGACCGTGAGGAGAACAATCTTCAGGTCCGTGATGGGGCCGCGTTTGGCGATGTACTCGAGATCACGTCGGACCATGCCGTCAAAGTCGGTGTCGTTGCGGTCCGTCACCTGCCACCAGCCGGTGATCCCGGGCTTCACGGCCAGGCGCTGCAGGTCGTACTCCGTGTACTCTGCCACCTCGTTGGGCAGTGGCGGGCGCGGGCCGACGACGGACATCTGGCCCAGGAACACGTTGAGGAACTGCGGGAACTCGTCGATGGAGTGCTTGCGGATGAACTTGCCGATCTTGGTTACGCGCGGGTCGTCCCTCATCTTGAACATGGCACCGGCGATCTCGTTCTGCTCCTTGAGCTCTGCGAGGCGCTCGTCGGCGTCTTTGTACATGGAGCGGAACTTCCACATGCGGAAGGTGGACAGGCTGCCGTCGCGGTGGGTCTGGCCCACGCGGATCTGGCTGTAGAACGGGTTGCCCTCGCTTTCCAGGCGGATGGCGGCGGCGAGCACCAGGCTCGGCACGGCTATGACGGCCAGTACGCAGCCGCTGAACACGATGTCGAAGGCGCGCTTGACGGTGCGGTAGGCCAGGCGCGTACGGTCCCAGTCCTTAACGGCCTGCATGGCCTTGTAGCGCATGCTCGCGCCGTCGCCGCTCATTGCCTGGGCAACAAGCGCGGCCCCCGCCGGCGCGTTTTGCTCTGTCACTTCTTTAGTAGTCAAGTTCAAATCCACGTCCCTGTCCCCAGGGATCCCCCTATCGATGAATTCAAATTGCGAATGAATTGCCAATGCGACGTCCCCTTACGTCTTACTGGGCACGTCCAACGGAAGCAGCTCCCTAAAAGCGGAGTCGCCTTCACCCACGTCTACCAGGCACCAGCGCTTATGACGGTCGATCTTCTTTACACGGGCCTCTTGCCCTACCAAGGGTCCCTGCTCTATATGAAACACGCCGTCTTCTATGCGGGCGACGCTATTGCGCACCACGCCGTCATCGTCGAGCACGCTGCGGTACCAGTCCTGCGCATCGTCCGGCATGGGCGCATAGGCGCGCTCCCTGCTGCCGGCAATGCGGCAGCCAAAGCTCAACTGGGCCAAAGCCTTATCGAGCAGGGCGGCATCGCGCGTGGCGACGAAGAAGTATTCCTTGTACATAGGTTTGGTTTGGAGCGACCAGGCACCGTCCCGCTTAAACCAGAACTCCTTTTGCATCACAAAAGCGTCCTGCATCAGCTCGTGCGGGATAATGCGGCGGACCTTCTCACAGGTCTCGCGCTCTTTTCCATTGGGGGTGTGAACCAGATACCAGCGGACGCGACCGTGCTGGCTGTTGGTGGTGGCACCGCTAAAGGCACCGGGCAGCTGCTCTTGGCGCCGCATTGTCTGTTCCATCTCTCGCCCCCTTAACTTGCATCCGCGACGCACGCGGATGCAGGGGCGTAAAGATCAGGCTTCTCGCTCGCAGCTAGGCGCAGTCGCAAAAGTACAGGTTTTTGTATCTTTTAACGGAGTTCATTATACGAGCAAACTGCTCGCGTTTTCCCAGATTGCACAAAATGCGCCGCGAATGGGTGCATCTCCATACGCCTCTACAAAAACCTGTACCTTTTTGCACAACAAAAAAGCCTCTCTAACCAGCGGCTTTTCTTCTATAGACAACAAAAAAGGCGACCGCCCGCGAGGACGATCGCCTTTATTAATTCTTGTGTTGTTTGTGCTAGGCGCGGGTCTTAATCTCCTCGAGTACCTTGGCCACAAACTCGTCAACGCTCATCTGAACGGTCTCGTTGGAACGATCGCGGACGGAGATGTTGCCGGCCTCGACCTCCTTCTCGCCCAGGATGAGCATGTAGGGCACGCGGTCAATGGAGCGGGCCTCGCGGATCTTGTAGCCGATCTTCTCGTCGCGATCGTCGCAGACCACGCGAATGCCGGCCTCCTCCAGCTTGGCGCACACCTCGTGGGCGTAGTCGCGGCTCTTCTCGGAGACGGGAAGCGCCTTGACCTGCACGGGGGCCAACCAGGTGGGGAACTTGCCCGCAAAGTGCTCAATCAGAATACCGATAAAGCGCTCGATGGAGCCAAAGCACACGCGATGCAGCATGATGGGGCGCTTCTTGGTGCCGTCGGCGTCCACGTACTCCAGGTCAAAGTTGAGCGGCATCTGGAAGTCGAGCTGGACGGTACCGCACTGCCAGGTGCGGCCGAGCGAGTCCTCCAGGTGGAAGTCGATCTTGGGGCCGTAGAAGGCGCCGTCGCCCTCGTTGACCTCGTAGTCCATGCCCAGCTTCTCCAGGGCGGTGCGCAGGCCCTCCTCGGCGCGCGCCCAGTCCTCGTCCGAACCCATGGAGTCCTCGGGGCGGGTAGAAAGCTCAACGTGGTACTTAAAGCCAAACTTTTGGTACACAGAGTCGATGAGGTTGACCACGCCCACGATCTCGTCGGTCAGCTGGTCGGGACGCACAAACAGGTGGGCGTCGTCCTGGTTAAAGCAGCGCACGCGGAACAGGCCGTGCAGGGCGCCGCGCAGCTCGTGGCGGTGCACCAGGCCGATCTCGCCGGCGCGGATGGGCAGCTCGCGGTAGGAGTGCGGCTTGCTCGCGTACACCAGCACGCCGCCCGGGCAGTTCATGGGCTTAATGCAGTACTCTTCGTCGTCGATGACGGTGGAGTACATGTTGTCCTTGTAGTGGTCCCAGTGGCCAGAGGTCTTCCACAGCTGCTTGTTCATGATGAGCGGCGTGGAGATCTCCACGTAGCCGGCCTTGTGGTGAATCTCGCGCCAGTAATCCAGCAGCGTGTTCTTAAGGATCATGCCGTTGGGCAGGAAGAACGGGAAGCCGGGGGCCTCGTCGCGCATCATAAAGAGGTCCATCTCGCGGCCGATCTTGCGGTGGTCGCGCTTCTTGGCCTCCTCCAGCATGCGCATGTGCTCGTCGAGCTCTTCCTTGGTGGCAAAGGCGACGCCGTTGATGCGGGTGAGCATCTTATTGTCCTTGTCGCCCTTCCAGTAAGCGCCCGAGACGCCGGTGAGCTTAAAGGCCTTGAGGGCTTTGGTGTAGCAGATGTGGGGGCCGACGCACATGTCGATGTAGTCGCCCTGCTGGTAGAAGGTGATGCGGGCATCGTCGTCCAGGTCGCCGATGTGCTCGACCTTATACTTTTCGCCGCGCTCCTGCATAAGGGCGATGGCCTCGGCGCGGGGCTTCTCGTACACGGTGAACTTGAGGTTCTCCTTGACGATCTTCTTCATCTCGGCCTCGATCGCGGGGAAGTCGTCCTCGCTGATCTTGACGCCCTCGGGCAGGTCGACGTCGTAGTAAAAGCCGTTGTCGGTCGCGGGGCCGTAGGCAAAGTCGGCCTGGGGGTACAGGCGCTTGATGGCCTGCGCCATGATGTGCGCGGCAGAGTGGCGGATGACATGCGTGACCTCGTCCTGCGGGAGCTCGGCCACCGAACCGTCATTGTAGAGTGCCTTCATGGGTATGTTTTCTCCTCTCGGATGCCTGATGCAAGTGCGTGCGATGCGCTCGGCGTTTTTGACTTGCATCATTATAGGCAGGTTGCCTTGGTATACAAGCGCCCGCCGCACCTTAATGGCACGGCGGGCGATTTTCTACGCATGCTTCATCGTGTGAGGGTGGGGCTGCGGGGCGCGCGTGCGACTTGCGCGTGACGCGCGGGGCCCGTGGCTTGCGGCCGGACCGGCGATGGATGCGTTACTGGATGCGAGTTCGGCAGTAGGGGCATACCTTCCAGTGCGCATCGAGCGGGCGATGGCAGCTGGGGCACACGTTGCGAACCTGGGTATCGCACACAGGGCAGACCACAAAGTCCTTCTCGATGGGGGCGCCGCACTGCGGGCAGGTGCCGTACTGGGCAAGCTGGCGCTCGCGCAGGGCCATGTCCAGCTCCTGCTCCTCGCGGTCGGCCGCATAGGAGTGCGGGCGCAGGACCAGGTAAGCGATGAGGCCCACAAACGGGATCAGGGCGATGATGCCCCATGCCACGTAGGCGCTGGTGCCGCGGCGGCGAGCGTCGATGAACACATAGACGACCGACAGCACGTACAGGGCGATGATAAAGCCCACGAAGGCATAGATGACGCCCATAAGCTGCGGTGACATGAGCTCGTTGATGTATTTGGACATTGAGGTGTACCTTTCGGAATATTTACAGTCCGGTCAAGTTTACCACGGGGTTTGTTTATATGGGACCACGGCTGGGTACGGGGCTGGCGCGGACACAAACATCTCAATCTGTAACATCTACGGGTCAAAATCTCGGCTAAACGTTACAAATCGAGACGAAGAAAAATCTCCACCCAATGTCTCAATCTGTAACAACTACTCAAGAAAATCGGCTCCAGATGTTACAAATCGAGATAAACGGGCAAGCCGTCAGCCAAACATCTCAATCTATAACATCTGAGCCCCAAAATCTCCCCTTCCTGTTACAGATAGAGACATTCAAAATCCGCCGGAAGGTTTGTCTTGATCTGCCACTCTTTACTGCGCCCGTTTTACCTGCGGGTTTGTTGGGAAATATCCCAATTTATCCCAAGTGCGTCACAAACGGAACGCGCCACCTGCTCGCGGGAGGGGCGAATATAATGGCGGCCCGACACGCCCGGCAGGGAGCGACCCATGAGCATCTCCATGAGGTCCCAGGGCATGTGCAGCTCCATCTCGCAGATGGTTCGCCACGAGTTGCGGAGGTTCGACCATGGGATGTGCTCGACGCCCTCGGCCTCGCACCACTTCTTCCATCTATGATTGCACATCCCTCGGTTCATGGGCAGTCCGTCCCCGCGATCTGCTAGCCCTGTCTCTTATACACATCTGACGCTGCCGACGAAGAGGATAGTGTAG
>CABRHR010000077.1 GCA_902470835.1 uncultured Collinsella sp.
ATAGCGTAGCGTCTCGTGGGCTCGGAGATGTGTATAAGAGACAGGTATAGGGGTCGTCGAGGCTGCACTGCGACAGCCACGGGGACAGGTTGGACGAGATGCGGGTACGCACCAGACGGCTCTGGTGGCGACCGATGGTGTTGAACGTCAACGTGGGCGCATCGGGCGTGGCGTCGACGATGTCGCCGTAGGGCACCAGACCGAGCTTGATCAGGGCCTGGAAGCCGTTGCAGATGCCCAGCATCAGGCCATCGCGGGCCTTGAGCAGGTCGCGGACTGCCTCAGTGACCTCGGGAGCGCGGAAGAACGCCGTGATGAACTTGGCGGAGCCGTCGGGCTCGTCGCCGCCCGAGAAGCCGCCGGGGATCATGACGATCTGGCTTGCGCGGATGCGGCGGGCAAGCTCGTGGGTGCTCTCGGCGACGGCCTCGGGCGTGAGGTTGTTGATCACGAAGGTGTCGGCTTCGGCGCCGGCGGCGCGGAAGGCACGGGCGCTATCGTACTCGCAGTTGTTGCCGGGGAACACGGGGATAACCACGCGCGGGCGGGCGATCTTGGCGCCGGCGTACACGTGGATGTCCTTGGCGCGGAAGTCGATGGTCTCGACCTCGGGGGTCTCGTCGGCGCTGCGGTAGGCAAAGACGCCCTCGATGCCTCTCTCCCAGGCCTCCTGGAGCTCGGAGAGCTCGATGACTTCGGAGCCGGTGTCGATGACATAGCCCTCGACGGTGGTGCCCAGGGGCTCGACGACAACGCCGTCGGCGACCTCGGGCAGCTCGGCATCCTCGGCGAGCTCGACGATAAAGCTGCCGTAGAGCGGGGTGAAGAGGCTCTCCACGTCTACATCCTCGGCAAGCTCGATACCGATCTGGTTACCGACGCACATCTTAAAGAGGCTCTCGGCGCCGCAGCCGTAGCCGGGCGTGGAGACGGCCAAGGCGTTGCCGTTGGCGGTGAGCGCCTCGACGGCGTCAAACGCGGCGAGCAGCTGCTGAGCGTCGGGACGGTAGTCCTCGCCATAGGTGGCGGGGGCGATGCGGACGACTCGGTGCGTGAGGCCCTTGAACTCGGGCGAGACGGCGCGGGCGGCCTTGCCCACGGCGACGGCGAAGCTGATCAGGGTCGGCGGAACGTTGAGCTCGCCGGCCTCGTCCTCAAACGAACCGCTCATGGAGTCCTTGCCGCCGATGGCGCCGGCGCCCAGGTCGACCTGGGCCATAAGGGCACCCAGGACGGCAGCCATGGGCTTGCCCCAGCGCTCGGCCTCGGTGCGCAGACGCTCGAAGTACTCCTGGAAGGAGAGGTAGGCGCGCTTGTGCTCAAAGCCGGCGGCAACGAGCTTGGCGATGGACTCGACCACGGACAGGTAGGCGCCCGCAAACTGGTCGGCCTCCATCAGATAGGGGTTGAAGCCCCATGCCACGGCGCTCGCCGTGGTGGTCTCGCCGTCCACGGGGAACTTGGCGACCATGGCCGAGCTTGGGGTGAGCTGCGTCTTGCCGCCAAAGGGCATGAGCACGGTCGCGGCGCCGATGGTGGAGTCGAAGCGCTCGGAAAGGCCTTTGTTGGAAGCGACGTTGAGGTCGGTGACGAGCGAAGTCATGCGCTCGGCGAGCGTGGTACCGGCCCAGCTGGGCTGCCACACACTGCGGGCGCAGACGTGGGCGACCTGGTGCTTGGGTGCGCCGTTGGAGTTGAGGAACTCGCGGGACAGATCGACGATGGCGACGCCGTTCCAGGCCATGCGCATGCGCGGCTCGGCGGTAACCTCGGCGATAACGGTCGCCTCGAGGTTCTCCTCGGCGGCGTAGCCCATGAACTCCTCGACGTCACCGTCGGCGACGGCGCAAGCCATGCGCTCCTGGGACTCGGAGATAGCGAGCTCGGTGCCGTCCAGGCCGTCGTACTTCTTGGTCACGGTATCAAGGTCGACATACAGGCCGTCGGCAAGCTCGCCCACGGCGACCGAGACACCGCCGGCGCCAAAGTCGTTGCAGCGCTTGATCAGACGGCAGGCATCGCCGCGGCGGAACAGGCGCTGCAGCTTGCGCTCGACCGGGGCGTTGCCCTTCTGGACCTCGGCACCCGAGGTCTCGATGGACTCGGTGTTCTGGGTCTTGGAGGAGCCGGTGGCGCCACCGATGCCATCACGGCCGGTGCGGCCGCCCAGCAGGATGATCTTGTCGGTGGGGGCGGGGCACTCGCGACGAACGTGGTTTGCCGGGGTAGCGCCCACGACGGCGCCAACCTCCATGCGCTTGGCCACGTAACCGGGGTGATAGAGTTCGTTGACCTGACCGGTGGCAAGGCCGATCTGGTTGCCGTAGCTGGAGTAGCCGGCGGCGGCAGTGGTCACGAGCTTGCGCTGCGGCAGCTTGCCCTCGAGCGTCTCGGACACGGGGACGGTGGGGTCGCCGGCGCCGGTGACACGCATGGCCTGGTACACGTAGCTGCGGCCCGACAGCGGGTCGCGGATGGCGCCGCCCACGCAGGTGGCGGCACCGCCGAAGGGCTCGATCTCGGTCGGGTGGTTGTGGGTCTCGTTCTTAAACAGGAACAGCCAGTCCTGGTCCTCGCCGTCGACATCGACCTTCACCTTGACGGTGCAGGCGTTGATCTCCTCGGACTCGTCGACATCGGTCATGATGCCGGTCTTCTTAAGGTACTTAGCGCCGATGGTGCCCATGTCCATGAGGCAGACGGGCTTGGCGTCGCGGCCGAGTTCGTGGCGCATCTCCATGTAGCGGTCGAAGGCCTGCTGCACCACGGCGTCGTCGATCGTCACGTCATCCAGGACGGTGCCGAAGGTGGTGTGGCGGCAGTGGTCGGACCAGTAGGTGTCGATCACGCGGATCTCGGTGATGGTGGGGTCGCGGTCCTCATCGCGGAAGTACTGCTGGCAGAAGGCGATGTCCGCCTCGTCCATGGCAAGGCCGCGCTCGGAAATAAAGGCGGCAAGGCCGGTCTCGTCGAGCTCGCGGAAACCGTCGAGCACCTCGACGGGCTGGGGCTCGGGGGTCTCAATGTGCAGCGTCTCGGGCAGGTCGAGCGAGGCGATGCGCGCCTCGACGGGGTTCACCACGTAGTGCTTGATGGCATCGATGGCGGCCTCGTCCAGAGCGCCCGAGATCATATAGACCTTGGCGGAGCGCACGGCGGGGCGCTCGCCCTGGCTGATGAGCTGCACACACTCGCTGGCGGAGTCGGCGCGCTGGTCAAACTGGCCAGGCAGGAATTCGACGGCAAAGACGGCGCCATCGCTTGCGGGGAGCTCGTCGTAGGTCACATCGACCTGGGGCTCGCTAAAGACGGTCGGCACGCAGGAGCGGAAAAGCTTCTCGTCGATGCCCTCGACGTCGTAGCGGTTGATGATCCTCAGGGCCTCGATGCCCTTGATGCCGAGAATTTCGGTCAGCTCGCCCTTGAGCTGCTGAGCCTCGACGTCGAACCCGGGTTTCTTCTCCACGTAGATACGAGAGACCATTGGTTCCTGCCTTCCTGATCGGTTGGGCGTACGGTACGGTATGCGGCAGCGGTCGGTTTGCGGGGTCTGCCCTGCGGTCGCCTTGAGCCACATGTTTGTAAACCTCACTATGATACGACAGCTCGCGGCGCGGTGAGGACGGCGAGGGTGCTACAGTGAAGCGCAAACAAGAGAAAGGCATCACATGGCATTCGTTTCGCTCGCCATCATCGCACTCGTGGCCTTTGCAAGCCCCTTCATCGCCTCGGCGATTCCTGGAAAACCCGTTCCCGAGACGGTCTTTTTGCTCGTGCTCGGCGCGGTGCTGGGACCCCATATGCTCGGCGTCATCCATGTAGATGCCGAGGTCTCGCTTGTGTCCGAGCTCGGTCTGGCCTTTTTGTTCCTGCTTGCCGGCTTTGAGATCGATCCCAAGAGCATCACGGGTGTCGAGGGGCGCTACGGCTTGGCAACGTGGGTCGTCACGTTTGGTATCGCCTGGCTTGCCGTGCGCTTTACCCCGTGGTTCTCGGTCAGCCATTTCGACGGTATCGCCGTGACGCTTGCCCTCACTTCTACGGCGCTCGGCACGCTCGTGCCCATCATGCGTGAGCGTTCACTTGTCGGAACGCGCGTGGGCGACTCGATTCTCGCGTATGGCACCTGGGGCGAGCTCGGCCCCGTGCTTGCCATGTCGGTGCTGCTGTCTGCCCGTACCGGCATCCAAACGCTCGTGATTCTTGGCCTGTTTGCGGTGGTCTGCGTGTTGCTTGCCGTGGTCCCAAGCCGCTCCAAGCGCGTCGGCAGCCGCTTCTTTGCGTTTGTCGAGGAGCGCGCCGATACCACGTCGCAGACCTTCGTGCGCCTGACGGTGCTCATCCTGGTCACACTCGTGGCGTTCTCGGCCGTCTTTGATCTCGACATCGTGTTGGGTTCTTTTGCCGCCGGCTTTGTCTTGCGCTACATCATCCCCGAGGGCAACCATACGCTCGAGACCAAGCTCGACGGCCTGGCCTACGGCTTTTTGATTCCGGTGTTCTTTACCGTATCGGGCGCAAAGATCGACCTGACGGCCGTGGCGTCGCGCCCGGGTCTGCTCGTGGGCTTTATCGTGGCGTTGCTGATTATTCGTGCCGTGCCCATTCTTATTTCTATGAGCATTTGCCCTGCGACGCGCGATGTGTCGGCGTATGGTCGCATTACCGTGGCCCTGTACTGCACCACGGCGCTGCCGATCATCGTTGCCGTGACGAGCGTTGCCGTCAACGCGGGCGCGCTGTCGCAAGACATCGCGTCGGTTATGGTTGCCGCCGGCGCCATCACGGTGTTCTTGATGCCATTGCTCGCGCAGCTCTTCTACCGCGTGGTGGATGCTGCGCCGGTCGCCGCCGTGGCAGAAGTTGCCGAGCATCCATCCGATGCGCTCGACATCCTGCGTGCCCACCACGACCTAGCGAGCTTGCTCGCGCGCGAGCATGAGCTGCTGACTTCGCATGGCCATGGTCGCGTATTCGAGGGCCTGCCTACGCTCGATACGATTGCCGAGCGTCTTTCCGCCGAGGCGGCGAGCGGCCACATCGATGCCCGCATCGTGGACGCGGCGCGCCTGCTTGCCGATAAGACCTATGGAGACGAGGTCGACCCGTCCGAGCTGACCCCGCGTGAGCGTCGCCGCCTGGAGCGCGCCAAGCTCGCCGTGCGCGAATACCGCCGCCGCATGCTGGAGCTCTATGCAAGAGAAGAAGCCGAGGACGACGACGGCAAGTAGTCGATACTCTCTCGAGGAAGCCGCGTCCCGCTTTGAAGGCCCGGAACGGGATGTGGTTTCCGAAACGGGGGCCGTTGGGAAACTGTGTCCCGGAATGGGCGCTCAGAGTGGGATGCAGTTTCCGCGAGAGACCCGTTGCGGAAACGGTATCCCAGAATCGGCGTTCAAAGCGGGACGCAGTTTCCGCAAGGAGGTCCTGGGGAAACCGTGCCCCGTTCTGATCCGAAATACTGGGACATAGTTTCCCTTTCATAACAGAAGAAGGCGCGCTGCCTGCAGTTGATGCAGACGGCGCGCCTTTTTGGTTGAGCTATGTTGAGGCTTGAAGCCAAAGCTTGTGGCTCCCTAGGAGCGGGCGGCTCCGTCGACGGGGAGCACGGCGCCCGTGACGTAGGAGGACATGTCGCTCGCCAGGAAAACAAAGGCGTTGGCGACATCCTCGGGCTCGCCCATGCGACCCAGCGGAATGGTGGCGACGATGGGCTTAATAACCTCTTCGGGCAGGTTGGCGACCATATCGGTTTTGGTTACGCCAGGTGCGACAGCATTGACGCGAATACCCATGGGGGCGAGCTCGCGCGAGAGCGACTGGACCATGCCGTTGACGGCAAACTTGGACGTGGGGTAACCGACGCCAGAGGGCTGACCGTACTTGGCGACCATTGAGCTCGTGGTGGTGATGGTGCCGCCGTGGCCGGCCTCGGTCATAATCTTGGCGGCTGCCCGGTGGCCGTTAAAGACGGCGACGACGTTGAGGTCCATAACTTTGGCGAACTCCTCGGCCGTGTAGTCCAAGAGGGGTGAACGCTGGGAAATACCGGCATTGTTGACGACCGTGTCCAAGCCGCCCATGTCGGCTGCAGCCTGGGTAAAGGCCTCAGTCACGGCTTCGAGTGAGGTGAGGTCGCAGGAGCGGCCCCAGACCTTGGCGTCGGGATAGGCGGCTGTCAGCTTCTCAACGGCCGCATCGGCGGTCTCTTGACGCGAGCCAAAGACGGTGACGGCGGCGCCCTCCTCGATAAAACGGCAGGCGATGGCATAGCCGATGCCGCGCGTGCCTCCGGTGATGATTGCTTTCTTACCCTCGAGCAACATGGTGCCTCCATTCTTCGGGGGTGGACATACGCAGCACAGCATAACGGCGCGCAAAATCAACTTCGTTCGCATATCGGTAAACGGCACCCTCGGTTGTCAGCGAATGGCCAAGTTGTTCAAACTTTTGCTTGATGAACGTCAAACAAAGGGGCTCCCATCCAAACGGACGGGAGCCCCTCAGGTGCTATGTTGTGTGCCAAGGACTGGACTAGTTGGCCATGACGCCTTCGGTCCAGGCCTCAACGTCCTCGATGCGCAGGACGTTGGCGACCTCGGCCACGCAGTCGACGCTGGCAAGCTCGGCGGCGGCAGCCTGGACGTCCTTCTCGAGCGCGCGGTGCGTCAGGAAGATGACCGAGCAGGCATCGCTGACGCCTGACTTGCCGTCCTCGACCTGGTTGATGAGCGAGATCGAGATGTTGTGCTTGGCAAAGATGTCGACCGTCTCGGACAGGGCGCCCACGCGGTCGGCGACCTTCAGGCGCACATAGTACTTGGTCTGGAGCTCGTCCATAGGCTTAAAGGCGAGGTTGTGACCATAGGGCTCAATCTCGGGCAGCGGAGCCACGCCGCGGCTTATCTGTTCGGAGAGCGACAGGATATCGCCCACGACGGCGCTTGCGGTGGGGAAGGAGCCTGCGCCGGCACCGTAGAACATGGTTTCGCCCACGGCGTCGCCTGCCACGTAGACAGCGTTCATGGCGCCGTTGACCTTGGCAAGCATGTGGTCGGCGGGGATCAGCGTGGGATGCACGCGGACGTCGACGCCGGCGTCGGTGTTGCGTGCGATGCCCAGCAGCTTGATGGTGTAGCCGAGCTCGCGGGCCTGGGCGATGTCCTCGGCGCCGATGGTACGGATACCCTGCTGGTAGACATCGTCGGTGGTCACGCGGGTGCCAAAGCCGATGGAAGCGAGGATTGCCGTCTTGCTGGCGGCGTCGAAGCCGTCGACGTCGGCGGACGGGTCGGCCTCGGCATAGCCCTTTGCCTGGGCGTCGGCGAGCACATCGGCGTAATCGGCGCCCTCGGCGTCCATGCGCGACAGGATGTAGTTGGTGGTGCCGTTAAGGATACCGGCGATGGTCAGGATCTTGTTGCCCACCAGGTCGTGCTCGAGCGTGCTCACAATGGGGATGCCGCCGCCGCAACTGGCCTCGCACTTAATCTGTACGCCGCACGCGCGCGCCTTCTCGGCAAGCGTCTCGACGTGACGGCCCAGCAGGGCCTTGTTGGCAGAGACGACGTGCTTGCCGTTCTCGAAGGCGGTGGTGAATATCTCGGTTGCGGGATGCTCGCCGCCGATCAGCTCGACGACGATGTCGACGGCGGGGTCGGTGACGACGTCGTGCCAGTCACTCGTAAAGGCCTCGCGCTCAATGCCTGCCGCCTCGGCCTGCTCCCAAGCAAGCGCGCAGGCGCGGGTCAGCTTAAGGTCGATGCCGTAGGCTGCCAGGTACTCATCGTGGTGGCTCTTGATCAGACGGGCCACGCCGCCGCCGACGGTTCCCAGACCGATCAGACCGACGTTCACGGTGCGCAGGGGTTCGCTCATAGATAGCTCCTTCGTGCATCTTATGGATGGATTAACCGCTTAAAGGTTGAGTGCATTCTAGCGTGAACCGAGGGTGCGTGCTCGCCAGGCAACAGGAGTCGCACAAAACGGCACCCCCGAAACGCTGCGGAAACATTGGAAACATGCTCGCTACAAACGGAACTCCGTAACAAACTGTCAACGTTTGCGCCATAAGGTTTGCCCTGTACCGCAAGACGGCCGCACCGCGGCCAGCGAAAAGGGGGACACCATGTTCAACATCAACAGCACGCTCAGCCGTAGGAACTTTCTCGCCGGCGCCGCGGCGCTCGGCAGTGCCGTCGCACTCGCTGGTTGCTCGTCGGGTGGCTCGGACGGCGGCTCCGCCGATGACGGCAAGACCTTCAAGATCGGTGTCATCGGCCCTCTGACCGGCGCCGCGGCAACCTATGGCGTTTCGGCCGAGAAGGGTGCCAAGCTCGCCGCCAAGGATTTCTCGACCAAGGACCTCAAGCTCTCGCTTAAGTCCGAGGATGACGTCGCTGACGGCGAGAAGGCCATCAACGCCTTCAATACCCTGTGCGACTGGGGCATGCAGGCGCTCGTCGGCCCCGTCACGACTGGTGCCGCCGTCGCCGTCTCGGGCGAGATTGCCGACGATATGCTCATGGTCACGCCCTCGGCCTCGTCTCTCGACGTCACCAAGGACAAGACCACGGTTTTCCAGGTTTGCTTCACCGATCCCACCATGGGCGCCAGCGCCGCAAAGTTCTTGGCCGAGAAGTACGCGGATGCCAAGATCGCCCTGTTCTACAACTCCGGCGATACGTATAGCTCGGGCGTTGCCGACGCTTTTGCCGAGCAGGCCAAGGCCTCAAAGCTCGACATCGTCGATACCGAGACCTTTAAGGACGACTCTTCCACGAGCTTTACCAACCAGCTCACCAAGGCCAAGGAGGCCGGCGCCACGCTCGTCTTTGCGCCGATCTACTACACGCCGGCGTCCGTTTTGCTCAAGAACGCCAAGGACATGGGCTACGACATGACCCTCATGGGTACCGATGGCATGGACGGCCTGCTCTCTGTGGAAGGCTTCGATACCTCTCTTGCCGAGGGCGTACTGCTCATGACCCCGTTTTCGGCTGACGATGAGAAGAATGCCGACTTCGTCAAGGCCTATAAGGATGCCTACGACGAGACGCCCAACCAGTTTGCCGCCGACGCTTACGATTGCGTCCACGCCATCGTCGAGGCTATCGATAAGGCGGGGATTGACATTTCGGTCGATGGTGCCGAAATTGCCGACGATCTTGCCAAGGCCATGCGCAAGATCAAGATCGAGGGCCTGACGGGCGAGCTCACGTGGAACGACGAGGGCCAGGTCGAAAAGCCCGCCACGGCCTATGTGATCCAGGACGGCAAGTACATCGCCGCCTAAGTGCGCATAAAGCGCGACCGGTGAGGCCGTTTTATTCAGGGCAGGGACGTCTGTAACAGAACGGAAACATTACTTTCACACAATAAAGTGGCATTACTGCATAAAGTAATAGAAATACGCAGAATTATGGATAAATGGACAAATCCAAAGAAAAGTTGAAATAATCGCCACTTTCCTTAACTAAAGCGTCTAGTATTTTGCGAACGCCGAACACGGCGAAGGATGGCCTGTCGGGTAACCGAAACCCGACGAGATTTGAGAGGAGAGCCGCATGTCGAGCCTCACCGGTAAGTCATTGAACCCTGTTATGAATCGCAGGAGCGTTATCGCGAGCGCAGCAGGTCTGGGGGCGATGTCCATTCTAGCTGGTTGCTCCTCCAACGGCGGCGACAGCGGTTCCGCTTCGAGCGACGCTTCGTTTAAGATCGGTACTATCGGCCCGCTGACCGGCGCCAACGCGTCCTACGGCAAGTCCGTTACCCAGGGTGTCGAGCTTGGCTGCAAGGATTTCTCGACCAAGGAGCTGCCGCTTGCCAGCAAGGCTGAGGATGACCAGGCCGACGGCGAGAAGGCCGTCAACGCCTTCAACACCCTGCTCGACTGGGGCATGCAGGCCCTCGTCGGCCCGACCACCACGGGTGCGTCGGTCGCCGTTGCCGCCGAGTGCGGTAACGACCCCAAGACGTTCATGATCACCCCGTCCGCGTCCTCCGAGGACGTCACCGACGGCAAGGATTGCGTCTTCCAGGTTTGCTTCACCGACCCCAACCAGGGTGTCAACGCTGCCAAGTTCCTGGCGCAGAAGTATGCGGACGAGAAGTTCGTGCTGTTCTATAACTCCGGCGACGCCTATTCTTCGGGCATCGCAGATTCCTTTAAGGCCCAGGCCGCTGAGTCCAAGCTCGAGATTGTTGACGAGGAGACCTTTAAGGCTGTCTCTTATACACATCTCCGAGCCCACGAGACGCTACGCTAGCTCG
>CABRHR010000078.1 GCA_902470835.1 uncultured Collinsella sp.
GTAGCGTCTCGTGGGCTCGGAGATGTGTATAAGAGACAGGCGCAATCTCCCACGCGGGATCGGCGTCCAAGTCGGGAAAGTACGTGTCCACGGGATGGACGCAGTGGTCATGAGTGACCTCGGCCTCCACGCAGTACGGCAAAAACTGCCGATAGACATCGCCGCCACCGATCACCCAGGCAACGAGCTCATCGGCAACCGCAGAGAGCGCTTCGTCAACGCTATGCACCACGTCGACGCCCTCGTGGGTAAAGCCCATATCGCGCGTAAGCACGATATTGCGGCGGTTCTTGAGAGGACGCCCGCCGGGAAAACTCAGCAGCGTCTTGCGTCCCATGATAACCGGGCAGCCCTTGGTGCAGGCAACAAAATGGCGCATATCGGCGCGATTGGACACCACCATGTCGCCCTCGCACCCAATGCCCCAATCGTCACACACGGCGACGATAGCAGATAGCTTACACGTCATGAGCACCACCTACACCGCAATGGGAATGTTCTTGACCTGCGGGCCGTGCTCATAGCCCTCGACGATCAGGTCATCGGTCGTAAACGCATAGAAGTCATGCACATCGGGGTTGAGCGTTACCTTGGGTGCCGCAAACTGCGGACGCTCGATAAGCTCGCGGACGATATCGACATGACGATCATAGATATGGGCGTCGGCGATCACGTGCAGCAGCTCACCGGGAATCATATCGACCGACTGCGCGACCATCATCAGCAAAATGGCGTACTGGCACACGTTCCAGTTGTTCGCGGCCAAAATGTCCTGGCTGCGCTGGTTGAGAATCATGTTGAGCGTCGGCTTGTCGTCCTGAGGACGCTGCGTCACGTTATAGGTCACGCTATAGGCGCACGGATAAAGGTGCATCTCGGACAGATCGCTAAACACGTACGTATTGGTCATAATGCGGCGACTATACGGCGTGTGCTTAAGGTCGTACAGCACACGGTCCATCTGGTCGAAGTCGCCCTCGACGTAATGGCTCTTCTGACCAATCTGATAGCCGTAGGCTTTACCGATGGAACCGGTCTCATCGGCCCACTCATCCCAGATATGGCTGTTGAGATCATACACGTTATTGGACTTCTTTTGATAGATCCACAGAATCTCGTCCATGGCAGACTTAAGCGCCGTACGACGCAGGGTGAGCGCGGGGAACTCCTCGCGCAGATCATAGCGCGCCGTGACACCAAAGTTTTTAATGGTATAGGCAGGGGTGCCGTCCTCCCACACCGGACGGACCTTTTGGCCCTCGGTGGTGGTGCCATGGTCCAAGATATCGCGGCACATGGTTACAAACTGCTGATCAGCTTTGCTCATTGACCCTCCTGTCAGTCGCCTATAAGCGAGATTTATTGTAGCCCAGGCGCGCGAGTGTCGAATTGGACACTTAGTCCGGCACACGCAATGCACGGCAGCGCGGCTCCGCATGCGGCAACGAGGCATCTTAGCCTTTTTCTGACATATGACAGAAATGCCTTGCGCCCAACGACTAACGCGTTATCCTATTGTTGACATATGTCAGATAAGGAGTGTGCATGGCAGGAAGACGCGAAAAACTGCGCCGCGTCGGGATCATCCCCGAATACCGCGGCTTTACCCCCGATGGCCTGGCCAGCGGTGATGCCATCGACATGACCGTCGACGAGCTTGAGGTGCTGCGCCTGTGCGACCTGGAAGGTCTCAACCAAGAGGCGGTCGCCCAGCAGATGAGCATCGCCCGCGCAACGGTGGCGGCCATTTGCAGCCGCGCGCATCGCAAGGTGGCCGAAGCGCTGGTCAACGGACGAGCGCTCGTCATCGCGGGCGGCAATATCGCGTACTCCCCCATCGCCACGACGACGGCCGCATGGCCAGCAAAGGAGGTCGGCACCATGAGGGTGGCAACGACGTACGACAACGGCAACATCTTTATGCACTTTGGCCGCAGCGAGCAGTTCAAGATCTACGACATCCAGGATGGCAAGGTGCTCAACGAGCAGGTCGTAGGCACCGGTGGCACCGGCCACGGCGCCTTGGCGGGCCTGCTTGCCAACGGTGGCGTTGACACGCTCATTTGCGGCGGTATCGGCGGCGGCGCTATCAACGCGCTTGCCCAAGCCGGCATCACGGTCTATGCGGGCGCCCAGGGCAGCTGCGATGCCTGCGTCGAGGCCCTCATTGCCGGCACGCTCGCACAGAACGACGAGGCCACCTGCGACTGCCATGGCCATGACCACGAGCACGCCCATGAGCACGGCGAATCCTGTGGTTGCCACGGCCATCACGAGCACGAGGGCCACGAGGGCTGCGGCTGCCACTAACGGCAAGCATCTCAACGTCAACACGCTTCCGCGCGTGCGACAACCTGCGAACGAACGGCGAAGGCCGCCTGGAATACGATCCAGGCGGCCTTCGCCATACACGACTCAACCAGTCGTTATTTCTTATTGCGCATCTGCGCTTCCATCTGGCGCAGCAGGTCCATATCGGACTTGGGGCCGCCCGTACCCAGGCCGCCCATGCCGCCCAGACCCATAGCGTCCAGGCCAGGGATATTGGGCATGCGCATCTTCTTGCCCTTCTTGCCCTTCTTGCCCTTTTTGCCCTTCTTGCCGCCGGCCTGAGCCTGATTGGCCATCGTGCGCATGCGGCCCATCATCTTATTCATCTCGCCCCACTGCTTCATAAGGCTATTGACCTCGGTGGGGGTCACGCCGGCGCCCTTGGCAATGCGGGCACGGCGCTGGCCGTTGATGATGGAGGGGCGAAGGCGCTCCTCCTTGGTCATCGACATGATGATGGCCTCGTTCTTATCGAAGATACCTTCGTCCAGGTTGCCACCCATCTGGTTAAGCGCACGCTGGCCACCGGGGAGCATGCCCAGAATACCCTTCATGCCGCCCATCTTCTTGACGGCCTTCATCTGGTCGAGCATGTCGTTCATGGTGAAGCCCTCGCGAAGCATGCGCTCGGCGGCCTCGAGCTGCTCTGCGTCAGCCGCCTCTTGGGCCTTCTCGATGATGCCGACAACATCGCCCATGCCCAAGATTCGCTTGGCCATACGATCGGGATAGAACGGCTCCAGCGAATCGGGTTTCTCGCCCATGCTCACGAACTTGATAGGCTTGCCGGTCACCTGGCGCACGGAAAGCGCGCCGCCGCCACGGGCGTCGCCGTCGAGCTTGGAGATGATCACGCCGTCAAAGTCGGTGCGCTCAGCGAAGGTCGAGACGACGTTGACGATATCCTGGCCGGTCATGGCATCGACGACCATCAGCACCTGATCGGGCTTGACGGCCTTCTTGATGTCCACGGCCTCCTGCATCATCTGCTCGTCGATCTGCAAACGACCGGCGGTATCGACGATGACCACGTCGCGCAGGTGGTCAACGGCCTCCTGGATGGCGCCCTTGGCGATGTCAACCGGGTGCTCGCCATCGCCACGGAAGACCGGCACGCCGATCTCTCCGCCAAGCGTGGCCAGCTGGTCGGCAGCGGCGGGACGGTAGACGTCGCACGCGGCGAGCAGCGGCGAGCGGCCCTGCTTCTTGAGCAGGTAGGCCAGCTTTACCGCAGCCGTGGTCTTACCGGAGCCCTGCAGACCCACGAGCATGATGACATTGGGAATGCGGTTACTAAAGACGAGCTTGCTCTCTGTGGAGCCGAGCATCTCGGTGAGCTCGTCGAGCACGATCTTGACGACGTTTTGCGCTGGCGACAGCGACTCCATGACCTCGGCGGTCATGCAGCGCTCCTTGGTCTTGGCGACGAACTCCTTGACGACCTTGAAGTTGACGTCGGCCTCGAGCAGCGCCATGCGAATGTCGCGCATAGCCGAGGTGATATCGGCCTCGGTCAGCTTGCCCTTACCGCGCAGGCGGTCAAATGTGTCGTTGAGGCGATCGCTCAGGGAATCAAACACTAGTCACTCCTTAATTGGACTCGCCCACCAGGGCGCGGCAGAAATCTTTGGCATTGAACTCCTGCAGGTCATCGACCTGCTCGCCCACGCCCACGCGCAGGATCGGGAGCTTGAGCTTCTCGGCCACGGCCATGGCGATACCGCCCTTAGCCGTGCCGTCGAGCTTAGTCATGATAATACCGTCCAGGCCCAGCGCCTCGTTAAACTCGAGCGCCTGGTTCAGACCGTTTTGGCCCGTCGCGGCGTCGATCACAAGCACGACCGAAACCGGCATGGGACCGGCGGCCATATTGGCGGCGCGCTTACGGGTCACATTGACCACCTTGGCAAGCTCGCGCATGAGCTCAGGGCTCGTGTGCAGACGGCCGGCGGTATCGATGAGCACCAGGTCACTGCCGCGCTTATCGGCCTCGTCGAGCACGTCATAGCACACGCTCGCCGGATCGGAGCCACGGTCGCGCTTGATGACGGGGACGCCAGCGCGCTGGCCCCACACATCGAGCTGCTCGATGGCGGCGGCGCGGAACGTATCGGCAGAGCCGATCACGACGTTCTTGCCGCGGGCGGCCATGGCGCTCGCGATCTTACCGACCGTCGTGGTCTTGCCGGCACCGTTAATGCCCACAAACAGCACGCAGCTCGGCGTATCGGAAAACGGATCGCGCTCGATGGGCACAAAGTGCTGCTCAAGCTGCTCGGCCAGGGCGCGACGGAGTTGCGGGGCGGTCTTGAGGTTCTTCTTGGCCGCGGCATCGCGCAGGTCATCGGAGACCTTGATGGCGACCTCGGCGCCCATGTCACCCATGACGAGGGTGTCCTCAAGGTCCTCCCAAAAATCTTCATCAACCTCGCCGCCAAAATAGAAGACCTCGTTGAGGGCCTCGCGGCTGCGCTCAAGTCCGCGCGAGAGAGCATCGAAGAATCCCATTATGCATTCACGACCTTTCCGGTTTCGCGATCGAGTTTTTGCGAGACGACGCGACTGACGCCGTCGGCTTGCATCGAGACGCCATAGAGGACGTCAGCGTCCTCCATAGTACGGCGCTGATGCGAAATGACCAAGAGCTGCGTATCGGAACGCAACACATCGAGCGCGCCAATGAGCTTGGACAGGTTGGCGTCATCGAGTGCCGCCTCGACCTCGTCCAGCACATAGAACGGCACCGTGCGCGTGCGGTACACAGCAAAGAGGAGGGCGAGCGCCGTCAGACTCTTCTCGCCGCCCGACATGAGCATCATCTTGGTGATGCGCTTGCCGCGCGGCTGCGCCACGACCTCGATACCCGTCTCGGCAGGATGCTCGGGATCGGTCATCTCCAGATGAGCCTGACCGCCCGGGAAGAGCATAGCGAAGATCTCGCGGAAGTTCGCGTCGACCTTCTCAAACGTCACCAGGAAGGCCTTCCGCATCTTGCGATCAATGGCCACCGTGATCTTGGTGAGCGCCTTGCGTGCGCTCTCCAGATCGGCCAGCTGCTCCTCGATGTAGTCGGCGCGGCGCTTGAGCTGCTCGTACTCCTCCATGGCAACTTGGTTAACGGGACCAAGGTTGTTGATCTGGCGCACAAGCTGGTTGAGTTCGCGCTCGGCGGCATCGCGGTCCGTGGGCGCCGGAAGCATGAGCGCTTCCTCGAGCACCGTCGTGCCATCGGCGGTAATGGCCTTGATGGCAGCCTCGACCTGCACCTCGAGCTTGCCACGCGCGACCTTGAACTCGTTTTGCGTGGCAGAGGCGGTATCGACTCGCTCCTTAGCGCGGGCAACCTCTGCCTTGGCATCCTCGATGGTCTTCTTGAGCGAAGCGGAGTCCGCCTCCTCCAGAGAGGCCTGGTCACGCAGGCGCGCTGCCCAATCCGACGCGCGTTCCAACAGGGCAGAATAGCGTTCGTGCATGGGATCGACGCGCAGGCGCAGCAGCTCGAGCGAGCGCGAGGCCTGGCGTGTTCCGCGGATACGACGGTCGATGCCCTCAAGACGATGCTCCAGGTCGGGCACGCGGCCCTTCAGCGAACGCAGGCGTTCACTCGTCTGGGCTAGGCGAACCTTGGCGTCGGCGAGCTTGCCGGCAGCCTCGGAATCGTCACGGCGAACGCGGTCGAGTTCGTCGTTGGCCTCGGCAATCTGCAAGCCCAGATCGCTTGCCTGCGCACGGGCCTCGTCACGCGAACGGGTAAGCTCGTCAACACGCGGGCGCGCAGCGCGAACGGCCTCGGAGGCCTGCTCGCGGCGCTTGGAGATGCGCACGCGCTCGACCTCGGCATTGTTGGCGCTTTGCTCCAGACGGCCGATCTCGGAAAGCAGCGAGCGGCGCTCGCCCTCAAGGCGGGCAATCTCACCGGCGGCATCGCCCTCGGCGGCACGCGCTTCCTCAACGGCCGCATTGGCCTCAACGACCTGGTCTGACACATGTTCAAACACAGCGGCCAAATCGGGCTCAAGCCCCTCCAGCTCGCGGATACGGCGCTTGCGCTCCAAGGCACCCGACGCCTCGCCGGCATCGAGGCCCACGCGCACCAGGCCGCCGCAGGAGACGCGGGCGCCATCGGGGGTCACATAAGTCACGCCGTCAACGACCGGCGCCGACAGCGCGGCAGCAAGATCGTCCACTACGTAATATCCGCCGAGCAACGCCTCGACGACGGGACCGTAGCCTGCGCGCACGGACAGACGATCAACCAGACGGGTACCGGCAGCGCCCTCAGCGGCGGTAGAGCCGCTCACGCCGCGCGCCACCAGCAGCGCCTCGCCCGAGGCCTTCTTCTGGTCCAGAGCGGCACGACCGGCACGCTCAAGCGCGGACGTATCGTCGAACAGCAGTGCATCGATATCGCCGGCGAGCAATTGCTCAACCAAGCCCTCAAGCTCGCGCGGGGCCTCGAGCACGTCGCCCAGACGACCAGAGACATCATCACCTAGCGCACCCACCAGACGGCTCACCAGCGGCGAGCTGTCGGCCATGCGGGCATCGAGTTTCTTTTGGCTGGCAAGCTCCGAGCGCACCTCGGATAACTTGTTGCGCGCCTCGCTCTCGCGGGCACGCAGGTCCTTCAGGGCCGCGCGTGCGGTCTCGGTGGCCTCACGCGCATCGACCTGAGCCTGGCGCGCTTCCTCAAGAGCGCCCTCAAGCTCCTCGGCGCGGTCGCGACGGCTCTCGAGCGAAGCCGTGACCTCCTCGAGCTGTTCATCGATCTGCTCCAGGCGCGAGGCATACATGTTGTCCTCGACCTCGGCATTGCTCAAGGAATCCTTCACCTTGGCGAGCTCGAGCGCGGCGTTATCGGCTACGCGCTGCACATCGCGTTGCTCACGCGTAAGCTGCGAAATCTGATTGTCGAGCGCCACGCGCCGCTCGTGGAGCTCGGCGGCGGCAGGACCAGCGGCGTCAACGTCCTCCTGGGCCTGCATGTGCGCACCGGTCACTTCCTCAAGCTGCGCACGCGCGTCTTCGAGCTCCTCGACCACGCGACGTCGCTGATGCTCGGAGCTCGAAATCTGCCCGCGCATGTCAGACAGGCGCGACACCATGTTGTGGCCCTTTTCCTCGAGCAAGCGCATGTCGGAGTTAATGCGGCCGACCACATCTTGCATATGACGGCGCTGCTCGCCTAGGTCGCCCACAAACAGGCCCTTTTCCTCGAGCATGACCTGAAGCTTCTCGAGCTCGCGCTCCTTTTCGCCCAAGCGGTACTGCGCAAGCTCAAGCTCGGCCGCGCCCTCTTTGGAGCGGATCTCCAGGTCGTTCCACTGCGACTGCAGCGAACGCAGCTCGTCGACGGCCAGCATCTGCGTAAGCTCGTTCGCGCGCGAGGACAGCTCTTTGTACTTGCGCGCGCGATCGACCTGACGCTCCAGCGGTCGCAGCTGGCGGGCGATCTCCTTATTGATGTCGCGGGCACGCATCAGGTGCTCGTCCATCGACTTAATTTTTTTGAGCGCACGCTCCTTGCGGCGCTTGTGCTTGGAGATGCCGGCGGCCTCCTCGATAAGGGCGCGGCGCTCCTCCGGGCGGCTCTGCAAAATGGCGTCGAGCTTGCCCTGGCTGATGATGGAATGCGTATCCTTGCCCAGGCCCGAATCGTGCAGGATGTCCTGAATGTCCATCAGGCGGCACGGACTCGAGTTGATGAGGTACTCGCTTTCGCCCGAGCGGTACATGCGACGGGTGATGGCGACTTCGTCAAAATCGACAGGCAGCATATGGTCCGAGTTATCGAGCACCAGCGTGACCTCGGCAACACCCACCGGCTTGCGCGCCGACGAGCCCGAGAAGATAACATCCTCCATGGCCTGGCCGCGCAGCTGCTTGGCGCTCTGCTCGCCCAGGACCCACAGAATCGAGTCGGAGATGTTCGATTTTCCCGAGCCGTTGGGACCGACGATGACAGTCAGGCCCGGCTCAAACGTCATATGGGCGCGGTCGGCAAACGACTTGAACCCTTTGAGCGTGAGGGACTTGAGATACACGGTTCCTCGCTTACACGTGCTTCTTGTTCAGAATCACGCCGTTGGTGGTGTAACCCATGCGGTCGAGCGCTTCGAGCGCGGCGGCTCCCTCGGCTTCCTTCTTTGAAGAGCCGGAGCCGCGACCCTGGCGAATACCATCGATCAAAACCACGGCGGTAAAGGTGGGCGCATGCGCCGGGCCCTCGGAGCCAACAAGCTTGTAAGCCGGGGGTTCGTGACCGTCGGCTTGCACGCACTCCTGCAAAAACGACTTGGGGTTCGCAGGATGCTCGGCACGCTCGGAAGCCAAATGCGGCTTAAGCGTACGATGGATAAACTCCGCTGCGGCATCCCAGCCGGCATCCAGGTACAGTGCGCCCACGAGCGACTCGTAGACGTTCTCGAGCGCCGAATGCAGGCCGCGCGCACCGGTACCGGTCTCGGAGGCACCAAAGATGATGATGTCGTCGATGCCCAGCTCGTGAGAAACCTCGGACAGCGTAGCGCCCGAGACAAGCGACACCTTCAGGCGCGTGAGCTTGCCCTCGTCAAACTCCGGATAGGACTCAAACAGGGAGCGTGCGACCACAGCGCCCAAAATGGAATCGCCCAAGAACTCAAGGCGCTCATAGCTGGCAGAAACCGGCTGGCCCTCGACTGCCGAGGGATGCGTAAGGGCCGCGCGCAGCAGCACCTTATTATTGAACTCGTGGCCCAGAATTTCCTGGGCGCGCGTAAGTCGTTCAGACAAAGCCAAGACCTAGGCCTCCCTGGCGTTTTCGATAGCGTCGACGGCGTCGGCGACAGAGTTGAGCGAGAGCAGAGTCTCGTCATCGATCTCGAGGTTGAACTCGTCCTCGATAGCCGTAACCAGCTGCAGGCGCTCGAGCGAGTTGGCATCGAGGTCGTCAAAGGTGGTCTCATCGCTAATTTCGGCAACATCGACGCCCAGAACGTCAGCAGCGACCTCGGCGATCTTGTCGAAGATTTCGGAGCGGTCCATAGCGCTTCCTCTCATAGTGCATGAATACCAAAAGAATGGTACCGCCCGGGCGGTACCAAGACACGGTTCTGATTCTACCCCACGACGCACGCCCCGAGGCGCATAACGCCGGTGTTATAAAACGATACCGTCCATGGAGTTGGCGACGTTCTCGACCAGCCCGGCGCGCACGGCTTCGGCCGCCGCGAGCGTACCGTTTTTAACAGCCTCGACCGAGGTGGCGCCATGGCCGATCAGGACTACGCCGCGCAGGCCCAAAAGAATCGCGCCGCCCTTGGCGTCGCCCGATAGCTTGGCCTTTATCTCGCGCATCTGCTTTTTAATGAGCAGCGCGGCGATCTTGGTGCCAAGCGAAGACATAAAGGCACCCTTGAGCTCCTGCAGCAAAAACATGGCAGCGCCCTCGGTGGCTTTGAGCGCAATATTGCCCGACATGCCATCGGCAACGACGACATCGAAGTTACCGGAGGTGATGTCCGTTCCCTCGCAGTTACCAACAAAGCCGGGAACGGCGGCTTTCATGGCTGGGAAGCAGGCCTTGGTAAAGTTGGAGCCCTTCTCGTCCTCGGTGCCGTTAGCAAGCAGGCCCACGCGGGGATGCTCGATGCCCAGGACGACGCGAGCATAGGCGCTACCCATCTGAGCAAAACGCACCATGTCATCGACCTCGACATCGGGGTTGGCGCCCATATCGCACAGCACCGTCAGACCGCCGGCGCGATTGGGCAGCGCATTGGTCAGACAGGGACGCACCGGCTGCTTCTTACCTTCGGCCATATATCTAAACGGCGTGACGTAGGCGGTCGCAGCGGCGGTCTGACGGTGCTGTGCGATAT
>CABRHR010000079.1 GCA_902470835.1 uncultured Collinsella sp.
AGCGTAGCGTCTCGTGGGCTCGGAGATGTGTATAAGAGACAGCGGTCGCATAGCCCACGAGCGCGCCCAGGGCGCCCACGCGGGGCAACTCGACGCCCGCGGCACCGATAGCCTCGGCATAGGTGTTGAGCGCCCCGAGCAGACCGGTCGCCACGGCTTCCATGTACCCCTCGGTGCCGGTGATCTGACCGGCCAGGCGCACGCCGGTACCGGGCACGGCAAAGGTGCCATCGAGGACGTGCGGGGCGTCGACAAAGGTATTACGGTGCATGACACCGTAGCGGAAGAACTCAGCGTTCTCCAGGCCCGGCACCATATGGAAGACGCGCTTCTGCTCGCCAAAGGTCAGGTTGGTCTGGAAGCCCACCAGGTTATAGGCGGTCTTCTCCTTGTTCTCGGCACGCAGCTGAATCGCCGCCCAAGGGCGACGTCCGGTACGCGGGTCGGTGAGGCCGACGGGCTTCATGGCGCCAAAGCGAATGGCGTCCTTGCCGGTGCGCGCAACCTCCTCGGCAGGCTGGCAGGCCTGGAACAGGTCCCCGCCCTCAAAATCCTTGAGCACCACGCGGTCGGCCGTGGTAAGCGCCTCGATAAAGGCCTCGTACTCCTCCTTGTTGAGCGGGGCGTTGAGATAGTCGCCACTCCCCTGCTCCTCATAGCGCGACTGCGAGAACAGCACGTCCATATCGAGCGTGGAGGCATCGACGATCGGCGCCGCGGCATCGAAGAACGCAAGGGCGTCGCCACCGACGAGCTTCATGACCTCTTCGCTCAGCGCCGGCGAGCACAAGGGGCCGGCGGCAATGACCACGTGACCCTCGGGAATCTGCGTGATCTCGCCGTGAATGATCTCGATATTGGGACGGGCGGCAACCTCGGCCTCGACAAGCTCGGAAAACTTGACGCGGTCGACCGCCAAGGCACCACCGGCGGGAACAGCGGCGCGATGGGCGCAATCGAGCAGCACCGAACCCATGCGCTCAAGCTCGGCCTTCAGCAAACCAGCCGCGGAATCCGGACGGGTCGACTTAAACGAATTGGAGCAGACGAGCTCTGCCAGGTGATCGGTATGGTGAGCCGGGGAGCTCACCTGGGGGCGCATCTCGCACAGCTTTACGGCAAACCCGCGGTCTGCCAGCTGGATCGCGCATTCCGAACCCGCCAGACCGCCACCGATAACCGTCACCTGATCGAACTGCATCTGCAAACACCTTTCTAATTGACACGTTTTCCATTGTGACCGAAGGGCGTCTGGGCGTGAAGGGCAAACTTGGAGGGCGCATACCTTCCATCCATCATGCGCTCGATAAGGCCCTCGAGCTCAAGCGAACCCAAGAGCTTGAGTACGCCGACAGCATCGAGCGAGACGAGCGCCGCAATGTCGTCGACCTTGAGCGGAGAAGCGATGAGCGCATGCATCACGGTCTGCTGTGTTGGATCCAGGTCGGCAATGCCGGAAGCCTCGGGGCGCGAGTAGCGCAGGGTACCGTAGATGCGTGAGATAGCCATCTCGATAGATTCCTCGTCGATGATGCAGCAGGCACCGTTCGCAATGAGGTAATTCGTGCCACGCGACTCGGGCGATAGGATCGACCCCGGCACGGCAAGAAGTTCGCGCCCCAAATCCATAGCAGCCTCGGCTGTAGAAAACGTCCCGGAAGGCATACCCGCCTCGGATACAAAGAGGGCTTGCGACAGGGCCGCGATCACGCGATTCCGGCGCGGAAAGGCAAACTTGCGCGGACCCATGCCCCACGGAGAGATCGACACGACCGCGCCACCCGTATCGAGCGTGCGAGTAATAAGCCCCGCGCTCGAACGCGGGTAGACCACGTCGGCGCCCGTCCCCAGCGCCACGACGTGTTTGCCGCCGGCGTTGACCGCAGCCCAACCCGAGGCCTGGTCACAACCGACCGCGCCGCCCGAAACAACCGTCACTCCCGCCTCGACCGCCACCTTTGCCGCAAGCTCTGCCACGGCAAGACCATACGGCGAGGCCTTTCGCGCGCCGATGATGGAGAGCGCGGGCGTCGAAAGCGCCTCGGGATTGCCGCGCACATAGAGCGTCTGAGGTACATCAGAAAGCTCCAAAACGGTCTCGGGATACAACGCGTCACCTGGATGCAGCTCGAAGGTCCCCTCGGCCATCATTGGTCCCTCCTTCCCTGGTACATCGCCGCCTCGAGCACGTGATCCTGCGTCACTTGCTCGCTCTCGGCGACGTCTGCAATCGTGCGCGCAATGCGAACCAGGCGCACGATGCCGCGCCCTGTGAGATGTGTGCGTTTGGACAGGCCGAGTACACATTTCTCGGCAGCATCATCGAGCTCAAAGGTCGAAACGACGCCGTCAATGGACCGCGTCTCGTCATCCCCGGCCTCGGCATCCGCATCGTCCATACGGGACTCGCGCCACGCGCGAAAGGCGCGACCGCGCACAACGTAGTCACGTAGCTCGGCCGACGACATACCCTCCGCACCCTCAATAATCACTTGGGGGTCGGGACGGGTCACATCGATCATCATGTCGATACGGTCGGCCAAAGGACCGCGCAGTTTAGACCGATAGCGCTCGACCATCGCCGCTGAGCAGCGACACGGCACCTCGCGATCGCCCAAAAAGCCGCAGGGGCAGGGATTGCTCGCAGCGAGCAACTGAAAGCGCGACGGGAAGGTAAAGGCCCCGTCGACGCGTACGATCCTCACATAGCCGCGCTCGATAGGCTGTCTGAGCGTCTGCAGCACACCCGTGGGAAACTCGGCAAGCTCGTCCAAAAAGAGCACGCCGCCATGAGCAAGGCTGATCTCACCCGGGTGCACCGGGCGCCCGCCGCCGATAAGGCCTGCGGTCGAAATACTGTGATGGGGGCTTCGAAACGGCCGATGACCTGCCAATAAGCCATCGATGTTCTCGCCCAAGACCGAATGGATGCACAGTGCCTCCTGCTGATCCTCAACGGAAAGCTCAGGCAGGATGCCGGTCATACGGCGCGCAAGCATCGTCTTGCCCGATCCCGGGGACCCGATCATAAGCAAACCGAGCTCACCCGCTGCCGCCAGTGCCATGCCGCGTTTGGCAACCTCCTGCCCCAGCACGTCGGCATAGTCGAGTTCGGGCTCAAAAGTAGCCTCCACACCCTCGGAATCCAGATAATGCTGCGCGGCATCGCCCATACCATGAGCAAGCTGAGACAAATGATCTATGAATCCGCAATCCACGCCCGCGAGTGGCACATGCTGGTCTGATCTGCCGGCGATAAAAAACAGCCCCATGTCGCGAGCCAGCAGCTGAAACGCCACCTCGCCCTTGACGGGAAGCACCGTACCGTCCAAGCCGAGCTCGCCGGCGATAAGGCAGCGATCGAGGTTGTCACGGGGAATCTGCCCATCGGCCGCCAGAACCGCGATGGCGATGGGCAGATCAAAGCCGCTACCGGTCTTGCGAATATCGCCGGGCGCCAGATTGACCGTAATGCCCGAGCGTGGGATCTCGAACCCGGCGGAGCGCATCGCGCAGCGAATACGACCGCGTGACTCCATCACCACCATACTCGGGATGCCGAGCATCTGAATGCCCGGAACGCCGCCAGCAAGCGAAACCTCGACCGTGACGTGAATCGCCTCGACGCCGCGGATGCAGGCCGCGTGAACGGCAAACGTCTCGAACGCCATCACGACACCTGCCAATCGAACGCGTTGTACTGATGCTCGATCTCGGCGATATGCCCGCCGCGAATGGTGACACCCACGGCATCGAAGCGAATCGCCTTGAGCGGATAATGCTCCATGAGATAGCAACTTGCGATGCGGCGGTAGCGGCGTTGCTTTTGGGCGTCCACGGCCTCCTCGGGAAAGACCCGCGTGTTGCAATCCAGTGCGACACGTCTGGTCTTGACCTCGGCCATCACCACGACATCGTCGAGCTCATCGAGCAGCACCAGATCAGCCTCGCCCTCGGTGCAACGATAACCCTGCTCCAGCAAGGTGTAGCCGCGCTCGTTAAAGTAGTCGATGGTGATCAGCTCGCCCAGCATGCCCAGCTCGCGGGGACTGAGCCCCTTGATAAACTCGGGCGTCATCGCCCCGGAGTCGAGCTCGCCGTTTTCCCAACGCTCCTTGAGCTGCTGCGTCTTGCTCTTTTTGCTTGCGGCACTCATGGGGTCTCCTTTCCCGCACACTGCATTGCCCAGATGATGAGGGCACCTTTCATGCGGGTAAGTACCGGAAGCAAACCAAAAGCTGACCAAATGCCGTCAAAAAACGGGCCGTACGCAGCAATGGTGTTGCATACGACCCGCTACCAGCAGGTTTATAAAACCCCAGAGGTCCCTGTCTCCACAATTGACCTAGAAAAGGCGCTCAGTCTGCAGAAAGTTTCCGCAAAAGCTCACACGGTGCAACGGAGAAAGACCATGTTTGCGAATAGCCTCGATGTGTTCGGGGCTCGCATAGCCTTTCGATTCGGCCAAATGGTACTCGGGATACTCGGCATCGTACTCGACCATCATCTCGTCACGCGTGACCTTTGCCATGATGGATGCCGCGGCGATGCAGGCGATCTTGGCGTCGCCCTTGACCACGTCGCGCTCGTTGGGAACGGCGCCCAAGGGGTTACCGTCCATAAGCACGCAATCGGGCTCGAGCCCCGTATCGGCCACAGCGCCCGCGACGGCAGCGCGGATGGCGCGGGCCATACCCATCTCATCGATATCCTTCGGCGCGATATGGCAAAAACCGATCGCCGTCGCCACCTCGGCAATCTTCACTGAGAGCAACTCGCGGCGCGCGGGCGTGAGCTTTTTGGAATCGTTGATACCCCAGACGCGCGGCTCCATAGGAAGACAGATGGCGCACACCGTCAAAGGACCGGCCACCGAGCCGCGCCCCACCTCGTCGACACCCACGACCACACCATCGCCGCCGAGTTCGCGCATAAGCTCATACATGCCGTTGACGCGCTCGCGCTCGGCAAGCTCCTTGGCATGGCGCTTGAGGGCACGCTCGCAAGCCTTGATTACCTGCTGGCGCGGATCCTCGCGATAATGCTCCACGAGGGCGGGAATCTCCTCGAATGTGGCGCTCGCCAGCTCGCCGGCAACCTGCGATGCCGAAACCGAGCTCGTCATGTTGGCCATACCAGGCCCTCCTTGCATGCAAATCAGATAAAAAGAAGGGCCACCCGAAGGTGACCCTTGTGTCCAAACGAGTGGACAGACGCTGCGATCTTCTTAGCGCTTCTCGGGGATGCGAGCAGCCTTGCCCACCTTGTCGCGGAGGTAGTACAGCTTGGCGCGACGAACGCGACCATGACGGACGACCTCGAGCTTGGCGATCTTGGGGCTGTGAAGCGGGAAGGTACGCTCAACACCGACACCGAAGGAAATCTTACGGACGGTGAAGGTCTCACGGGCACCGGCGCCGGCCATGCGGATGACGTCACCCTGGAAAACCTGGATGCGCTCGCGGTCGCCTTCCTTAATGCGGTAGTGAACCTTGACGTTGTCGGCAACGCGAACCTGAGGAATGTCCTCGCGGATCTGCTGACGCTCGATTGCGCGGATGTAATCCATGTGCAATTCCTTACTCTTCTAGAGGTGCCGTACCACCTTGGCCGGCACGTAGTTGAACAAACGAAATTGAGTATACACGCCGTAACCTTGGCTGCAAGAACAATTTTTCGCGCAGACAAAAAGACAAAACCCGCACATGATAACCGCCCGCCTCAAAAATGAGACGGGCGGCATGAAGGGGGCTACGTTACGCGCGGAAACGCAAGACGTTAGGCGTTACGCTTGGCCTCGAGCTTGGCCTGGGCGGCAGCAAGACGCGCAAGCGGCACGCGGTAGGGCGAGCAGGACACGTAGTCCACGTCGGCTACGTTAAACAGGCCCTTGATGGACTTGGGGTCGCCGCCGTGCTCGCCGCACACGCCAAAGTGCATGTCGGGGTTGGTGGCACGGCCCTTCTCGACAGCCATGCGCACCAGCTCAAGAACTGCAGAGTCGATCGTCTCGAAGGGGTTGTCCTTCAGAATCTTCTTGTGCATGTACAGCGGGATGAACTTGGCCTCGGCGTCATCGCGAGAGAAGCCGAAGGTCGTCTGGGTGAGGTCGTTGGTGCCAAAGCAGAAGAAGTCGGCGTGTTGGGCGATCTCGTCGGCAACCATGCAGGCGCGCGGTAGCTCGAGCATCGTGCCCACGGGGATGCTGAGCTCAACGCCCTCCTCGGCGGAAACCTCGGCGATCACGCGCTCGATGACCTCGCGGGTCTGGACATGCTCGGCCGTGATGGAGACGAGCGGGACCATAATCTCGGGACGCGGGTCGACGCCTTCCTTGATAAGGCGGGCAGCAGCCGTGGCGACGGCGCGGACCTGCATAAGCGGCAGATCGCTAAAGACGACGGACAGGCGCACGCCGCGCAGGCCGAGCATGGGGTTCGACTCGACCATGCCGTCGATACGACGCAGGCGGGTGCGCAGGACGGCAAGCTCTTCCTCGCTGGCGCCAGCGGCTTCCTTCTTGGTGATGGCGACCTCGAGCTCGCGAGGATTATCCAGGAACTCATGAAGCGGCGGATCGAGCAGGCGGACGACCACATCGCGACCAGACATGGTCTTGAACATCGCCAGGAAGTCCTCGGTCTGAACCTTAAGCAGGTCGGACAGGGCCTGCTGCTTCACGGCCTCATCGTCAGACAGGATAAAGCTCTGGATGATGTTCTTGCGATCGCCCAGGAACATGTGCTCGGTGCGGCACAGGCCAATAGCCTCGGCGCCAAACTCGAGGGCAAGCTCGGCATCCTCGGGATTGTCGGCGTTGACGCGCACATGGTTGGCATGACCACAGGTCTCGTCCAGGCGAATCTCGTCGGCCCAGGACAGGATAGTGTCCAGGTCGCCGGTAAGCTCGGCCGAAACCAGATCGACGGCGCCGTCGACGACGATGCCCTGGGTGCCGTCGATGGAGATGACATCGCCCTCGTGCAATACGCGGTCGCTGCCCTCGATGCGCACGACCTTCTCGGCGGCGTCGATGTGGAAGCGTTCAACGCCGCAGACGCAGGGCGTACCCATGCCGCGGGCGATAACGGCGGCATGGCTCGTCTTGCCACCGTGGCTGGTCAGGATGCCCTCGGCGGCGACCATGCCCTTCAGGTCATCGGGGTTGGTCTCCCAACGAACCAGAATGACCTTGTGACCCTCGTTGGCGCGCGCGACGGCGTCATCGCTCGAGAACACGACCTCGCCCACGGCGGCACCGGGGCTGGCGTTAAGACCGCTGGCCAGCGCCTCGTACTTCTTGGAGGCGTCAAACTGCGGGTGCAGAAGCTGGTCGAGCTGCGCGGGATCGATGCGGCTCACGGCCTCCTCGCGAGTGATCAGGCCCTCCTCGACCATTTCGATGGCGATGCGCAGGGCGGCGGTGGCAGTGCGCTTGCCCACGCGAGTCTGGAGCATCCAGAGCTTACCCTGCTCGATGGTGAACTCGATGTCGCACATGTCGCGATAGTGATCCTCGAGCGTCAGGAACACGCGCTCGAGCTCCTCACCTGCGGACTCGAGGCCCGGGGTGGTCTTGAGGTCGGCGATGGGCTCGGTATTGCGGATGCCGGCGACGACATCCTCGCCCTGGGCGTTGACCAGAAAGTCGCCGTAGAACTCCTTAGTGCCGTCGGCCGGGTTGCGCGTAAAGGCGACGCCGGTCGCGGAGGTCTCACCCTTGTTGCCAAAAGCCATAGCCTGGACGTTGACGGCAGTACCGAGCTCGTCGGAGATGCCGTGCTGTTTGCGGTAGATGCAGGCGCGCTCGTTCATCCAGCTGCCAAAGACGGCCTGGATGGCAAGGCGCAACTGGAGCTCCGGATCATGCGGGAAGACGGGCTTGCCGCCGGTGACCTCGAGCTCGGGATACAGGGCGGCCTCGACGTTATCAGAGAAGATGCCCTTGAAGGTCTCGACAAGCTCCTGCAGATCCTCGGCCGAAAGCTCGGAATCGACGCGAACGCCGGCGACCAAGCGTGCCTGGGTCAGTGCATTCTCGAACAGGTCGGCGTCGACGCCCATGACGACGTTGGAGAACATCTGGATAAAGCGGCGGTAGCTATCCCAGGCAAAACGCGGATTTTGCGTCTGGGCGATGAGACCCTGAACGGAGTCGTCGTTGAGGCCCAGGTTGAGGACCGTATCCATCATACCGGGCATGGAAAACGGAGCGCCCGAGCGAACCGACACGAGTAGCGGATCGGAGGCGTCACCGAGCTTCTTGCCGCAGCGGGCCTCGAGGTCGGCCTCGGCGGCAACGATCTCGTCGAGTGCGCCTTCGGGCCAGACGTTGCCGGCGCCGGAGTACTCGACACAGGTCTGGCAGGTAATGGTAAAGCCACCGGGAACCGGCAGGCCGATGCGGCTCATCTCGGCAAGGTTTGCGCCCTTGCCGCCAAGCACGAAGTTCATGGACTTGTCGCCCTCAGTGACACAGGTGCCCTGGGCGTCGGTTCCAAAACGGTAAACCCTCTTGCAATCGCTCACGATACTTCCCCTTCCATGCACTTACGCGCACGACCGTGGTGACGAATCGACCCGCCATATGCGAGCCGTGAGGGTACTATACGGCGAGCATTGAGCGGGCTTGCGCAGAGGACGCGGGGGTTGGTAAACGTGGTAAATATGGCGGTAAACGGTAGGTAAAGGTGGTTACCTTATGAAGATACCAATGCAAGAGGCTTGCAGGTCAAATGCCAGTTTCTTGCTAAATCGCTTTACCATAAGTAGCTAATTTGGGACGGGGCTTTTTTAGCTGCCCCCGCAGGCAATCGACCAAAAAGATCGCGACCTCAGCCGGGGTAGCTAAAAAAGCCCCGTCCCAAATTAGCTACTTTTGCTGGGCTCGGCGGGCGGCGCGGCGGGCACGGGCTTCTTGGACTTCCTCCAAGTGGCTGATGATCTCGGAGGCGCTCTCCTCAATCGCCTTGCCGTCGGTACGCACCACAAAGCAGCCCAGCCGCTTCATGAGGGCACGGGCTTCCTCAAGCTCGCTGCGCACACTCTCGGGCTCGGCATAGGAGCCGGCAACGGCACGGGCGTAGTCATCGCCCAAGCGACTATCGCGAATCTCAGAAATAACGTCGACGGTCGAAATCAGGCCAAACAAACGCATCGGGTCAACTTCGTAAATCGACTTGGGCGGCTCCATGCCATAGGCCAAAGGAACATTGGCAACCTTGTAACCCTGATAGGCCAAATACATCGACAGCGGCGTCTTGGACGTGCGCGATACGCCCAGCAGCACGATATCGGCCCCCGAAAGGTCGTCGCAGCCGCGTCCATCATCGTGCTCAACGAAATACTCCATGGCCTCGATACGATGGAAATAGCGGTCATCGGTCCTGTGAATCACGCCCGCGACGCCCTTGGGCGACACACCGATAAGCGACGACAGCACGGCAAGCGTCGGGCCGATCAGGTCGACCGAGCGAATATGCAACATACCCAGGTAATCGAGCACACGAGCACGTAGCGCCGGATCGACAATGGTATGGAACACGGCGATATCGCGATGGTCGGCATCGACACGCGGACCCACAAATGACTTGACCTGCTCAACCGAGGTCACCTTGGGCAGGCGCAAGAGATGAAAAGCCCCTTCATCAAATTGCCCGGACGCCGCAAGCACCACCTCACAAGCGGTATCACCGAGCGAGTCGGAGATAACGATAACGGTGGGACGAGCGGTGACCGGGCAATCCATGCGAGGCTCCTTTTGCGCTTATGCGCAGGCTGGCTTACTTTTTGCGGGCAAGCTCACCGATGTTGGCGATGCCGGAGAAAACGGCCTCGAAGCGGTTGAGCAGCTTAAGGCGATTATCGCGAAGCTGCTCGTCCTTGTCCATGACCATGACCTCGTCGAAGAAACGGTCGATGGGGGCACGCAGGGCGGCAAGGGCGGCAAATGCGGCCGGGTAATCCTCGGCAGCAAGGGCGGCATCGACAGCGGTCTGAGCAGCCTCGGAGGCATCAGCAAGCGCAAGCTCGACCTCGCCCATCAGGGCGCGGTCGTCTGTCTCTTATACACATCTCCGAGCCCACGAGACGCTACGCTATCTCGT
>CABRHR010000080.1 GCA_902470835.1 uncultured Collinsella sp.
CCTGCGCAAGACGGAAAGCACATTAAGTGCTTTCCTTTGCGTGCGGAACTCGCGACAAACTTAATATATTTCGCCGCCCCTCTGCCAAGCTCGGGAGACGGCACGTTGATGCCTGCTAAACCTTTCTCGTTCAGCTAATGACTTTGTTGGGGATACACTATTATGCTGGAGGGTGAACTTGCTTTGAAGCGGTTTGCCTTCCGCTTGTGGCTTTTATGAATTGGCGGCTGACGCTGCCGTGACTTATTGCCAGGAGGGCTTCAACACCATCGGCGCTCATGAGACGAGCGGGAAACGGTGACCTCCTCAAGGCAGAAGAGGAAGGCCCGCGCTCCAGCTCCATTATCGCGACACCCCGTTTCGGAACGAAGGACTACAGTACCGCGAACCGGATGAAATTGTACGTGCAGATCACGATGATGAGCACGAGAGCGAACACGTAGAGCCTATCGACCGCCGCCGAGTCCATCCTGCGCAGCAGGCGGCGCCCCACGACCGACCCGAGCACCGCCATCGCCGCCATGCCCAGCAGGACCACGGGGAGGAACGCGGGCACGCTGCCCGTGGCCAGCGTGTAGAAGAGACTCGCCGTCTGCGAGAACGCAATGATGAACAGCGACGCCTGCGCGGCGGGCTTGCTCTCCATGGCAAAGAAGAAGACGAGGATGGCGAGGTTGAAGGGGCCGCCGCCGATGCCGAGGAAGGACCAGCACGCCCCGGCGCAGAACCCTATGAGCGCCTGCGCCCACGCACTCTCGAGCTTGAGGCCCTTGATGCGCGTCTTGTTGAGCGTGTAGGTCAGCACGAGGACGGCGAGCACGATGAGCACGGCGGCCTGGACCGCGCCGACGAGCTCAGCGTCGGGGAACACGGACCCCAGCCGGTTGAACACCATCTTACCGATCACGCCACCCACCGCGGAGCTGACGGCGATGGGCGCCATCGCCCGCGTGTCGATATCGGACTGCCCGCTCGCCGCGTTCTGCGCGAGCGTGGAAAGCGACATGATGAGCACCGACATGCTCGAGAGGAAGCTCACCGTGCTCACGCTCATGACGTTCATCGCATCGACCACGGGCTTGATGATCACGCCGCCGCCGATGCCGCAGAGCGGCCCCAGAAGCGACGCCAGAAAGCATACCGCGAAGACCAAGATGTATTGAGGATCCATCCGAACAAGCTCCTATCGATCGAGCAACACCCTATGCAACGAATTGCAACCGTTCGTATCATTCAAAACCGCAGCGTATAGTTGTGGACTTTTACATATCTCGAACGCTGCTGCGCGATATGTCCCTATTTACGCCGCTCATGCGGAACACCGTTGCGCCAAGGGCTAGGCGTCCCCGCCAATCTGCCTGCCGAGTCCCTCGATGGCCCGCGCGCCGTCTCGACACGCCGCTCGTAGTTCGCGAAGTAATCCTGGTTGAAGATACACGCGTAGACGACGTCGAGCAGCAGCGCGGTGGAAACGTTCATGACGAAGTGCCCGATGTTGTCCTCGCGGTGTATCCGGACAGGAAGTTGATGGTCGCCACATCGGCCGCACCCGCAGCGTCCATGACAGGCTTGATGATGCCGCCGCCGATACCGCAGATGTCACCGATGGTGGAGGCGAAGAACGCAATGGCGAATACGATTGCTAGCATATGAAGTGCCTAGACCCTTCCCTACTTGTCAGACATGGCTGCGGCGAGCGCCCGCTCAGCGCGCTCGCAATAGGACGCGGCGCGCCCCTCGTCACCCTTGCTCTCGTACTGAACCGAGAGCATCTGGCAGAGCAGGGCCTCTTCCATGCCAGCCGCCCCCGACAACGCACGCTCCATCTCGTCGATATAGGCATACGAGCCCTTGAGGAAGACGTCATAGGTACGACGGTCGGCACGCGCAGCCTCGCGATCACCATGGTCCTCGAGGTAGGCGAGCACCTCGCGTGCGTGGGGCTCATCCTCGATCTCCACGTAGAAGGCGAACGCCTTTGTCGCCAGCGCGAGCGCCTGCTCCTCGCTCATCTTGAGCGAACCCATCTCGCGGATGATGCGCTCGGATGCCTCGACGTCATCCATGGCAAGAGTTGCGTTCAAGCGCATGAAAAGCACGTTGTACTTGGGGTACAGCACGCTGATGAGCGGGCGGTTCAAGACCTTGAGGTAGTTGTTGAGGTCGCCCTCGCGCAGGTACGCCTCGAGCTTGGCGAAGGTTGTGCGCTTTTGGACCTCTATGTAGATGGTGAACGCGACCGCAACCACCACGACCACAATGCCGATCGTCTTCATATCCATGGTTAAGCCTTTCTCTTAACGTTGGAGGCGCGAGGACCGGGGATGCTCAAGCATGACGGCGGGCGCACGCCCCGCCACCAACTCACCGTCACGAACATATCCCTCTTCGCGACCGGCGAGCTCCTCAATCAGGCAGGCACGGAGCACGGCGATGCGCGCGGCGCACTCCGGGGCGTCGATGAGGTCGTGCTCCTCACGCGGATCGGCGTCCAGGTCGAAATACTGCTCCACCCCGGTCTGCGTGAACCAGATGTACTTGTCATGCGGGGTCACGATCCACTGGTTGGACTGCTCGCGACTGCCGCTGTGCTCGCCATGCAGGTAGGCGCGATTCAGCGGTGCGGTGCCGGTAAGTTCGCCCATGAGCGAGGCACCCTCCACGCCCCCGGGCACGGGCAGGCCGCACGTCTCGAGGATGGTGGGCATAAGGTCCATGAGTTCCACTGTGCTCTCGCTCACGCCGCGAACGCGCTCGCCGCCCGGCACGTCGACGTTTTTGCCCACGTGCACGATGAAGGGGATGCGCGTGGAGCCCTCGTAGGGCAGCACCTTGCGAAAGAGGCTGTGGTCAAAGAGCATCTCGCCGTGGTCGGAGCAGAACACGATCACGGTGTCATGGTAGGTCTCGTCGTTCTCGAGCGCCGTGATGAGCCGGCCGATCTGGTGGTCCATATGTGTGATGCAGGCATAATAGCCCGCCATGGCCTCGCGGCGCAGCTCGGCGTCGCGGCAGCCGTGCACGCTGTCCAAGATCATGCCGTCGCGCTCGGTGGCACCGGCGTCATCCCAATCGCCAGCGGCAGGCGCGCGCAGCTCCATGTCGCGGTACAGATCGAAGTAGGTCTGCGGCGCGTCGAAGGGCGGATGGGGCCGCACAAAGCTCGTCATGAGGAAGAACGGGCGCGTGCGATCGCGGGTCTTCAAAAAGCGGATGGACTCGTCCACCACCCAGTTGGTGGGGTGTAGGCGCTCCTCGTAGGCCCAGGGATGGGTGATCCAGGAGTTGTTCTCAACGCCCGAACCGTTCACGTCGGCGAATTCGCCCAGTTCGTTTTTGAGGAAGCGCATGTAGTCGTCGGAGACGTTCTGGTGCATCCAGTACGGTAGGTTCGCCTTGCGGTAGTGGCCGATGTAGCCGTCATGCAGACGCATGTGCTCGAAGCCGCAGCCCAAACGCGGCGGATGCACGTGCATCTTGCCTACCACGGCGGTCTGGTAGCCGCCGTCGCGCATCTCCTGCGCGAGCATATGGTCGTACTCCCACGCGATACCGTCCTGGTAACCCACGCGGCCCGTGCCCGCGGGCGTCTTGCCGCAAAAGAGGGCGGCGCGCGCCGGGATGCAACTCGGGCAGGCGGAGTAGGCGTTCTCGAACAGCATGCCGTCGGCGGCGAGCGTGTCCAAGTAGGGCGTCTTCACGTCCGGATGGCCGTCGATACTCAGGCAGTCGCCGCGCATCTGGTCGCACATGATAAGGAGAACGTTGGGTTGCTGGGGCATAGGGAACTCCAAACTCACGGGAACGAGGTGAAGATTGAGTGGTCAAGGCGGGAGAGGTGCAGAGCCCCACACAACTGCGACGAGGCAACACCCGGGCAGGATCAGCGCCGCGTGAACATGCGAGCCACGCGCTGCAGGCCGGGATAGGCGTACTCCAAAAACTCACGCAGCCCGCAGTAGCCCTCATCGTAATAGGCGATGTTCAGGCGCTTGCAGTTGCGATGGCAAATGCCCTCAAAGGGGCAATCGGCGCATCGCGCGCAATCGCGACGCGGCTCGTTCAAAAATGTGCGCATGGTCTCACAGGTCGCCATTGTCTCAAGGGAATCGACGCGAATATCGCCCACGCGGTACTCATCCAGCGCATAGAAGTCGCACGGATACACCGAGCCGTCGCTTTCCACCACGAACTGCGGGGCGCAGCGGCCGAGCATGCCGCACTGCGATGGGAACTGCCCGAGTGCCATCTGCATGATATTCTCGAACAGCCAGATGCTCACGTAGCGCCCGGACCCCAGCTCGCGCCACCACAGGTCGAACAGGCGCCGGTAGAACGCGGAGAACTCGCGCGGAGCAAGTGAGAACGCGTCACCCTCGTCGTCGAGTCCGGGCAGACACGGGATGAACTGGATGTGGGAGATCTTCTCCTGTTTGATGAAGGAGAAGACGCGCTGGGGATGTGCGGCCATCTGCGAGGTGAGAACCGACAGGATGTTGACGTCCACGCAGGCGTCACGCAGCAGGCGCACGCCGCGCATGATGTGCGCGTACGTAGGCGAATCGTGGGCGTCGGGACGCATCGAGTCATGCAGGTCGCGATAGGCGTCCACCGAGACGCCCACCAAAAAGCGATGCTCGGCGAAAAACGCCGCCCACTCCTCATCAATGAGGTAGCCGTTGGTCTGCAGCGCCCAGCTCACCTGCTGGCGCTCACGGCGCTCCTCGACGCGTGCGACGAACGAGCGGAAGAAGTCCAGCCCGGCAAGCGTGGGCTCGCCGCCCTGGAACGCGAAGGACATATGCGCGTCGGGGGCCACGGCAAGCGCCTGGTCGATAATTGCGTCGGCAACATCCTCGTCCATGACGCGGGCACGGCGTTCCTCGCGGTGCGCCGCCACATCGCAGTAAAAGCAGTACCTGCAGCGCATGTTGCAGGCGCTCGACGCCGGTTTGATCAAAAAGCCGATATGCTTTCGCGCACACATGGCCCGCTCTCCCTTCACACAGGTTCACTCTCGTCTAACAGGGCCGGAAAACCGCCGCCCCACCTCAGGCGGAGGCATCCGGGCCTCACTACTCGTAGGGCTTCTAGGCGAGGCCCAGGCGCTCGACCTGCTCGGCTGGGGACTCGTGCTCCTCCAAGCCGCGCAGCAGCAGGTCAATCATGCGCTGCTCGGCGGGATCACCCTTGCCGGCGAGGTTGTTGACCTGGCCGTAGTCGTTCTCCAGGTCGAAGAGCATCGTCTGCTCCACCTCGGCGAGCGGCGTGGCGCCCTCGATCTGCGCCGGCTTCTTGCAGGGAATCTTGAACAGCGGATACCTTGTGCGCTTGAAGTAGCGCCCGCACTCGATGTCCTCCGGACAGTCCGAGCCCATCTTCTTGCGAATGGTGTGCGGCAGCGCGGCGTACTCGAAGCACGGCTGGTTGCCCGGTACGGGCGCACGGAAGTAGGTGTAGCGACCGTCGGTGACGTTGACGGCCATGGCGTGCACGCCGTACAGGGCGTAGTCGTGCGTGGGTGCGTCGGCGTCGGTCATGAGCGGCACGAGGGAGGCGCCGCACACGTCGGCCGGGATCTCGCAGCCGTGGGCCTCGAGCACAGTGGGCATGATGTCGATGGCCTGCGTGAGCTGATGCGCGTGCTCACCGGCGCGGGCACCTCCCGGGAAGTGTACGATGAACGGCAGATGCGCCAGTTCGTTATACAGGTGCATGTAGTTCTTGCCCATGTAGTCGCGTTCGCCCAGGAAGTAGCCGTGGTCGGTCGTGACCATAACCATGGTGTCCTCAAGCATGTCGCGCTCGACAAGCTTGTCGATGAGCTTGCCGAACCAGTGGTCGGTGCACGTGACGAGGGCCTTGTAGCGACGTTGCAGGTAGTCCTCGGCCTCGGCGTTCACGTCGGTGGCGGAGACGCGCTTGTACTCGGGAATCTCGAAATAGTCACGGTCGAGCTCACCCACCCCGCCATACATCTCCATGTACTTGTCCGGAACGTCGAAGGGCTCGTGTGGGTCGAAAGCCTCGACCATTAGGAAGAAGTCGTCGGCCCCGGCATTGCCGTCGATCCAGTCGCAGGCGGACCGGAAGGTCTTGGGGCTCGGCATGTCCTCTTCGTTCGGCCACAGCTGGCGGTTCTTCTGGTACTGCTCGCGCACGCGACCGTAGAAGGTCTTGGGCATGTTGTCGGGCTCGTCGATGCGGCTGACCCACGGGTCGCCCTCCTGGCCGCGGTAGTAGTCCCAGGTGTTGAACTCCTGGAGATACCCCTCGCCGCCGGTACGCAGGTAGTGGCAGTGGTCGGTGGTGATGTGGCAGAAGGTGCCCCGCTCGCGCAGGCAGGCAGGCAATGTCACGTCGAAGGGTTCGATGGGACCCCAAGGGCGCTCGAGAAAGTTGTAGCGCCCGGTGAGGATGTCGCGACGGGCGGGCATACAAGGTGCCGAGCCAATCCAGTGGTTATCGAAGACACAGGCCTGGGCCGCGAAGGCGTCGAGGTTGGGGGTCTGGACGTCGGTCGTGGGGTTGTAGCACGACAGGACATCGCGACGCAGGGTATCCATCAGAACAAGGACGGTTCTCATAAGGATCCTTTCGTTTGGCGGGCGCGCGGCTCAAAGGCGACTTTGGGTGTTGCGGGCCGGGACGGACTCGGGCGAGGACGCCCGTGTCATACTCACGTCAAGGAAAAGGCCCGCGCCCGGTAAGAGGGTCGCGGGCCTTGACAGCGTTTGCTCTCGACGATCTCGCGATTAGGCGAAGATCTTGAAGGCCGGGAAGTAGAAGCCGATGGCGGCGAACACGAGGGCGAATACGATCAGGCCGATGATGATCTGAGCGGAGTTCTTGCCCTGGCCCTTCTTGAGCAGGTGGTAGCAGATGAAGGTGAGCAGGACGGGCAGCGCGTAGGGCAGCACCTTGTCAAGCTGATCCTGGAGCACCAGCGGGTCGCCCTCGCCGAAGGTGAACTGCACGGCAAGCTTGAGCTTGACGGTCGTGGCGATGAGGCCGCCGGTGACCATGACGCCCAGCACGTTGGCAAGGTTGCCCAGACGGTCGAAGATCTGGACGCCAGCCTTCTCGACGAGCTCCATGCCCATCTCGTAACCCTTGTGCAGGCCGAAGTACTTCAGCGGCCAGTACAGCAGGTTGATGAGAAGGAACATCACGAGCGGACCCACGATGGAGCCGTTGTCGACGCACATGGAGGCGCCGATGGAGCCGGCGATCGGGAACCAGGTGAGGTTCAGCAGTGAGTCGCCCAGGCCGGCGAAGGGACCCATAAGAGAGGTCTTGATGCCGACGACGGTGTCCTTCTGATCCTCATCCGTGGACTCCTCCAGTGCGGCGGTGATGCCGAGGATGAAGGGGATCGCGAGCGGGTGGGTGTTGAAGTACTCGAGGTGGCGCTTCATGGCGTTGACGCGCTCCTCCTTGGGGGCATCCTTGTAGAGCTCCTCGAGGACCGGAGCGAAGCAGTAGGTCAGGGACAGCGACTGCATGCGCTCGTAGTTGTGCGCGAACTGGCAACCCTGGGTGCGCAGCAGGACCTTGTTCAGGGTGGAGTTGGAAATCTTACCCATTAGAGATCGTACTCCTCGTCATCATCGGAGCCGGCGGCAGAGGCGGCGGCAGGGGCGGGCTGATTCTTCTGGCCCTCGGTAATGACATCCCACACGCCGGCGGCGGCGCAAGCGGCGAGCGCGACGCCCACGGTCGGGACGTTGAGGAAGGCGGCCATGACGAAGCCGGCGAGCAGGAAGATCCACATGCTCTTCTTCATCATCATGGTGAGGAGCATGGCCAGACCGACGGCGGGCATCATGCCACCGGCGGTGGAGAAGCCGGTGAGGACCCACGGAACCTGGTTCTGCAGGAAGGCCATGATGTCCTCGATCACGAAGGAGCCGATGCCCGTGGCGATGAAGACGGGAACGGCGCGGGTCAGGAAGAAGCACAGGGCGCCGGTCCAGAAGAACTTGTTGACGGCGTTGAACTTACCGGACTCGATGGCCTTGTCGGCACCGTGGACAAGCGAGACGTTAGTGGTCATGACCAAGATGTTCAGCTGCTGAACCAAGGTGGCGGTGGGGATGCCGATGGCGACTGCCAGGGCGATGGCGCTGGCGGTGTCGGTGGAACCCATGATGCCCAGGGCGGCGCCGACGATGGTGCCGGAGATGACATCCGGCGGAACATAAGCGCCGATGTTGTTGACGCCGAGCCACATGAGCTCCATAGTCGCGCCGATCATGATGGCGGTCGTCATGTCACCGAGGATGATGCCGACGCCGACGGATGCCAGCAGGGGCTTGCGGAAGCCCAGGTGGGGACCGAACTGGTCCCAAGTGCACAGACCCGCCCAGATGGCGAGCAGAAGTGCCTGAAGCATAAGCCTCTCCTTCCCTATTCGCCCATCGTTCCCTCCGATGGGCACGCCCCGGACTCACATGCCCGGAGATGGTTACCTACTTAGTAGTTCTTGAGGAGCTCGGACACGGGCTCCTTGGAATCGCGCGTGGTGGTCTGCATCCAGCAGTCGACGCCGAGGCCAATGAGCTCCTCGAAGGCGGCCTTTTCCTCGGCGGTGACGGACATGTTCTTGTGCAGGCGATGACGCTGCTCGTTGAAGCGCATGCCGGAGACGTTCAGATAGTCGAACGGCAAGCCGTTCTCGTGCAGCTTGAGGGCGTCGATGGGGTTGGTGAAGAGCACCATCGTGGCCTTCTTGAGCTCGGTCTTCTTGAGGACCTCGATGAACTTCTCGACGCCGAAGACGGAGACCTTGATGTCGGGAGCGGCGAGGCCGGCGACGGACTTCTGGACGGGGTCGTTGGCGACCTTATCCGAGACAATGATTGCCGATTCGATGCCGAAGTCGGGAATCCAAGTGGTGGCGACCTGACCGTGGATCAGGCGGTCATCGATGTCGACGAGTTTGAGTGCCATGATGTTCTCCTTTTTTTTCGTTTGCACGTTCCTTCAGTACCGTTTACGAATGCTCTGCTCGATCGAGGCGCCCACTCGGGGGGATACGGGTGAGCGCCACTCGAATCGACGGGCCAACGAGCCTAGAGGTCCAAATCGTCCTCGTCTGCCTCCACGGCCGGAGCGGGAGCCTTGATCTCCTGCTGGGCCCCGGCGTGAGCGGCGGTGAGCTGGGCACGGACCGCGTCGGCGGAATCGAGGCCATCGCGGGTGAGCAGGAGCTCGACCGCAACGGGCATGGACAGGCCGGTGTAGGCAACCATGTTCATGCCGTTGAGCAGGCAGCGGGTGGTCACATTGAATGGGGTGCCGCCGTAGATGTCGCATAGAGTGACGACGAGTTCACACTCGGCGCTGAGGGTCTCGTAAGCCTCGCGCATCTCGGACTCGAAAGACTCCAGGCTCTTCTCGGCGGTAAGACCAAGAGCGATGACATCAGGCTGCTTGCCCGCAATCATCTCGACGGCGCCGAGGGCGGCCTGAGCGAACTCTCCGTGACTTGCAAGGATGACACCGATACGCATCTTCTGTCCTTTCATACTTATTAATTCTCTTCGTTCTGTTCGTTCTGTTCGTTCTGTTCGTTTATGTTCGTCTATATTAGTTTATTGGTCAAGAGATGATTTTTGGAATGAGCTCTATTTACCTCCTATTTGATGGTTTTTTCCGTGAGCGTTATGTTTTGACCGGTGAAAGGTAATGTGCCTTCGTGAACGATTTGCGTTTATTTATGTTGTTCGTTTACATTGAAATAAGAACAAACGCTCGATGAGGGAGTCGGCACTCATGAAATCCGAACGCCAGCAAGCCATTCTCGACTTGCTCGACCAACATCATTCGGTATCGGTAAACGAGATATCTAATACCCTATCTGTTTCGGATATGACCATCAGGCGTGACCTGGCCGAGCTTGCCGACAAGGGCCTTCTTGTGCGCGTACACGGAGGGGCTCAGCTTCCACACTCCGCCCACGGAACAGCCCTTTCACGTTTGACCCCGCATGAGGAGAAACGTCGTTTTCAAGTTGATCAGAAACGTGCCTGTCTCTTATACACATCTGACGCTGCCGACGAAGAGGATAGTGTAG
>CABRHR010000081.1 GCA_902470835.1 uncultured Collinsella sp.
CAGATGTGTATAAGAGACAGAACCTGTCCCCGTGGCTGTCGCAGTGCAGCCTCGACGACCCCTATACCGTCGCCATCAGCCACGGCGAGGGCCGCTTTGTCGCCAACGACGAGGTACTCGCCCAGCTGATCGCCGACGGCCAGGTCGCCACGCAGTACGTTGGCGAAGACGGCAAGCCCAGCATGGATCTCTCCGTCAACCCCAACGGCTCCGCACTCGCCATCGAGGGCATCACGAGCCCCGACGGCCGCGTCCTGGGCAAGATGGGCCATGCCGAGCGTCGCGGCGACAGCCTGTACCGCAACGTGCCCGAGCATGTCCCCGGCGATAAGTTCATGCCGATCTTCGAGAGCGGCGTGGCCTACTTCGCCTAAACCTTTCCCATCGGGTACAATCCCCTCGGGTAACAACACCCGCCACCGGCACACCCGGTGGCGGGTTCTTTTTTGCTTCGCGCATACAGGAAGGACATCATGGAAAGCCGCAAGCCGTATCTCGCCACCCTGCCCGGACTTATCCTGGGCTGTCTTGTTTGCTGTGCACTCTGGGGATCGGCCTTTCCCTGCATCAAGATCGGCTACGCACTCTTTGGTATCCCGGCGCACGATAGCGCCTCGCAACTGCTCTTTGCAGGTTTGCGCTTCACGCTTGCCGGTATCCTGGTTATCGCCGGTATGAGTGCGGCCCAGCGCCGCCCGCTCGTCCCACAGGTACGCGATATCAAGCCCATCTTTATCTTGTCGCTCTTTCAGACCATCGGTCAGTACTTCTTTTTCTATCTGGGCCTCTCGCGCGCCAGCGCCATGTCGAGCTCCATCATCGAGGCCAGCGCCAACTTCCTAGCCATCCTCTTTGCCGCCCTGGCGTTTCGCACCGAAAAGCTCGATGCGGCCAAAGTGCTCGGCTGCGTACTGGGCTTTGCCGGTGTCGCGCTCGTCAACCTTTCGGGCGCGGATGGCACCTTTGGCTTTACGCTCGACGGCGAGGGATTTATCTTGGCCTCCACTGTTGCGGGCGCCCTGTCGACCTGCCTCATTGGCATCTTCTCGCGCGAGCATGACGGCGTCTTGCTCGCCGGCTGGCAGTTTTTAGTCGGTGGCGTGGTCCTTACCGCCATCGGGTTTTTGATGGGCGGCACGTTGTCCCCCACCGAAATCGCCCCCGCCATCGCGCTCATCATCTACATGGCGCTTATCTCCGCGGTCGCCTACTCGCTGTGGTCCCGCCTGCTCGCCGTCAACCCCGTCAGCCGCGTGTCGGTCTTTGGCTTTATGAACCCGGTCTTTGGCGTGCTGTTGAGCGCACTGCTGCTCGGCGAGGGCGCTGGCACGAGCCCCGTTACCGTCATCGTTGCCCTGTTGTTGGTCTGCGGCGGCATCATCATCGTCAACAGGCCCAAAAAGGCCTAACGAGCTGCCCTTATTTAGCAGAAGGGATTCACATACTTTAGCTTAATGGAGTACATCGGTGAGCCGAGGGGCGCCACGCACGCCAGCGTGCGCCCTTTTTCTAGCGTATCTGGATGCCGGCTTTCTTTTTCTCGGCCTTGACGCGGTAGAGCTCCGCATCGGCAGCGCGAAGCAAGTCTTGCCAGGTATCGACGCCATCACCAACCCGTGCGTAGCCGATGGACATCCGCAATGCATACGGCACCTCGGCATGCGCGAGCTCGTCGTTGATTGTCGCGCACAGATGCATGATATCCTGTTCCGCCGTCGCCTTTTGAAACACCATGAACTCATCGCCACCATAGCGCGCGATGAAGCCACCTGACGCCGAGCAGACCTCTTTGAGCGCAGCAGATATGACCTGAAGGGCATGGTCGCCCTCCACATGTCCATAGCGATCGTTAATCTGCTTAAAGCCGTCGGCGTCCATCATGAGCAGATACACGTCTTCGGCCTGATCTACATTTGAGAAGAGCGACAGCATATAGGTCTCAAAACGGTTGCGATTGTTGAGGCCAGTCAACGGGTCGGTCGAGATGAGCTGCTCTTGGTAGATGATGTAGAGCAGCAACATGCTAATCATTATGCCGACACAAAGGCCGGGCACCGAGCATACGACCTGAAAGGTACCGCCCACCAAGGCCGGAATGGCGAAAAATGCCAAGGTTCGATAGATGGCCTTCGTCTGTAGACTCTCGACCCTGCGAGATTGCACAAACGCATGCAGGGACGTATGTATAACGTAACAGTAGCTGACGATGGGCTGGATCATATAGGCAAAGCCGCGACGATACACGCCCTGCGAATCGATATAGAACAGGGCGTGCGTCCAGTAACTGGTAAACGTCAGCACGACCACCAGAGCCGTAGGCAACGCTACAAGCACCACCCTATAGCGCGAGGTCAACAGGCGAGAACCCTGCACCGTCTCGGAATAGATAAACCAAATGAGACACGCGATGGCAAAGAGCGAAAACGAAACCGCGTTGGAAATCCAGTTGACAGCAATGCCCAACGTGCCGTCCACACCGTCCGAGAGCGTCCAGATCATATCGAAGAAAATGTAGGCAGCAGACGTGTAGCCAAGCATGCTAAACAATAGCTGCTGGGTGCTCGAGAACAAGGAGCGACGACTTCGCACGGCAAGCCCGATAAGAACAATCATGCATAGCACGAATATCTCGATCTTGAGTGCCTTAACCACTAGACGCCATCCCTTCAATATCCAAGTAGCCAGAATCGCCCGATTCGTGTCTGGGCAATAAACGCCCCTATTCCGCAGGGGCAATGGGGATAATAGCAGAGCGCCCGAACGTCACTGCAAGACAGCTTTCGTTCGGGCGCTCGAACGGCGCGAATTGCACGCCGGAATCATTGATGAGTGCTATTGCTACTCGCCATCGATGTCGGTCGCGACGGCTTTTTCGATGGCCTCAACGCCTTCGACCGACAGGTCCTCCTTGCCCTGGCAGAACTTCTTGTCGATCCAGCCGGTCAGGATCGGGGCCATGATTGCCGTGATGATGACGGCGGTGGCGATCTGCGCATACGCGGTGGGCGCAAGCTCGGCATAGCGCGGAGCGACCTCGGCGAGGGCGACCGGCGTGGTCATAGCCGTGCCGGCGATAGTGGAGCAGGCAACGGCCGCCTTGCCCTTACCACCGCACAGGCGCTCGAACGCAAAGGTGATGGGGCCGACGATAAAGAGCGTAATGAGGCCCAGCAGGATGCCGGAAATACCGCCGGTGATAAAGCTCGACAGGCTCATGGATGCACCGAGCTGAAATCCGATAACGGCAATCGCAGGATTGGCGCCGGGGACCAGCAGGTTCTTGACAAACGGGAACAAGTTGCCCAGGACCATGCCGATAACGAGCGGCAAAATGGAGCCGATGATAGTACCGACAGGGATGTTGGCAAGACCCGAGACACCGAGGATGATCATCGTGACGGCGGGGCCGGCCGTAAAGAACAGGATACCGACGGCGCCCTGCTCGGACTCATCGCCGAACTCGCCCATGACGCCCGTATAGAGCGCCATGTTGCAAAACGTGATGCCGCCGATGATAGACACGGAGCTCAGACCCAGGAAGTTGTCGTTAAAGAAATATGCCACGCCCAGGCCGAGAGCCGCTGCGACGACCAGCTTGGGGATCAGCACGACGATACCGGTCTTGATGGCGCCCGGCGTGGACTTAAAGCTGATGCCGGCGCCCACAAACAGCAGGATCGCGGCGACGATGGTATTGGACCCACCGCGGCAGGCAGCCGTAAAGAAGCCGCCGATCTCAAAAACCTGCGGGCAGAAGGTGTTGAGCAAAAGACCGACGATCATGGGATAGATCATGATGTCGCCCGGGATGCGCGGGACCTTGAATTTCTTTTGCTCGTTGGCGGTTGCTTCCTGTGCCATGAAACCCCCATTTCCGCTGACGGGGTACAAAAGCCCACGTCACGCTTTGCTACAGTAAAGTTTGACCATGGTACCAGAAGAAATAGACCAGCTCGGTAAAAAATTCGACAAGTTGGGATGGAACGAGATTCGGCGCCCGCGACGCCAGCCCTATATAAGGCTCAAGACAATATAGAGTACGATGCCCGAGACGCAGCACCACAGCATCGATTTTGTCTTGACCGCCACGACCACGACGCCGGCGGCCGCAATCCAGGGAACCAAGGCAGGCCAGAGTCCCGCGTCGAACGCGCCGGGGCTCACCAAGTCGTTGGCGACCAGCGCGGCAAAGGCTGCGGGCGGGATATAGCCCAGGGCCTCGGTAATGCGGGGCGACAGGGTCCGCCCGCGCAAGGCGAACGCCGGCGCGATGCGAAAGAACGCGATAGCAGCCCACGACGACAGCCACAGAACCAAGAACTCGTTAACGGGCATCGCGGGCACCTCTTCCGTCAAACACAGCATCGCACGCCAGCGCAATGGCAATGCCGACCACGACGCTTGCCGGCACGGCAATATTCGCGAGGCCCAAGAACTTGCATACGGCGACGGACACCGCGCCCGAAACCGCCGCGACAACGTTGCCGCGCGACAGCCGCTGCGAAAAGAGCAGGCAGATAAAGAGCGAGGTGCAGACAAAAGCTGCAATGGCGGTGGGAACATCGACAACGGCGCCGACGATGGCGCCCATCGTACACGAAACGCCCCATGTTGCGATGAGGATCACGTTGAGCACAAAGGACTCGCGCGGGCCCCAATCCTCCCCTTCAACCAACTTGGCAAGCGAGATGCCATATGCCTCCTCGGTAAGTGTCGCGGCAACAGCCAGCGTCTGACGCTTCGAGGCACCCCTCAGATGCGGTGCGATCGATGCCGAGTAAAGCGCAAAGCGCGAGGAGATGGCGGCAACGCTCGCGATAATCGAAGGCGCCGGTACACCCGCCAGCCAAAGATTGCAGATCATAAACTGGCCGCTGCCCGTCACAAACGTGCTGCTCAGGGCAAAGACCATCCAGGGCTCCATTCCCGTCTGCCCCATGATCATTCCGCACGGCGCGCCTATTGCAACATAGGTAAGCATCACTGGCCAGACGGTTCTAACGATTTTGAGCACCATACGCTTCTCATCCCGACAAGGTCTCCGAACCGCATGTAGCGACACGGCAGAATCATCATCCGACAGCAACCGAGTTCACCTACAATTGCCACCGGATCGAAAGACACAACTTTTTAGGAAGTCATTATGACAGCTATCGATCGAGACCGGGCGCGCGCGGCCTTCAAAAGCTACACCGCTGCCTACGACGCCACCAACCCACGCATCGCGCTCAAAATCGAGCATACGTACCACGTGGCCGAGGCATGCGATGCCGTAGCGCGCGAGCAGGGCTGGTCGTCAGAAGATATTGACCTGGCATGGCTTTGCGGCCTGCTACACGATATGGGCCGCTTTGAGCAGCTGCGACGCTGGGACACCTTTAAGGACGCCGAGAGCATGAGCCATGCGGCGCTGGGCATCGAGGTCCTCTTTGGCGAGAATCCCGCCGATGCACCCGCCGTAACGAGCATCCGCGACTTTATCGATGACCCGGCAGAAGATGAGCTCATCCGAGCGAGCATTGCCTATCACAGCGATTTCCGTCTACCCGCGCAGCTCGACGTGCGCACGCGGAGCTTCTGCGATATCGTGCGCGATGGTGACAAGATCGACATTATGCGTACCATCGCCGACAGCACCGTCGACACCATCCTTAAGGTGGACGAGAAGACGTTTCTCGGCAGCCGTTTCTCGTCGCCGACACTTGCCGCCTTTGACGAGCACCGCTGCGTCGCACGCGATGAGCGCGATGAGCCCGCCGACTTCTTGGTGGGGCTTATCTGCTTTATGTTTGAGCTCGTCTATCCGGCAAGCCGTGCGCTGGCGCGCGAACAGGGTGATATCCACCGCCTGCTCGACGCGCCCTTTGGCATTACACAGCCCTTTACCGACCCCGCCACGCAGGCAACCTGGAGCCGCCTAAAGGACGAGATGCGCGACTGGCTGGCGCGCGCCTAGCGCTCAAGCTGGGCCAGCAGCTCCTCGACGACCTCGACGGCGTCCCCAACAACCTTGTACTGGGCAGCGCCGAAAATGGGGGCATCCGGGTCCTCATTGATGGCGATAATGCACTCCGCCCCACCGATGCCGGCAAGATGCTGGATGGCGCCCGAAACACCGATACTCACGAGAAGCTTGGGCGAAACCGATACGCCGGTCTGGCCAATCTGATGGCGATACTCCAACCAGCCGGCCTCCACGACAGGTCGCGTGCAACCAAGCTCGGCTCCCAGAGCCTCGGCGAGCCTTCGCATCAGCGGCAGGTTTTTCTTGGAACCAATGCCGCGACCCACCACGACCAGGCGCTCGGCATCGGCGATCGAAGCCTGCCGCCCCCACTCCTCGGCGGGAATCGAGATCTCGACACGGGCCTTAGCATCATCCGCAAGCGATATCTGGGTGATCGTGCCAGAGCGGTTGTAGTCAAAGTCGGGCGCCTTAAAGATGCCGGGACGAACCGTTGCCATCTGGGGACGATGATTGGGGCAGACGATGGTGGCCATTAGGTTGCCGCCAAACGCCGGACGCGTCTGTTGCAGCAGTCCCGTCTCCGTATCCATCGAAAGTACGGTGCAGTCAGCCGTAAGGCCCGTCTGCAAGCGCACGGCAACGCCGGGTGCCAGTTCGCGGCCAAAGGCGGTCGCACCGTATAGGATGGCCTCGGGTTTGCATTCGGCTACCAAATCGCAGATCAAGCGGGCGTAGACCTCCGCATCGTTTTGGCGCAGGCGCTCGTCGCGACAGGCCAGGACTTCGTCGGCGCCCGCGCAAACCAGATGCTCCAGGTCGCCGAGAGAGCCCTCGGGACCCATACCGACCAGTGCCACCAGACGGCAACCGCGCGCATCGGCAAGCTCGCGGCCCTTGCCCATAAGCTCATAGGCAACGGGAGTCACTGTATCGTGCTCGTCGGTCTGCGCGAAGACCCAAATGTCTCGATACGTATCAAGGTCCACCGCACCAGCGGCCTCATCACGCTCGATCGAGATAGCGTTGACAGGGCAGGCGTCGACGCACCCACCGCATAGGATGCAGCCGTCGGTTACGTGGGCGCATCGGTTGGGTCGCTCGCCTTCCACTAGGATGCCGCCCGAAGCACAGGCGCGAACGCAGCGACCGCAGCCGATACAGGCTTCGCTATCGATAATCAGTCCGCTCATCTATGCCATCCCCTCGATAATCTTGGCAAGCTTTGCCGCCTGCTCGGACGCCGTCCCCTCAACGGCCTCGCACGTTTGGTCACGGTCGGGCACAAACGAGCGCACGACCTGTGTCGGCGACCCGGCAAGACCGCAACGCGCGGGGTCGGCGTTCACGTCGGCGGCACTGACCATGCACACGTCCGCCTCCTCCGCCGCGCGAATACCGGCAATACTCGGCATACGCAACTGGCCAATCTCCTTGGCAGTCGTCATCGCGCACGGCATCTCAAGACACACCGTCTCCTCGCCGGCATCGCAGCCGTGAACAAGCGCCAGTGAACCACAGGTCGTAAAGCCCGCGCTCTGCACGCAGCTCACGTCGGTCACACAGGGAATCTCAAAGGCACCGGCAAGCTCGGGACCAATCTGGGCCGTATCGCCATCCACCGCCATCTTGCCGCAGATGAGCAGGTCGAAGTCCTCGTCGAGCGCCTCGATGCCGCACTTGAGGGCGTAGGTGGTCGCCAGGGTATCGGCACCTGCAAAGGCGCGATCGGTCAGCAGCAGCGCGTCGTCGGCACCTCGAGCGATGCAGTCGCGCAGCAGCGACTCGGTCGCGGGGATGCCCATCGACACCACCGTCACGCGCACGTCCATGCCAAAGCCGATAAAGTCGTCTTTCAGCGCCAGCGCGCATTCCAAAGCGCTCGCATCAAAGGGATTAATGACCGCCTGCTTGCCATCGCGCACGATGGTATTGGTCTTGGGGTCCATCTTGACCTCGGTGCTGCCCGGCACGGCCTTGACGCACACCACCATATGGAAATCGCTCATCTTCACGCGCCCCCTTTCTGGACGAGCTCATCCAAGAGCTTCTCCGAAAACAGGTTGCCGCGACCCAGCTGCCCGTCGGGATCGAGCTGGAGCTTGAGCCGCGCCGACTCGACCATGGCCTCGTGACCGTACATCGTCTCCAAGAAGCCCGCCTTGATCTTACCGACACCGTGTTCGGCGGAGACGGCACCGCCCATAGCCGTTACCTCCGCAGCCCACTGGGCAAACAGCTCGCCACCGCGACGGTAGTCCTGCGCATCGCGCGGCAGGATGTTCACATGCAGATGGTTGCTACCGATGTGCCCCCAGGCAGCAGATTCAAGCCCGCTTTCGGCCAGTGTGCGGCGATAGAGGGCCACGACATCGGCAAGGCGTGCATTGGGCACCGACATGTCCGAACCCAGTTTGGTGATGGTGGGATCCGTGCGGCGACGCTCGTCGATGAGCATGTTGACGCTCTCGGGGACCGCGTGGCGGAAGAATCGCTGGCACTCGTGATCGACCTCGGTGCGCGCGACCCAGGTCGCATCGTCGCGGCCGCCCGCAAGCTCGAGTACCCACCCCAAGTGATACAGCTCCTCAGTCGCCTGGGCTTCGTCGTCGCAGTCGAGCTCCACGTAGACACAGACCTTGGCGTCTTTGTCGAGCGCCGGCAGCGAGGCGAACGCAGTCGACTGCTCACGCTGACGACGCAGGATATCCAGGGCGCCCGCATCGAAATATTCGATGGCAGCCGCGTGGGACAGGACGGGGCGCACGGAATCGGTGAAGGACACGGCCTTGTCTTCGCTGTCAAAGAAACAGCTCACGCCCCAAACGACCGCAGGCGCCGCCTGCAGGGCAATCTCGAGCTCGGTGATAACGCCGAGCGTGCCGCAAGCACCGATAAAGAGGTCGATGGCGTCCATTTCGTCCGCAACGAAATAGCCTGAGGCATTTTTTGTCTTGGGCATGGTGTAGTCAGGAAGATCGAGCTCGAGTGCACGGCCCGCTGCCGTCACGAGCGACAGGTGGCGGCCCTGGGCAAAAGCCTCGCCGCGCTGAAGCTCAAGCAAATCGCCATCAGCCAGCGCGACGTGGAGTCCCGTGATATGCGGGCGCATGGGGCCGTAAGCGTAGCTGCGGGCGCCGGAGGCGTTGCATGCCGCCATGCCGCCCAGACAGGCAGATGCCTCAGTGGGATCGGTGGGAAAAAACTGCTCCGAGGCCTCTTGGAACTCCTCGTAGGCCTCAAGCGATGCCTGGTCCCAACCAGCGATCGGCAGCACCTTCTTGCTCAGCTGCTTGCGCAGCTCCGAGAGCACGACGCCCGGCTCCACACGCAGTTGAAAGCGGCCTTGTTCATCGCGGCGAAGGCCCAAGTAGCGATTCATACGGGAAGTATTGAGGATATGCCCGCCGTGGGGCACGGCACCGGCGGCAAGGCCGGTTCGGGCGCCCTGAACCGTTACCGGGACACGCTCGGCATGGAGCTTTTCCAAAATGGCACGGACCTCGTCTTCCGTTGTCGGAAACGAGATGCTCGAGGCCTCGCCCGATGCGCGAGACTCATCGCGACCATACTCTTCGAACTCGTCGGTGAAGGGTTTGATGGTTGCAGACACGCGAACTCCCCCTTTAGCTAACTACAGTGTTTGCAGGGAGATGTTACCGCATCGTTTCGTCGACGTGTTCGAGACCGTCTCCATAATTGGCGTTTTTTACGTTCGTGCAATTCGGCGAGCGGCTTGATTTCCTCGGCAGACGTTGCTTTTGACACATATGGCCCCGCCGTCGCCGACCGCGCGATTGTCGCTCGAAAAAAGTTGGAGTATTTTTTGCCGCCTTTTACCTGCGGAGACACCAATCCGTCAAGCATTTGGTCAGCAATTGGTCAAGTCTGTCTCTTATACACATCTCCGAGCCCACGAGACGCTACGCTATCT
>CABRHR010000082.1 GCA_902470835.1 uncultured Collinsella sp.
CATTACAAATTTGCGTTGACTTTAGGTAACTAAAGTTTCATACTCCTTTTCAACCACTGGGGGATGTGAACACGCACGGATCGTTCGCATCATGATTGAAGAGGATTTCTTAGACATGTTCACGCATCAGCTAAACATTATCAGCGTAGTAATTATCTGATGCGGGTTAGCACATACAGCTAGCCCGTACGATAACGGGCGGCTGATGAAGATGAGGGCCGTCGAGCGCAACCGACGGCCCTCATTTTTTATGTCTAGGAAGTTCTTTTTAGAGGAGGAAATGTAATGAACGGAGTTTTGCTCATGGCTGTGGCCGCGGCGGTGCTCGCCTGCGGCTATCTGGGCTACGGCCGCTGGCTGGCCAACAAGTGGGGCGTTGACAAAGAGGCCCTCACGCCGGCCAAGCGCATGAAGGATGGCAAGAGCTTCTCGCCCGTCTCCGCCTTCACCGCGTTCTCGCACCAGTTCAGCTCGATCTGCGGTGCTGGCCCTGTTACGGGTACGATCGTCGCCATGGCCTTTGGCTGGCTGCCCGTCGTGCTCTGGGTCCTCGTCGGCGGTATCTTCTTTGGTGCCGTCCACGACTTTGGTGCTCTGTACGCTTCGATGAAGAACAACGGCAAGTCGCTCGCTCAGCTCATCGAGAAGTACATCGGCAAGACCGGCCGTCGCCTGTTCCTGCTGTTCTGCTGGCTGTTCTGCATCATCGTCATCGCCGCCTTCACCGACATGGTCTGCAAGACGTTCATGTTCACCCCGGCCGTTGACGCTTCTGGTGCTGCTACCGGTGCCATCGACTTCACCAAGTCCTATGCCGCCGGCTGCGCTGGTACCATCTCCATCCTGTTCACCTTCGTCGCTATCGCCTTTGGTTGGGCCCAGAAGAAGTTCAACCTCACCGGCGCTGCCGAGTTCGTCACCGGCGTTGTCCTCATGGTTCTCATGTTCGCCGTCGGTATGCAGTTCCCGGTCTACCTGGATAAGTTCCAGTGGTTCGCCGTCGTCATGGTCTACCTTGTCTTCGCTGGCGCTATGCCCATCCAGATGCTCAAGACCCCGCGTGACTACCTCACTTCCATCATGATGATCGTCATGATCGTCTGCGCTGTCCTCGGCATCGTCGTCCTGGGCGTCAACGGTCAGGCCACTATCACCGCTCCGGTCTTCACCGGCTTCTCCACTGCCTCCGGCATGATGTTCCCGGTCCTGTTCGTCTCCGTCGCTTGCGGTGCTCTCTCCGGTTTCCACAGCCTCGTTTCTTCCGGCACCTCTTCTAAGCAGGTCGAGAAGGAGCAGGACGCCGTCAAGGTCGGTTATGGCGCCATGATCGTCGAGTCCTTCGTCGGCATCCTTGCCATCATCGTCGCCGGCATCATGTTCTCCGACATGAACACCGCCGGTACCGGCGCCCTCAACGCCGGCGTCGCTTCCACCCCGTTCCAGATCTTCGCCGCTGGCATCTCCCGCGGTATGCAGGCCTTCGGTGTTGACGGCACGCTCGCTACCGTCTTTATGACCATGAACGTTTCCGCTCTGGCCCTGACCTCGCTCGACGCCGTCGCCCGCATCGCCCGCACCTCGTTCTCCGAGTTCTTTGCCCAGACCAACGACGCCCTGGCCATCGAGTCCAAGGCCGGCTATATGAAGGTCCTCGGCAACCCCTGGTTCGCCACGGTCGTTACCCTGCTTCCCGGTCTTGCCCTCGCTTTTGGTGGCTATGCCAACATCTGGCCGCTCTTTGGTGCTTCCAACCAGCTGCTCGGCGGCATGACCATGATCACCCTCGCCGTGTTCTGTAAGTGCACCGGCCGCAAGGGCTGGATGCTCTACGTGCCCGTCGTCTTCCTGCTCTGCTGCACCTTCACCTCGCTGGTCCAGAGCGCCATGGGCTGCATGGTCGCTGTCCAGGCTTACGGCTTCTTCGGCACCATCCCGGCTACCGCCACCACGGCCGCCGTCTCCGTCGCCGCCACCAAGGGCCTGCAGCTTGTCTTTGCCGTTCTGCTGATGGTCCTGGGCCTCATCGTTGCCGTTAACTGCCTCAAGGAGTTCTTCGGCAAGGAGGCCGGTTCCATGCCTGACGAGGATCCCGAGTGGTCCGAGATGGGCAAGGCCGAGTATGGCCGCACTGCTGCTGCCGAGGCTCCCGTCGACGCCGAGGCCGCCAAGGCTTAGCCGACCTGACGAGTTGAACGTCACATCTATATGACTCGGAAAGACCGGGTCCGCGACTTCGCGGGCTCGGTCTTTTTTTTCATGCAAAAGCGGGTGACGCTCGAGTGTTCTCGCAGATGTTTTGCATGGATAAGGGCGCGCGTTGTACCATATGGACGTATATGTGTGCATATGAAAGGGGCCCCGTGGCCAAGACGGTATATTCCGATAACCAAAATAATGTCGATGCCCTGGCTGAACGTCTGAGCAGCCAGACGTCGCTTTCTGCCGAGCGTGCCAAGCTGGTTGCCTACGACCTGCTTTGCCGCAAGGCGCCCAAGATTAAGTCGAGTGCGCTGGCGCAGATTTTCCGCTCCGTCGATAAGGAATGTGACACCAAGGCGATGCGCGATGAGCTTATCGCGGCCAATATTGTGACCAAGATCGAGGGTAGCGGCATTAACGGGCGCCCGGCGTTCTATACCATCAATGCCGAGATCCGCGATGCCCAGGAGCAGCCTGCCGAGTCCGTCGAGGATTTTGTCGTCGAGGATTCCGCTGACGTGCCTGCTGTGGAAGAAGTTGCTCCGCGTGAGCATGTCGATACCGATGAGTTGCTCGATGAGAACGTCGTGCGTGCCTTTACGGCCAAGGCAGGACGCGGCGGTTTTGGCGGGGGTGGCAAGCGCGATGCGCAGCGCCGCGCCCAGCAGGAGCGCTTCCGTCGCGCCGTTGCTCAAAAGGGTGAGACGGATGCCGAGACTGTTGAGACCGAGGCTGCTGCCGAGTCGCAGAAGCCCACGAAGGAGCAAAAGCCCGTGGAGGCCCAAGAGCCCAAGCGCCGTCGCGGTGCTCACTTTAAGGCTGCACAGCAGGATGCCGCGCGTGAGGCTGAAGAGTCTTCTGAGGTTGCAGACGATGTTGAGGAGTCTGCCAAGAAGGCTCCGGGTTCGTGTCGTCCCGGACGTGGTTTTGCGGGGCGCGCGTATCCCGTAAGGCGTCAGGAGAAGAGCGAGCCGGCTTCGACCACTCAGACCGAGAAGACCGAACAAACCGAGAAAACCGTTGAGCCGGCGGCTCGCGAGCAGCAGCCTTCCGAGTCGCAGTCTGCGGCTGGCACCGAGGTCAAAGCTCAACAGTCCGCCGATAAGCAGGCGGGGGAGAGCGCCTCGAGCAAGCCCCGCCGCCGTCGTCACCGCGGCGGTCGTGGCTCAAATGCCGAGGCTGCGGCCGAGAAGGCAGCGACGCAAAGTAAGGATGCGAAGGCTGAGGCCCCGGCGGAGCAGCCCAAGCGCCAGCGGGCGAAGGAGAGTAAGTCCGATCGTCCGCAGAAGCAGGCGTCTATGCCGAAGCGCGAGCGCAATTCCCAAGGCGATTCTAAGCGCAAGTCTCAGAAGAAGCCGGAGTCTGCCGCAGCAGATACTGCTGCCCAGCAGCCCAAGTCGGCCGTTCACGGCGAGGTTTCGGCGTTTGCCCTTGCCCGCGTTTTAGGCAGGCAGCTGCTCAAAGTTGTCCCTACGCCCACGGCGCTCTCTAAGATCAAGGAGCAGCAGACGCAGATCGTAAAGGTCGAGGGCAAGGACGGCAAAAAGGCTCCGCAGCGTACTCAGCACAACGAGATGTCCAACCGCAAGATTGCCGAGGAAATCGCAATCATCCAGGCTTGGATCGAGCAGAACCGAGGTGCCGATACGCCGGTTGCCTCGCGCCGCCAGCGTGCCTACCAGATCTTTAACGACGAGAAGGCTTTTGACGGCAAGCACGGTGAGCGCCTGATCAGGCGTATGACCGAAAAGGGCATCAGCATGCAGGCGATCAAGGTCGCCCCCAATCGCCCCGTGCACTTTACGGGCTTCTTTACGCTGGGTGCCGACAAGCCGTTCATTATGGTCGAGAACTTGGACACCTACGACGAGATCGTCAAGCTCCTGCGCGGTCGCAAGCACGCCAAGCTCTTTGGCACCAAGGTGGGCGGCGTCATCTTTGGTGGCGGCTGCAAGGCGAGCGTCTCGCATGCGCTCGATGACTATCTGGCCGAGATTGGCTACCGCTTTAACTACGTCTACTACGTGGGTGATATTGATCGCGAGGGTGCGCGTATCGTCGAGCAGGCGCGCAACGCCAACGTGGTGGAGATTCGCCTGCATGCCGGCATGTATCGCGCAATGCTCGCCGAGCATAAGCGCCGCGTGAAGGCCGGCGGAGAGTGCGAACCCGCAGCTGCCAACCAGGGTGTGCCGCAGAACCTGGCGGCGACGATCAAGGATCTGCCCATGGTCACGCGCGTGCAGTTCCGCAACGTGCTGCGCGAGGGCGGACGCATTCCACAGGAGATTCTGATGACCGCCGACTATCGGGATGGCGACTCGGGAAGCTTCGACCGCATGCTGAACAATTAGTTCCGCCGTTCTACCGAACGGCGGACTTCTTGACGCTGCGAGGGGCCCTGGCACGGCAATCTGACGTTCAACTTCGGCGGCGCGACCAGAAGGTCAGCGCCGCCTTGTTTCACGTCACCTTGCCATGCCAGGGCCCCTCTCGCTGTCACGTCCAAAACATCGGGGCTAGTGGCCTCCTGTTCGTGCGGAACTCGCGATAAACCTAAGCCGGTGCCCCCGCTCTCCCGGGGCCTGTGGCTACTTGGTTGTCGCAAGCGGCTCGCTTTTCGGAACTGGGCTGATGATTTCTAGATGTAAGGCGCTCTTGGTCCTAACGGGCCTGGGGCGCCTATCTTTTGGAGGTAGATTTTTGGGACATGCCTGAAAATCTACCTCAAACTTCTAGTGTAGGACGAGAAGTTGTAGCTGAAACTTCTCTTGTAGGACGAGAAGTTATATACTCAAGATGTTGAAAGGAGAGCATTATGGCGCCTACAGCGTTGGGTATTGCAGAGATTGTTGCCGAGGCCCGTTCCTTTGAGATTCCTCACGTCGTGCATCGAGACGATGCCATCAGTGATCTTCCTGAGCCAAAGCCGTTCAATCTTGTCCATATCATCACGGGTATCAGGCGCTGCGGCAAAACGTTCTATGCGTTTCAATGGATTCGTCGCCTTATCGATCGCGGTGTCGATGCCGAGCGTATCTTCTATTTCAATTTTGCTGATGACCGTCTTCGACCGGCGCCGGACACGCTCATGAGCGACATTTTGGAAGAGTATTGGCGGCAGGTTCCCTCAGCGCGAACGAAAGGCTGTTATCTCTTTCTGGATGAGGTGCAGGAGACCGATGGCTGGCAGGGCGTTTGTCAGCGTTTGGCGGAGCACGAGAGCGTAACGCTTGTTATCACCGGATCGTCCTCAAAACTATCTGCCGATGAAATAGCGACGCAGTTTCGCGGTCGCTCGCAAGAGCACGCTATGCATCCGCTTTCATTCCGCGAGTATTGTGCGTTTCATCACATTGAAACGCCGGATATGTCTACTAGTGCTGGGGCTCCAGCTGTTTCTCCGCAGCGGCGAACTGATCTGGAATCGGCATATGACCGTTATCTCATAGAGGGTGGCTTTCCTGGGGTTCAGGAGCTTGATGCCGGTTCGCGTATTCAGATGCTTCAAGCCTATTTGCGAGATGTTGTTGCACGAGACATTCTCGAGCGGAGCGGGCGCACGGATATCGCTCTTGCCAACCAAGTAGGGCTCTTCTGCCTTCGAAACACGGGTTGCGACCTTTCGGTTAACAGTTTGTTGGAAGCCTTAAAGTCTGTCGGATATCGAGCGTCATGGGAAAAAATAAACGAACTCGTTCGTTTATTCCAGCAGGCTCATCTCATTGGATTACTTCCGGAGTATTCAACTTCTTTGGCTCCTAAGACAACGACAACAGACAAGGTCTATGCCGTCGACCAGGGGATGGCATATGCAACATCGCGTGCTAATCAGCAGGATATAGGAAAGCGTTTGGAGACTGCGATTTATGCTGAACTCATGCGCCGTACGGCAAACGGCCGGTTGGAAACGGTGACTTCATTTACGGCTCCAACGCAAGCACGAGAAAAAGTTGATTTCTTGGTCGGCGACGCTTTGGCATCGGAACCATACGCGCTTTACCAGGTGACAGTCGATATGACGGCAGAGAAAACGCGCAGGCGTGAAGTTGGTTCCCTTGAGGTTGCTATGGTAAAAACCGGTATCAAGGATGCCAATATCATCACGCTGCGCGAGGCGACCCAGATCAAAACGGAGCATGGCGTCATCGAGGTTATTCCCGCATGGAAATGGTCGCTTGGTCTGTAATGCTACGCCGGCCCGCCGGGGCCGCACGGCACCATGTTGATGACCGGCACTTTAGGAACGTCCCTAAGTGCCGGTTTGGCTGGTAAGTCGAGATGTGGGGAGCCCGTTGCTGGTATGGGACGGAGGGATTCCGCGTCCGCCTGGTCGGCGGCCGCGCTCCGCTGCGTCGCTTCGCTCCTTGCGTGCTGCGCTGGAAAACGCTTCGCGTTTCCTCAGCTCCGCACCCTTGCGGGTTCGAATCCCTCCGCTTGCTCACAAGAAAAGCCTCCCGATCGGCTATGCGTTCGAGAGGCTTGTTTCTTTGGCTGGGACGGAGGGATTCGAACCCCCAACAGCCGGCACCAAAAACCGGAGTTCTACCGTTGAACTACGTCCCAATGTGTGGTGTTGCCCAAAAGCAACTCGTTTAGTTTACCTAATCTGCGAGGGCATCGCAAACGCCATCGAGCAGGCGTACGGCGAGTGTCTGCGCGTCGCTGGCCGTGAAGGTGCCGTTGTAGCGCGTCATGCCCGTGAGCTCAATGCGAATGCGAGCCGGCTTCTGCTGCGCGGCGACATTGGCAGTGCGGATGCGCTGGGCCAGGTTGTGGCACTCGGCGAGGGCAATCGTGGCGCGCGGTGCGGCGTCGGCGGGCAGCTCGTCGCTTGCGATCTCGAGCACCAGATCTACGTCGGTTGGGACCTCGGAGTCGCAGAGCATCATGCCGCTGTTGTCGGTCGTTGCCGTGGCGATATTCCACATGCGCGACGCAACGCTGCGTGCGATGGGGTCCTCGCCGATAACGGCGATCTGGAAGCGCTCGAGCACGTTGGCGGCGCGAGCAAAACCGATACGGGACTCGGCTTCGGTGACCGAGGGCTTGCCCTCCCACACATGGTGCAGGCGGTTGATGTAGGCGTAGGTGTCCTGGAAGGCCATGCCGTCGGCAAACAGGCCGACATTTTCCTGGAACTGCTGCAGGGCGGCCTCGGTATGCGGGCCAAAGTAGCCGTCGTCTTCGCCACAGGCAAAGCCCAAAACGTTGAGAGCGCGCTGCAGGGCCTGCACATCGGCGCCATGGAAATTGGGCATGCGTAGATAGAGGGTGCGGTCGCCCAGCTTATACGAAGCGTCTACAAGGGCGCTCCAACAGGGGATATCGACGGCATGACCGGCAGCAAGGCCGCTGTCGAGTCTGAAGGTGCTGACGGCCTGCTCAGTGGTGGCTCCAAAGTACTTGTCGGTGACTTCGGCGGCATCAATCGTGTAGCCGAGCTGCAGGAGACGAGACTGCACGTCCTCGACGGCTGCTCCTTGCATGCCCGTTGTAATAGGTTCCATGAACGAACCCCTTTCGGCGTACCATTCGTACTATTTGAGCGTCTGTCGGATAGACAACGCAAAGGGATGCATAAACATGCACTCAACAGTGTAGCAAGTTGTGCCTAAAAACGCTGCTGACAGGTTTTATAGCCCCCGTTAGTTAAGGCGCTCCACAAAGAAATCTGCCATGGAGAGGAACAGCTCGCGTGCGTGCGGATCAAGCTCAACGTTCTCGATGGCCGCTTTGGCCTTAGCGGTCAGGTCGAGCGCGTAAGTGTGGGCGTAATCGATGGAGCCGGTCTCCTGGAAGATCTCCACGGCGCGTGCGAGCTGCGCGGGATCATCGGTGCCCGAGGAAAGAATCGCCTCGACCTCGTCGTGGTGGCGCTCATCAGAGAGGGCGTGTACGGCGACAAGCGTGCGCTTGCCCTCGGTGATGTCGGTGCGGAAGTCCTTGTTGGCGGCTTCCTTAGTGCCGACAAGGTTGAGCAGGTCGTCCTGAATCTGAAAGGCAAGGCCCGTATGCAGGCCAAAGGCGCGCAGCGCTTCGATTTGCTCATCGCTGCCGCCGCCGATAATGGCTCCGGCGGCAAGCGGCGTGGCTCCGCTGTAAAACGCGGTCTTGTGCGTCGCCATGTCCAGGTAGTCATCAACCGAGATATCAAAGCGCCCGTCACGGACCCAACCCAGGTCGAGCGCTTGACCCTCGATGGTGCGGACGATCATCTCGGTAAGCTCGTGGAGCACACGCAGCTTCACGTCGGACTCCAGCGTGGGGTCGTCGAGAACCGTCTTGGTGACCATGGTGAGCGCCAGGTCGCCACAATTGATGGCAAGGCCCGTGCCCTCGGTAAGGTGCATACAGGGCTTGCCTCGACGAAGCTGTCCGTTGTCGGCGATGTCGTCGTGGATCAGTGCGCCCGACTGGAAATGCTCGATAGCTGCCGCGGCGCTGCGAGCGCTCTCAAAGCTACCGCCCACTGCGGTTGCGGCGAGCATGCAGATAAGCGGGCGGTGGCGCTTGCCGGCGTTGGCCGTAAAAGCCGAGAGCGGCGCGTACAGGTAGCGCTCGATATCGGCAGAGGTCGCCTGTCCGTCAAAGAACGTGGCCAGATAGTCGTTAATCTGGTCAAAGTGCTGGGCTAAAAAGCTGGTAAACGGACTGGACACGGGTTCTCGCATTCTTTCTTAGGTTACATCGTTGCGGTGTGCAGATACCATATTGCCACATTGGAGTTGCCGGCGCGTCTGTTTTGGCGATTTGGAGAAACGGGACGCGTGCGCGTGCCGGCTGCTTATATAAGCCTAAAGTGCTCGAGCGCCTTGACGACGCCATCTTTGTCGACCGAGTCGGTGATGTAGTCGGCGCGCTTTTTGAGATAGTCCGGCGCGTTGCCCATGGCGATACCGACATCGACGGCGTTCATCAGCGAGACGTCATTGCTGGCGTCGCCGATGCCGTATACGGTTCCATGGTGGGGATCGAGGGCGTCGAGTACAGACTGGATGCCCCCGCGCTTCGTGCATTCGCGGGGCGAGATTTCGGTTACCTCGAGTTCGAGCTCGTTAAAGCACAACAACGGCTCAAGTGCCTTATCTTGAGCGATGTGGTTGGCGAGCGATGTAGACATCAAGATTTTGTAGACACTGTAATGTTGCAGCTGCGTGACTGCGTCGCCCAGGGTGCGCGCGTATCCGGGGGCATCGGGGGCATCGGCACTCATGCGCACGACGCCGTTGAGGCCCTCAAAGCGGATGACCTCGCCCGATTGCTCAAGGTAGGGGGCAAGACGCTGCAACATACTGGGCGTCATCGACAGATCGCGAATTGCGTGTCCGTTGATCTCGGCGTAACCGCCCGCAAGACAGACGATGCCGGTCCAGGGCAGCTCAAGAAGTTTGGGGTGGATGCAGCTGAGGGTGCGTCCTGTGCAGATAAAGGCCATGTTGCCGTTTGCAACGAAATCGCGGATGGCCTGGGAGACCGCCTCGTTGGGATAGGGGGAGAGGTCCCGCTCGTCTTCGGGAAGGTCTTGGGCGAGCCTGGGGTCTTGCCAGGCGAGCGTTCCATCGATATCGAAGAAGCAGATATCGCCGCGCTTATGGGCTGCGCTGGCGGCAGGGGAGGCCGAGGTCTGTCTCTTATACACATCTC
>CABRHR010000083.1 GCA_902470835.1 uncultured Collinsella sp.
GTATAAGAGACAGTCGTTGACCGGCTTGGCGATGCCCTGCAGGATGGGGCCGTAGGCGTCAGCACCGGCGAAGCGCTGGACCAGCTTGTAGCCGATGTTGCCGGCCTCGAGGTCGGGGAATACGAGCACGTTGGCCTTGCCGGCGACAGAGGAGCCGGGAGCCTTGAGCTGGGCGACGGTGGGGACGATAGCGGCGTCGAGCTGCAGGTCGCCATCGATGGCGAGCTCGGGAGCCTTCTCCTTGCAGAACTTCACGGCCTCTTGGACCTTCTTGGCGACCTCGCCGCCGGCGGAGCCCATGGTGGAGTAGGAGAGCATGGCCACGTGCGGCTCAACGTTGCCCATGAAGGTGGACCAGGAGTGAGCGGAGGCGATGGCGATCTCGGAGAGCTCGTCGGAGGACGGGTTGATGTTGAGGCCGCAGTCGGCGAAGATCAGCGTGCCGTCGGTGCCGAACTGCGGGGTGTCGGTGCACATCACGAAGAAGGCCGAGACCAGCTTGGTGCCCGGGGCGGTCTTGAGGATCTGAAGCGCAGGGCGCAGGGTGTCAGCGGTGGAGTGGCAGGCGCCGGAGACCAGGCCGTCGGCGTCGCCCATCTTGACCATCATGGTGCCAAAGTAGGTGGCGTCCATCACCTGGGCGCGAGCCTGCTCGATGGTAACGCCCTTCTTGGCGCGGAGCTCGGCAAACTTCTGCGCGTACTCCTCGTGCTTCTCGGCATTGCGCGGGTCGATGACGGTGGCGCCGGGAACGTTGATCTCGTCGGGGTTGCCCAGGATGACGATCTTTGCCAGGCCCTCCTCGATGATCTTGGTGGCCGCGACGATAGTGCGCGGATCCTCGCCCTCGGGCAGGACGATCGTCTTAAGGTCGGCCTTGGCGGCAGACTTCATACGGTTAAGGAAATCGCTCATGTTACTCCTTACAAGCGTTTCGCTAAGCTCCAGGCGCCCGGCTGTTCACGAATAAACCCGCTGCTAGCGGGTTTACCTTTCAATTATGTTCGCCGTGGTGCTTGAGCTTTCCTTGTGTGGCAAGCTCATTATAGGACGCATTAGCGCTATAATCGCTCTGATAAATATGTCTCGAAGAATGTTCGAGAAAAGCCCAGCTAACGAGCCCGTGGCTTTTGACAAGGAGTATCGATGCAGATTACCTCAGGCCTGCCTGAAGGCTTTAACGCCGGCGCGTACGACATGATTGTCGTCGGTGCTGGATATGCCGGTGCCGTATGCGCCCGCCGTCTTGCCGAGACCATCGGCTATCGTGTTGCCGTTTTGGAGCGCCGTAGCCACATTGCGGGCAATGCCTATGACTGCACTGACGAGGCCGGAATCCTGATCCATGAGTACGGTCCGCATATCTATCACACTTTTAACGAGCGCGTGCACAATTTCCTGTCGCGCTTTACCAAGTGGACGGATTATCAGCACAAGGTGCTCGCCAACATCAACGGTACCCTTATGCCCGTGCCCTTCAACCATGCGAGTCTCAAGCTCGCCTTTGGTGACGAGCGCGGCGAGGAGCTGTATCAGAAGCTCGTGGAGACCTTTGGCAAGGATGTCAAGGTGCCCATTATGGAGCTGCGTAAGAAGAACGACCCCGACTTGGCCGAGGTCGCCGATTACGTCTACGAGAACGTCTTTTTGCATTACACCATGAAGCAGTGGGGCCAGACGCCCGATCAGATCGACCCTTCGATCACCGGCCGCGTTCCCGTCTTTGTGGGCGATGATGACCGCTACTTCCCGCAAGCTCCCTTCCAGGGCATGCCGCAGGAGGGCTACACGGCGCTCTTTGAGCACATGCTCGACCACGACCTGATTGACGTGTTCTGCGACGTGGACGCCCGCGATCTTTTTGAGATCGATGAGACCACCGTCAAGATCGACGGCAAGGTCTACGGCGGCGAGATTGTCTATACCGGCCCGCTCGACGAGCTGTTCAACCTCGACTTGGGTGCGTTGCCGTACCGCACGCTCGATATGAAGTTCGAGACGCTCGATATGGACCAGTTCCAGCCCGTGGGCACCGTCAACTACACCACGAGCGAGGACTACACGCGCATCACCGAGTTCAAGAACATGACCGGTCAGGTCCTGTCCGGCAAGACCACCATCATGAAGGAGTACTCCAAGGCCTATACGCCCGGCTCGGGCGAGACGCCGTACTACGCCATTCTTGAGCCCGAGAATCGTGAGCTCTATGAGCGCTATCTTGAGCGCGTCCAGAACCTGACGAACTTCCACCCAGTGGGTCGTCTGGCCGAGTATCGTTACTACGATATGGACGCCGTGACCAATTCCGCCCTCGATCTTTCGGATGAGATTATCGCCTGCCATGCATAAAGTCATAACATTCGGTATTCCCTCGTATAACGCCGCCAAGGACATGGACCATTGCATCACCTCCATCTTGGAGGGGAGCAATTACGCCACCGATATCGAGATTATCGTGGTGGACGACGGCTCCAAGGACGAGACGGCCGCCAAGGCCGACGAGTGGGAGGCCCGTTATCCCGGTATCATCCGCGCGGTTCACCAGGAGAACGGCGGCCACGGTATTGCCGTCCTTTCGGGTCTGCGCGAGGCGCAGGGCACCTACTACAAGGTCGTCGACTCGGACGACTGGCTCGATGCTGCGGCTCTTTCGACTATGCTGTCGATTCTGCGTGGCTTTGAAGAGCGCGATCAGCGCGTTGACCTGTTTATCTCGAACTACGTGTACGAGAAGGTTTACGAGGGAACGCATACCGCTATTGGCTACAAATTTGCCCTGCCGCGCAAAAAGATCTTTTCCTGGGATCAGATCGGTCATTTCCGCCTGGACCAGAACCTACTCATGCACAGCCTGTGCTATCGCACGGATGTGCTGCGCGAGTCCAACCTTCCCATGCCGCCGCACACGTTCTATGTGGACAACATCTACGCCTACGTGCCGCTGCCGCGTTGTAAGACCATGTACTACGCCGACATCGACCTCTATCGCTACTTTATCGGTCGCGAGGGCCAGAGTGTCAACGAGGCCACGATGGTCAAGCGTCTGGACCAGCAGTTCCGTGTGACGCGCATCATGATGGAGTCGTACCACCTGTACAGCGATGTCGAGTCGTCGCGCCTGCGTTCGTACATGATGGGCTATTTCACCATGATGATGGCGATCTGCTCGGTGCTCACCAAGCTTTCCGAGGAAGATTGCGCCGACGAGCGCCTAAAGACGCTGTGGAATGATTTGAAGGCCTACGACGAGCGCATGTATCGTCGTGCCCGCTACGGCGTGGTCGGGTTCTTCACCAACCTGCGCGGACGGGCCGGAGACAAAACCACACTCGGCCTATACCGTCTTGCCTCAAAGATCTTCAAATTCAACTAGCTGTTGAGTAATCGCTGCTGATAGGTTGACTGGGCCCCTTGGCCTTTAGTTTGCTACTGCGAACAGTCCTGCTCGCACGGAAAGCACATTAAGTGCTTTCCGGCTCGTGCGGAACTTGTATCAAACTAAAGGCCAAGGGGCCTCTGCTATAAATCGATTGTCAGATAGGTGAATTTGAAGATCTTCGACGCGCGGTACACAGGGGCCTGGGCTGAAAAGAATCTGGTTGGTAGGTTGCCCGGTGGGGCTTGGTTATGTTTGTCGCGAGTTCCGCACGAGCCGAAGAGCACTTAATGTGCTCTTCGTGCGAGCCAGAACTGTAGAGCAGCAAACATAACCAAGCCCCACCGGGCAACCGGTCAGGTTAGGTTACTTCGCGGCGCCGGGGATGCCGTGGGAGGTTTTGGCGGTTTTGGCTCCGTTTACGATGGCAGTTTCCAGGGCCCTTACTGCGAGCATGCCCAGCAGGTCTAGGGGAACGGCGGCGCTTGCCTGGGCGCCCAGTTTGCCGCTGGCGAGGGTGTAGATGGTGTCGCCGTCGTTGGTGGTGTGCGTGGGACGGATGGCATGTGCGTAGGCGTCTGCGGCCATCTGGGAGACCTTGGTGGCTTGTGCCTTAGTGAGTTCCACGTTGGTGACGATGCAGCTGATGGTGGTGTTGGTGCGGTCGAGCGGCATCTGCATGGATCCGGCGGCGGCAAAGGCTGCGAGTTCCATGTCGACGATTTGGTCACTATCGGCTGCGGCGCGCATACCGGCGACCCACTCGCCGGTGAAGGGGTCAACGACATTGCCGCAAGCGTTGACCGAGACCACGGCGCCTACCTTAACGGGACCGAGCGCCACGGCGGCAGCGCCAAGGCCGGCCTTCATGCAGGTGGCAGGCCCCATGAGCTTACCCACGGTAGCGCCCGTGCCGGCGCCTACGTTGCCCTGTTCGAGCTTGGTGGGGGTGTGGTCGAGTGCTTCGCGCACGGCGGCGATGCCGGCCTCAATGTCGGGGCGCACGGTGGGGTCGCCAAAGGCGAGGTCGAAGATACAGCTGGAGCACACGATAGGCACCTGCGTGGGGCCGACGGGAAGGCCGATGCCGCGGCTCTCAAGCTCGCGGGCCACGCCGCTTGCAGCTTCGAGGCCAAAGGCCGATCCGCCCGAAAGGCAGACGGCGTGGACCTTGTCGACGGTGTTCTCGGGTCGCAGCAGGTCGGTCTCGCGCGAAGCGGGAGCACCGCCGCGAACGTCAACGCCGCCGGTGGCGCCCTCGGGTGCCACGATTACGGTGCAACCGGTGCCGGCCTCCTCGTCCGTATAGTTGCCATAGCAAAAGCCATCGACATCGCAGACGTCAATGGCCTCGAGCAGTGTATCCATGTTTAACTCCTATCGGTTTTCCGCCGCGCCTTGTGCCCGGTCGGGATCCGTACGGTACGCCAAAATTGTAGGCGCTGGGGAATACCCAGCGCCAGATGCAATTACGAGAGTTTTTGAATCGCGCGCGCGACGCGGGCGATGGGTAGGCCCACCACGTTATAGAAGTCGCCCGAAATATCGTGCACGAGCATGCGTCCGCCTGTGCCCTGAATGCCGTAGGCGCCGGCCTTGTCCATGGGCTCACCCGAGGCGACGTAGCGCTCGATCTGCTCGTCGGTGAGCTCGTAGAACGTCACGTCGGTCACATCGACAAAGGACAGGCTCTCGGCGGCATGCGGGGCTGTAGCGTCGCCGGCTTTAACGATGCAGACGCCGGTTGCGACCTGGTGCGTGCGGCCCGAAAGCTCACGGAGCATGGTGCGCGCCTCGTCCTCGGTTGCCGGCTTGCCCAGAATCTTGCCGTCAAAGGTGACGATGGTGTCGGCCGCGACCGTCAGCTCATTGGGCTCGGCATACTCGGCAGCAACGGCGGCGGCTTTTGCGCGTGCTAAACGTTCAACGAGCGTAAGCGGGGCCTCGCCATCAAACGGCGTTTCGTCGATATCGGCAGGAATCACGCGAATGTCATACCCTGCCTCGCGCATCAACTCGATGCGGCGCGGTGATTGCGAAGCCAAAATCATAGTTGGATGCCCTCGGCGACCTTCTCGACAGCCTTGTCGCCGGCGATCGTGCGCAGCAGCTCAAGCGCAAAGGGGAGCGACTGGGCCATGCCGCTGGCGGTGATGATGTTGCCGTCTTGCGTAACCTTCTCGCCGGTATAGGCGCCCTCGGGGAAGCTTTTCTCAAAGCCAGGGAAGCACGTGGCGTGGCGCCCCTCGAGCAGGTCGAGCTCGCCCAGGATAAACGGGGCGGCGCAGATGGCGGCGACGTGCTTGGTCGCGGCGAACTCGCAGACCACGTCGCAGACGCGCTGATCGGCGCGCAGGTTGGTAGCACCGGGTAGGCCGCCGGGTAGCACGACGCAGTCGTACTCGTCAAAGTCGATCTCATCAAAGAGCGCATCGCAGGTCACGGGGATCTGCAACGAGCTTACGACCTCACGCGTGGGCATGATCGAGACGAGCGTGGCGCGCACGCCGCCGCGACGCATGACATCGACCATGGTCAAGCATTCAATAGTTTCAAAGCCATCGGCGGCGAGAACGGCAACGCTGGGCATGAGGGTTCCTTTCATAGGCGGCATACAATTAGCCGTCTTATACCCCGAAGACCTCCGCTTGCCACGCTCGATTTCCTAATGATTTTTCTGAGCAATGATTAAGTGGCTAGTTGCGCCTAAGGTGGACGACGGTCTCGCAGTGGAAGGTTTGTGGGAACAGGTCGACTGGCGTGATCTTTACGGGGGAGAAGGTGCCTTCTTCGACAAAGCGTTTGAGGTCGCGCGCCAGGGTGGCCGGGTCGCAGCTTACGTAGGCGACATCGCGGGCATTCGTGCTCGCGATGAGGTCGATCGCCTCGGGGGCGAGGCCCGCGCGCGGCGGATCGACTACCAGGACATCGGCGTCCTGATCGGGGAACTCACGCACCGCGTCGCCGCCGATGACGTCGACGTTATCGAGCTTGTTAATCTCCAGGTTACGGCGTAGATCGCGCACGGCCGGGCCATAGGCTTCGACGGCGGCGACAAAATCGCAGCGGCGGGCGAGCGGCAGGGTAAAGGTGCCGGCGCCGCAGTACAGATCCACGGCAAGCTCGTCTTCCTGCGGATCGAGGGCGTCCATAACGAGCTCGATCAAAATCTCGGCACCCTTGGTATTGACCTGGAAAAACGACGGGGCAGATAAGCGCATCTGGCCATCAGCGATGTTCTCGGTCCACGAGCCCTCGCCGGCGAGCATCTCGACTTTGGAGACACGGCGGGCTTTCTTTTCGCCCTTGCTCATGACGCGCACTACGCTCGTGGGGTGCGCGGCGTCTGCCAGCACGCGCGAGACCTGCGAGCGTGGGAAGGAACCCGTAGGCGTCCAAAGCGCGACCTCGAGTGCCTTGGTGCGGCGCGATGCGCGAATGCCCACGCGTTCGAGCCCCAAATCATGGCTGCCGCTTAGATAGTTGAGTGCGCCGACGACCGATTTGAGCGCCTTCGGGAAGCGCTTATCGAACAGCGGGCACGTATCGACGGTCACGATTTTGCTGGGGTCGACACCGTGCATGCCAAGACGCACGCGACCGTTGACAACGGTCGGTTCGAGCTCGATTTTATTGCGGTAGCCCCAGTCGTCCTTAGTGTGGCAGATGGGCTGTACCAACTCATCGACCTGCTCAGGAGTGAACTTGCCGATGCGCTCGAGCGTGGAGCGCAGGTTTTGCTCCTTGGCGGCGAGCTGTGCCGTGTGTGAGAGATTGCCCCACGAGCAGCCGCCACAGATGCCCACGAAGGGGCAGGGAGGCTGAATGCGATCGGGGCTTGGCTCCAGAATCTCGGTGGTGCGGGCGCGCATGAACGACTTGCCGTCCTGTACGACCTCGGCCTCGACGGTGTCGCCTGCCACGGCGCCCTGCACAAAGACGGCCTTGCCGTTGTCGGCGTGCGCCAGCCCGTCGGCGCCGTAGGTCATCGATTCTATAGTGAGCTTCATATTCCTGCCTGTCATTCGCGTTGTTGCTCGCACCATGGTAACAGGGAAAAGCGCCCCGCATCCGAGGCTTTCCTCAAATGCGGGGCGCTTCTACAAACTGCTTCTACAAACGACTATTTCGTCTTGCCGGTAATGAGCGTCTTAAGACCCAGGCCGATCAGGCCCAGGCCCATGCGCACGCGACCGGGGCGATGGCGCTCAATGGCCTTGGTCTTGCCGGCGGGCTTCTCGCGGCGAGCGTTGCTCTCGGGGGTTGCTGTGGGTGCTTGAGGCTGGGCTGCGGGAACAGGTTTGGGCTCGATAACGGTCGCTCGGACCTTCTGGACCTTGGGAGCGGCCGGCTGCGGCTCGGGCTTGGGTTCCAGAACGGGTGCGGGTTCGGGTATTGCTTTGGCGACGGGCTTCGGAGCTGCGGCGGTGGGCTTGGGCGCCTGCTCGACCTTGGGCTCCGGAGCAGCATCGGGCTCGAGTGCCAGGGGAGCGACAATGGGCTTCGGAGCAGCATCGGGCTCGGCGAGCGCCTCTGGCTTAGCCCGGACGGCTCCATCGGCCGTGCGTTCCGGTTTCTGTGCGCTTCGCCGCACGGCGGCCTCGGCGTTGCGATACGCACGCTCCAGCAGAGCTTCCTGTGAGTTGAAGGGCTTCTCGTCCTCTTTGCGCTCCACGGGAACCCAGGTGCCGTCACTCGTCAGACTGCGTGCCTTTACGTTGTCGCGTAGCTGCATGTTCATGTACTCGTGCACTAAGGCGCGGCAGGTGGGGTCGAGCACGGGGAAGGCGATCTCCACGCGGTGTTCGGTGTTGCGCGTCATCATGTCTGCCGAGCTCAGGTAGATCATGTCCGAGTCCACGCCAAAGGCATAGACGCGCGCATGCTCCAGAAAGCGTCCGACGATGGAGCGAACGTGCACGTTCTCGGTCTTGCCGGCAACACCCGGCTTGAGACACGAGATGCCGCGGATGATCATGTCCACGCGCACGCCGGCACACGATGCCTCGGCAATCTTGTCGATGACCTCGCGGTCGGTAAGCGAGTTGAGCTTAAAGAACACGCGGGCGGGCTCGCCGACAAGGGCGCGTTGAATCTCGCGGTCCAGACCGCGCATGATGAGCGGCTTGAGGCCCACGGGCGCCACGCCCAGGAATCGGTAGTCGCCGCGCAGGTTGCCCAGCGACAGGTTGCGGAAGAACAGGTTGGCGTCCTCGCCGATACCGGGATGGGCGGTCATGAGCATAAAGTCACTGTAGAGCTTGGCCGTCTTCTCGTTAAAGTTGCCGGTGCCCAAAAGCGTCAGACGGGTAAGCGCCATGCCCTCGCGATAGGTGAGCTGGCAGATCTTGGAGTGGCACTTAAAGCCCTCGGAGCCGTAGATAACGGTGCAGCCGGCCTCTTCCAGACGCTCGGCCCACTCGATGTTGTTCTGCTCGTCAAAGCGGGCGCGGAGCTCCATGAGTACCGTGACCTCTTTGCCGTTTTCGGCAGCATCGATGAGCGACTCGCACAGGCGGCTCTGTTTGGCCACGCGGTAGAGCGTGATGCGCAGCGAGATGCACTCGGGGTCGTAGGCTGCTTCGTGCACCAGGTCCAAGAACGGGTTCATGGCCTCGTAAGGGTAAAAGAGCAGCTTGTCGTGCTGCAACACCTGCTCGCGGATGGAGCGGGCCATATCGATGGTGGGGTTGGGCTGCGGCTTAAACGGCGTAAAGAGCAGCTCGTTGCGTAGGTGTTCGGGAATCTTGCCCTCAATGCCAAAGACGTAGCCCAGGTCAAGGGGGATATCGCATGTAAAGACCGAACGGCGAGAAAGCTCGAGCGCTTTGCGGATGGTCTTGAGCGTTGGCTTCTCGAGCGAGCCCGATACGGCGAGCACCACCGGCTGCAGGCGCAGACGCTTCTTGAGGATGCGCTTCATGTGCTGGCGGTAATCCTCTTCCTCCTCGACGCCCTCGCCGTCCGGGTCGATATCGGCATTGCGAGTGACGCGGATCAGCGCGCGATCCAGCGGCTTATAGGAGCCAAAGCAGCTGTCCAGGCAGGCGAGGATGACGTCCTCGAGCAAGATGTAGGAGTAGGTGCCGGTGGGCGAGGGGATCTCGACCACGCGGTTCATCGAGGCGGGAATCTCGATAAGGCCCAGCAGGCTCTCCTCGTCAGTGACGCCGTCTAGGCCGCAAGCCAGATAGAGCGCGCCGTTGCGCAGGTTGGGGAAGGGGTGGCGCGGGTCAATGACCAACGGTGAGATAACCGGCGACA
>CABRHR010000084.1 GCA_902470835.1 uncultured Collinsella sp.
GATGTGTATAAGAGACAGCCTGTGTACAGTACGCGTATGTGGCCGTCCTCGGCAAGCGCGGAGCCCGAATACACACCGTGACAATCGAACGGCTCGTCGGGCAGCAGCGGAGCGCCAACGTAGTCCCACGTCATAAGGTCGCGGCTCGTCGCATGGCCCCAGGCCTTAACGCCGCCCTCGACATCAAACGGCGCATACTGAAAATAGGCATGGAACACGCCACCCGCCTGGCAAAGACCGTTGGGGTCGTTGAGCCAACCCGCCGGCGGCATAATGTGGAAGCGCTGGCCATACGCGCCATGACCGCACTCAGAGGCGGCGGCGTCAACAGCGGCGACCAGCTTTGCAAGGTCGCGACCAAGTGCATTAGACATATCAAAGTCCTAACGGATCGAAAGTTACAAGGCACCAGAGATCGGCACCAGATACGGGAAACGCCCGCGAGCATAAAACCCGCGGGCATCCCCTCAATCAAAAGCTCTTAGGCCTGCTCGGAAGCCTTGGGCTCGTCCTTGTACAGGACAAACGAGACGGCAAAGGAAACCAGCGCGGCAACCGCAAACATGATCGCGTACTGCACGGGTTGGGCCAGGCACAGCAGGATACCGAAGATACCGGTAACGCCCGTGCCGGAGGCAGCCAGCGAAGTGAGCGCACAGACCAGGGCACCGCAACCGCCGCCGATGCAGCCGGCGATGAAGGGCTTAAAGAAGCGCAGGTTCACACCAAAGATGGCAGGCTCGGTAATGCCCATGAAGGCGGACAGGGCCGAAGGAAGCGCCAGACCCTTGATCTTGGCATCGCGGGTCTTAAAGGCAACGGCGAGTGCGGCGCCACCCTGAGCGATGTTGGCAGCACTGGCGATGGGCAGCCAGTAGGTCACGCCGTACTGGGCGAGCTGACCCAGGTCGATGGCGGTGTACATCTGGTGGATACCGGTAACGACCGTGGGGGCATAGAACAGGCCGACGATAAAGGAACCGATGCCGAAGGGCAGGGTCAGCAGGGCCTGGATCAGACCGAGGATGGCGTTCTCGGCCCAGACAAAGATGGGGCCTACGGCAACGAGCGTCACGAGCACGGTCACGAACACGGAGACGAGCGGAGTCACAAAGAGGTCGAACATCTCGGGAACAACCTTGTGGAGACGCTTCTCCAAAAAGGCCAGAATGGCACAGGCGATGACGATGGGGATCACATGGCCCTGATAGCCGACCCACTCAAAGCTGTACACGCCGGGGATGACGTTGACCATGGTCTGCACGCCCTCGGAGGCAACCGTGTAGGCGCTCTGCAGCGAGGAGTTGATGAACGCACCGCCGACGACGGCTCCCAGGTACGGGTTGGCGCCAAAGGCCTTAGCCGCGGAGTAACCGATCAGGATCTGCAGAATGCCAAAGGACGTGCCCGAAACCAGGTCGGCAATCTTGTAGATAAAGTTATTGGTGTCGAGCGCGATAAAGCCGTTGGAGGCCATAAAGTTGAGGGCGCTCATAATGCCCAGCAGCAGGCCCGAGGCCACGATGGCGGGGATGATGGGGACAAAGACATCGCCGAGCACCTTAATGGCACGCATAAAGATGTTCTGCTGCTGCGCCGCGGCCTCCTTGACCTCGGCCTTGGTAGCAGCCTCGACGCCGCTGAGCGCGATGAACTCTTCGTAGACCTTGTTGACGGTGCCGGTACCAAAAATAATCTGGAGCTGGCCCTGGGCCTCAAAGACGCCCTTGGCGCCGTCGATATTCTCGAGGGCCCCCTTGTCGACCTTGGCGTTATCGGCAATCACCAGGCGCAGGCGCGTGGCGCAGTGTGCGGCCGAAACAACGTTGCCGGCGCCACCGATGTTGTCGAGCACCTCTTGGGCTGATTTGCGGTAGTCCATGACTTCCCTTTCCTCCAACGGGCGCATTTGCACCCGGCCATCTTTGACACTTACACTGTAATCGTTTTCAGTTTCATATATCTGTAATCGTTTTCATAGTAGGGTAAACGGTAGGAATTAGCCGGCGAATGGTAGTTTTGGGACAAAAAACGGGGAACTCAAAGGCAGGCAGACGCGTCCAAGGACTAGACATTCATGAGCTGATGCCCAAGTTTGAGCGTCCGCAGGCCGCTCTCCCCCTCCTCGCCATCGAGCGCGTCGAGCAGCATATTGGTCGCCTCGACGCCGCTGGTCAGGTAGCCGTAATGCACGGTGGGAATGCCGCCCGTCAGCGCGCGCAAAAATGCGTTGTCGCCGAAACCGCTCACGCGACGCACGCCCTCGCCCATGCCGCGCACCTCGTCAAGAGCGCGCAGGGCGCCGGCCGCCATAGTGTCGGTCGCGCACGCGATAAACGAAACATCGGGGACATCGGCAAGCAGCTCGCGCGCAGCGCGATAGCCCGAGTCGAGCGTAAACGAGCCCAGGCGAATCAGGCTCGGATCAAGCACCGCGCCCGCGGCGCGCAATCCGGCCTCAAAACCGCGACGGCGGTCATAACCAGCAGCGCGGTCCTCTTCGGTAACTCCAATGTAGGCGATCTTGCCGTCCACGCGACCCGCAAGCGCACGGCCCAACTCAAAGGCAGCCTCGTAATCGTCATGATAGACGCACGCCGCGCCCTCGACATGTTGACCGATCAGCACGATGGGCACGCGGCACGACTCAATCGCCCGACGGTGCTCATCGGTAATCATAGTTGCCACCAGCACAATGCCATCGACCGGGTGGTTTTGGAATAAATCGAGGTATTCGAGCTCACGATCGGCCGCGTTGTCGGTGTTGGCAAGGAGCATCTGGTAGCCACGACGACCGAGCACCTGGCCAATACCGGCGGTAATGCGGCTCACGGATTCGGAGTTGATCTTAGGTACGATGACGCCAATGAGCTTGGTGGAACCGGTGCGCAGCGCGCGAGCCTGGCTGGATCGCACGTATCCGGTCAGCTCGATTGCATGCTTAATGCGCTCGGCCTTGTCCGCCGAGATATATCCACCGTTGAGGTAGCGCGAGACGGCGGCGCTCGAAACGCCCGCCAGCTCGGCCACATCTTTCATCTTTACCACGAGCACCCCTGTCATTGAAATCGCTTTCACCATAATACCTGTTCGTTCCGGCGTTCTAACGAACGCCGGACTGCTCGACGCTGCGCGGGCGTCTGCCGGGCGATCTGCCGCTCAAACCGTCGCTCGCGTACATGAAGTACGCGTCGCTCCTCTTTCGTGGCACCTCGCCACGGCAGCTGCCCGCTCGCTAACGTATGCTCGACCAGGAGCGCCCTCTTTGTGCGATCTGCTCGCTAGGGTTCTACCCGTGGTATTCGCCGTTGTATTGGATGAGCGTGAGGTCCTCTACGCCGTCGAGCGCACGGATCGCGTCCGCATAGGGCATGTCAACGCCGTCCGAGAACACCTCGGCGGCCATTTCGACCTTGTCGCCGCGCATCGTCTTGGACTTGACGGTGAACTTGGTGCGGCCAAATGCACGCACGATATCGTCGCCGGTGGTCTGGCCCGTGTAGTGAATGACCATCATGTACACGCGCGACTTGTCCTGGTGGCTCGCAAAGCCGGCGATCATCACCACGATCACCACCGCCGTGAGCGCCACGAGCGCATACATGCCGGCTCCCGCCGTAATGCCCGTGGTAATGGACCAAAACAGATACAGCAGGTCGAGCGGGTCCTTGACCGCCGTACGGTAACGCACGATGGACAAAGCACCGACCATACCGAGCGAGATGACCACGTTGGTCGAGATCGCGAGCGTGACCATGCAGGTAAGCACGCACATGCCCACAAGCGTCACGGCAAAGCTGCGCGAATACACCACGCCGGTAAAAAAGCGCTTGTAGACGTAATAGATCAGGATGCCCATGGCGAGCGCCACGAGCAGCGACAGGCCGATCTTGGCAGGGTCGACCTGGCCAAACGCCTCCAAAACGGAGTTCTTAAAAAAGTCCCTGGTGCTCATGGTCTAAATATCCCCTCGGTTCACAAAATCCGATTTCCAGTAGTTAAAACCGCGCAGGTAGGCGGTCTTTTCGTAACACAGGCAGTACTTGGAGACCGCCGTAAGCTCGGCCGCGCCCGGCGGCACCATATCGCGCACGAGCTGCGGGCAAAACTCCGTAAACTTGACCTCCATCACCAGCTTGCCGGGCTCCAGGACCGGCAGCGCGGGCAGCGTCGCGTCAAAGATATCGAAGCTTCCCACCGCGGCACGCACGTTCATGTCAAACGTAATGCGCACGGTGCCCTCATCCATCACCCACGGCTCGCGCTCGTAGTCCACGATGGTCCGCGGGCGCATCATGTTGCAGATGCACTCGATGTAGAACTCGCGACAGAGCGGATAGGGGCTCCTCAGCAAAAAGCCGTAGTCGCCAGCCAGAATCTGCTCAAACTCGCCACGTGTGAGCGGCGCGTCCTCCTTATAGATCCAGCTACCGTACTTCTTTTTGCGCTCGAGCTTAATCACCTTGTCGCTGCCGTTATAGATGCGAACGCGAAACTTTTTGCGCATGAGAATGCCGGCGTCTTTTTCCTCGTAGGCCGAGTTGCAGTAGTCGTCAAAGTACAGGCTGCGAATGGTGTAACCGCCCGCCCGCGCATGCTTGTCCAGTTTAAATACCGGCGCCATGCGACAGGCAAGCGCGGCGTGCTCGCCCTCGTTAATGAGATATTTGAGCTCGTGGCGGTAACGCTCCTGCGTGGTACGCACAGGCGGAGCCGCCAAGCGCTCAAGCAGCGCGCTAGCCCTCCTCATACGTGTCCTCCACGACCTTACCGCCGTCTTGCACGTAAAAACACTTCATGCCGTAGTGCTTGCCGTCGTCAGTCACATAGTAGTCAAACGCATCTTGCGTAAAGCCGTCGGAGTTGGTGGCACGCACGCGCACAAAATACTGGCCGGCATCGGGCGCATCGCAGGTCACCTCGGGAAGCAGCACGTCCTCGGCCTTAAAGACAACGTCGCTTATGGCATAGTCGCGCGCTAGCTCTACAGTGTAGCGAATGTCGCGCGCCTTAAAGTCGTAGGACGCATCCCAGTTAATGCGCAGCTTACCGTTATCGATCTGCGGCACGCCGATGTAGAACGGCATGGGCTTTTTAAAACTCTCGCGAAAGCTCTTGTAGTTCTCCTCGATCTCGGAGGGAATCGCCGCGGCGATCTGCTCGTATTGGTCCTTGGTGACAGGCAGATTGTCGATATCGGGCGAAGCAAAGACCAGGGATTCAGTCACCTCGCGGTAGTGCTTGATCATCTTGGTCAGGCGAGTCTCGGTCAAATACGAGCGCAAGTCCTTGACGGCACGGTCGAGTTCGCTGCGGAACGACTTGCTGCGCAACGCGCGGTTAAACAGCACGTTACCCCAGTAGTTGCTTGCGCCGCGCTCCCAGCTCGCGTAGTCCGAAAACCCAGTAAGAGAAAGCTCCAGCTTACGCAGCATGCCGTCGTTATCCCAATCCAGGATGTACCAGACCTTGGAGTTAAGCGGGCTGTACAGATAGCAGTTACGGTTCTGCGTATCGCAGTTGCCCGTCAGGATCTGAAACGCCAGCCAATAGACCAGATTCTCGGTATCAAAGTAGGTATCGAGCACATCGTCGATCTTTTGCGTATCGTCGTTGAGCGCATCGAGCATCTCGATTAACTTGGTATGGTCCGAATCGCCCTTAATCTCGAGCATGCCCTCAAACGCCGTCTGGTTATAATCGGGGTCATCCGCCAGCTTAATGGTGTCTTCGAAGCGATGGAAATCAAAGCTGTTCACCTTGTACAGGTGCCCGCTCTTATCCAGGCCATGTACCTTTAGCGCCGTCTTGTTGAGCTGCTCCACCTGCGTAAACAGGCCGTAGTCCTCAAAGGTATCGTTGGACTTTTCGGTCTGGTCGCACACCCACAGATGCACAAACTGCGTACGCAGGCCCATCATCTGGGGAATCCCGCGGATAAGATCGTAGGCCATCTTGTTGCGAAAACGCATACCCTCGCCCATGTGCTTGTTGAGCGCAATCGCACGCTGCTGGCGCCAGGTACCTTTTCCTTTTTTGAGCTCCACCTTGTAATTCTTCTGCGTATAACCGCTCGACGTCTGGCCACGCACCTGCACGGTAGCATTGGGCGCTTCCTCGCCATAGCCAACCTCGTCGGCCACCGGGCCATCTTCGTCGCCCGCCTGCAAAAGCCCCATTACCTGATAGCGCGTCACGCCCATGTCGGCGTAGTCATACACCGAGTACGCGTTGATCTCGGCCCAGCTATGATCGGTGTTCTCGGAGCTGTTACCGCGCGAGACCGTCAGGTACATGGTCACAATGCCCGAGTCGTCGTAGACCTCGTACAGCTCGTCCTTATCGCGCAGGTGCTTGGACTGGTCGGTGGCCTCGGCCTTTTTAATCTTGCCCTGCTTTTTGACCTTTTTGGTCGAGGAGTCTTCCTGCACCGAGCAGCCCGAAAGCAACAGCGCACCGGCAGCCGCCTCAAACAGGCAACGGCGAGACATCATCCTATCGGTCATCAGAACCTCCCCAATGGTTGCGATACACGTGAACCGCTGCGCGCTCAAACGCACCATGTGGCTCACCCTTATGGCGACCTTCCTCATAGCGCTGCTCGGCACGGTCGAGCAAGCGGCCCAGCTGTGTAAACCAGCCCGTCTTGTCAGTCGCCACAATGGGCTGCTGGCTCAGGATACGATACGGCAAGTTGGCGGTATAGATATCGAGCCGCAGCAGCGCCACGATAAAAAACACCGCTGCACCCAACAAAAAGCCAAAGCCGTAAAACTGCTGCGGCAAGAGCAGAGAAACGGCAGTCGCCAGCCCGGCCACGCCAGCAAACAGCCCCGAGGCCAGCACGGCCCCCTTGTAGTCGGTAAAGTACAGCAAGATGAGCAACACCGTATTGCCCACGGCATACAGGCCATAGCCCACGCATAACGTGCGGAAATACCCGTGCATCAGGTTGTTAAAGCCCAACGGTAGGGCCGACAGCACCGTGGTCTCGAGCGAGATGACCGCCGCCGTCACAAACAGTTGCTTGAGCGCACAAAAGCGCAGTTCTCGGTTGAGCGTGGCAAGCATTTCCTCCTCGGCCACCACAATGTCGCCCACCACGCCACCGTCGTTGAACAGGCTGTAGTAGTCGCGGTAGCGCGGATAAAAGTTGACCTCGACCGAGACCACAAAGTTGACGGACGTGACCAGGATCGTCAAAAACGCGATGAGAGCCGGCACATCGTGGTAGGGCGCACCATAAAACAAGCCCTTGACCTGCACGCCAATGGGACCGGCCCATATTATCACCAAGTGCGCAAAGAGGCCCAGGTTGGTAAACAAGCCCGTGAGCGCCAACGGCATAAACTGATCAAGCCACCGTAAATAGAGCCAGGGGCTGCGATCGCTCTGCGGAAAATACCGGTACAGCAGCACCACGTCCCAGGCGAGCATGACGCCGTAGCCCAGAGCAATTGACGCCAACAGGCCCTCGACCGGCGGCAGCCCCAGCACCAGCGCGGCCAGGGCGCACAGGCACGCCACGCCAATGGCAGCCGCAAAGCTGCATAGGATACCGCGGTAATCCTTGATGGCCGTGAGGTAACTCATGCCGTTCCAGTTGACTATCATAATGTTGAACAGCCACAGGCACAGCAGCCCCTGCAGCAGCGTGGCGCCCGAGAACAGCAGAAAGACGCCGTAGAGCACCGTGCCCGCAACGAGCATGACAGAATTGGAGCCCCAAAACGAGGGCAGAATCTCGTCCTCGCGCTCGGCAAACAACATGTCGGCCAAAAAGCGCGTGACCGGCATGGAGAAAAAGCTCGTGAGCAAAAGCGACGCCAGCAGCGTATAGGTCACCATGCACACCAGCAGGTCCTGGTTGGCTCGGCCCACGCCCCACAGACCGCACAGCACCAAGATACCCACCTGGAGCAGCACGCCCAAAAGCATGGGACCCGTACACACAATGCCGGCGTAGCCGTAAGCGCGCATCGTGGCAAACAGACCCTTGCGCCTAAACAGGCGCTTGAGCTCAAAACCGATTCCGGCCACCGGCTACTCCCCCTCTCTGGGCAGGTCAAACGCTTGCGCCGTCTCGTCGTACAGCGCGCGATAGTTGGCGAGCATCTGCTCGTGCAAGAAGTACGTGGCAACGCGACGCTGGCCGCGCTCCCCCATCTCAATGCGACGAGCGCGGCTTGTGCACATGCGTTCCATGGCATCGGCCAAGCCCTTGCGATACATAGGCGGGCTCACAAAACCGGCCACGCCAAAGTCATCGCCGGGGGCGCCTTCCAGCAGCTCGCGGCAGCAGCCCACCTCAGTCGTCACGCAGGGGCGACGGGCGGCCAGCGACTCCAGCACGCTCAGAGGTTGACCCTCGGAAATGCTCGTCAAAATGGTAAAGTCGAGCTTTTCCATGTACTCGACCACGTTGACGCGGCCGGTAAAGATCAGGTCGCGCACGCCCAGGGTTTCGACCAGCGCGTGGCACTCGGCGCCGTACTCCTCGTCGTCCACGCCGCCCATGATGTGCAGGCGCACCTTGGGCAGGCGCTCGTGCAGCTCAAAGAAGGCATAAATCATGGTCTTGACATCCTTGATGGGCGCCAGGCGCACCACCGCGCCAATGTCCACCCAGCCGTCATCGGTCTTTAAGGGAATATCCTTAAAGCGATCGAACTGGATGCCGTTGGGGATGACCAGGCATTTGTCCGCATCGCAGCCCATATCAATCTGCGTCTTGCGGGCGTTATGGAACAAACTCGTCACGCGGAAGGCGCGGCGGTAGATCTCCTCCGAAAGCAGGTAGAAAAAGCGAATCCAGCGGTCCTTAAACGACGGCACCACCCAATCGGCGCGAATGATCTCTTCTTCGCGCTCGCGGGTATAGATGCCATGCTCGGTCAGCAGCACCGGCGCATGGGAAACGCTTGAGCCCAGGCAGGCGAGCAGGCCACCGTAGCCGGTCGAGATGGCATGGTACACATCGGCCACCGGCACCTCGCTGCCCAACAGGTAGAGCACGGGCAGCAACATGGAGCGCATGGTGTGGAATGCATCGGCAAAGGGCGTGTAGGGATACTCGGCCAGGCACACGTCGCGAAAGATATCCATAAACGTGCGACTCTGCAAAAACGAGAGCGGATGCACGCGACGGCGGTGAAAGATATCGAATAACACGTCCCAGTCCGGATTAGAGAGCGACACCAGACGGCGTAGCGCCTCGCACTCACGGTCGTTAAAACTGGCTTCATGTTGCTCGCCCGAAAGCCGCAGGGCATCGTCCAGGAACACCTCGTGCACCTCGACCACGTTGCCGGGCAGCTCGTAGACAAACTTGCCACGGTCGGCAGCATGCGCGCCGATCACCCACAGCACAAACTCGTGCTCGGGCATGGCCGTAATGTAACCATGCATCCAGGTAGATACGCCGCCGTGCACATAGGGGTAGCAACCCTCGAGTACCAAGCAGATTCTCATTTATCGCCACCCTCCTTGCGCTCGATCGTCACGGTCTTATCATTTGCCTTGAGCAGATACAGATTGCCCGTAAGGTGCGTCAGTTCGCCACCCGTCACCTGTCTCTTATACACATCTCCGAGCCCACGAGACGCTACGCTATCTC
>CABRHR010000085.1 GCA_902470835.1 uncultured Collinsella sp.
TACACTATCCTCTTCGTCGGCAGCGTCAGATGTGTATAAGAGACAGGGATCGGCATGCAGCCAGTCGGTCGAATCTTCGGGCGCCAGCAGGTTGGCGTAGGTGTTGTCCTTGGGAATCATGGGGCCGCGCATGACCACGGGGCCGCGGCGATACGTCTCGTCGTAGGCAGGCTCGCCCTCGACGTTCTCATTCTTAATCATGGGTACTCCTATCGAGAAAAAGAAAAACGGGCGGGGTCGACGCCATGCGTCAAACACCCGCCCGAGCATCAACTATTCGGTATGGTACCCACGATGCATCAAGCACTTGCAAGCTATCGGTCAGCGGTCGCGCAGCCGGTGTCAGCGAATGCGACGACCGGCTGGCGCTCGACCATTGCCGTTGCCCACGCTCTGCAAGCGTGTCTGTCGCCCTTAGTAATCCACCGCGGCAGGGCTGTTCATCCAGTCGCTCACGAACGCGCCGTAACGGCCCTCGATAATGGCCTGGCGGGCACGCTGCATAAGGTTGAGCAGGTAGTAGATGTTGTGCATCGACAGCAGAATGCCGCCGAGCATCTCCTTCTGCGTGACCATGTGGCGAATGAGTGCGCGGCTGTAGCCGCCCGTGCACACCGGGCAGGTGCAGGTGGGATCGATGGGGCCGTCGTCGTGCGCAAAGCGCGCGTTGCGGAAGTTGAGGCGACCCTCGCTGGAGAACGCCGTACCCATGCGGCCCGTGCGCGTCGGCAGCACGCAGTCGAACATGTCGATGCCCACGCCCACACCGCGCACGAGGGTGGTGGGGTTACCGACGCCCATCAGGTAGCGCGGCTTGTGCTTGGGCATGTACTCGCTTACGAGTGGTGCCAGGGTCTCGAACATGGTCTCGTGGTCCTCGCCCACCGAGTAGCCGCCAATGCCGTAACCGGGGAAGTCGCCGCACTCCTCCAGATGGCGCAGCGAGCGCAGGCGCAGATCTAGGTGCATGCCGCCCTGAACAATGCCAAAGAGCGCCTGGTCGTCGCGGGTATGCGCCTTATAGCAGCGCTCAGCCCACATGCTCGACAGCTCAACGGCGCGCTCAACGTAGGCGCGCGTGGCGGGATAGCCCGGGCACTGGTCGAGCTGCATGCAGATGTCGGAACCGAGCTTCATGGCGATTTCCATGTTGTCCTCGGGCGTCCAGAACACATGGCGGCCGTCGTAATCGTTGACGATAAAGCGCACGCCCTCGTCGGTGAGCTTGACGGCATCGTTGTGGCTGAAGACCTGGAAACCGCCCGAGTCGGTGAGGATGGGGCCGTGCCAGTTCATGAACTTGTGCAGTCCGCCCAGCTCGGCGATGGTGTCCTCGCCGGGACGCATGGACAGGTGATAGGTATTGGCAAGCACGATCTGGGCGCCGAGCTGTTTGACGGTCTCGGTAGGAATACCCTTGACGTTTGCCTTGGTGCCCACGGGCATGAAGATCGGCGTCTCGATGTCGCCGTGCGGGGTGTGCAGCACGCCGGCACGCGCATGCGTCGTCGGATCCTCGGCGATCAGATCGAATTTAAAAAGGCTCTGGTCCATAAACTGGAACTCCTTGGTTGCGGTTCATACGCAAACCATTATACGGGCAACCCGCAAAGAGCACCGACTCGACAGAAACTGGCGCAAAGGGGTCATAGTCATTGGAATCATTTCCAACAGCCAAGGCAACGCCGATGCTCTGGCAATGCCAGCGAGCGGTCGCCAGGGCGAACAAATTGGCATGAAAAGAGGGCGGCATAGACCTTCTGGTCATGCCGCCCTCTTTGAATGACAAGTTGTCGCCCTGGCGGCCGCGCAGCGTCGGCCCGTTACGGCGTTTGGTAAAACGCCGTAACCCCTACGGACGCTGGCCCATGCCACCCTCGAGGGTGACGGTCTCGCCGTTCATGTACTTAAAGTCGGGACCGCAGAGCTGAACGACCACGCGGCCGATTTCCTTCTCGACGTCGCCGTAGTGGCCCGCCGGCGGCATGTGGACATTGGCCTTGAACGCCTCGGGATAAGCATCCTGGAAGTTCTCGAGCGCAGCGGTCCAAGCAAGCGGACAAACGATATTGACGTTGATGCCGTCCTTGCCCCACTCGTTGGCGGCAACGCGAGTCAGACCGCGGATGCCCTCCTTGGCAGCGGCATAGCTGCACTGGCCGTAGTTGCCAAACAGGCCGGCGCCCGAGGCAAAGTTGACCACGGAGCCCTTGGTCTCCTTCAGGTGCGGATAGGCCTTCTGCATGTACAGATAGGTAGCATACAGACCGGAGTAAATGGCCAGGTTAAACTGATCCATGGTGTGATCGGCGATGGTCACGCCCGAGGCGCTAGCCTGAGCATTGTTGACGACGGCGTCGATGCGGCCGAACTCCTCAATGGCCTTGTCGATGACGTTCTGGACGACGGCCTCGTTGTCCTGACCAGCCGAGACATCGGCCTGAACAGGCAGAACCTTGACACCGTACTCGGCCTCGAGAGACTCCTTGGCGGCCTCGAGCTTGGCGACGTTGCGGCCGGTGATGACGAGGTTCGCGCCCTCCTTGGCAAATGCGATATCGATGCCGTAGCCGATGGAGCCAGCGGAACCGTCCTTAAGCGTGGCCTTGCCGCCGCCGGTGACGATCACGGTCTTACCAGTGAAAAGTCCCATACAAAGTCCTTTCAAATCGCGACGGGCACGCCCGCCGACTGCGCGTATCCAACTTCACGCGCCAAAAGCTGAGATGCAACTTTAGCGTGTTCAAGCGAAAATAAAAGACCGCGGTAGGCGAACGGCACCACGTCGTTCGGCGAAGGGATTGTCAAGTACAAACTGGATAAAGCGGCCGAGTTATTGTTATCAGATCGAGCCATCGAACACGTTTTGAAACTTTGCTGCAGCGCGTGGGATGTCGGCGCGAGACTTTATCATAGGGTGACAAACAACGATGAGGAGCACATGCCTATGACAGACGAGCTGGACCCCCAGACTCAACAGCATATTGATGATTCCGCAGACGCCGTCGCAGATACTGACGTTGTGACCTGCGATGGTATCGACATCGACGACCCCATCTTGGACGAAAGCGCTACGGCGGAAACCCCTGTCGCAGAAAACGCCGACGAGCAAAATGACGATGCGCCCGCTCAGGACGACGCCCCTGTACAGGACCCTGCTCCGCAAGCAGCAGGCCCCATCGAGGTGTCTTCGGAAGAAGAGCTCGATGCCGTCATGGACTCCATGATGGATGCCGTCAAAGCGATGAAAGACGCCGTCGCCGATGCCGATATTGATACCGAGGAAGAGGAGGCCGCCGAGGCGGCCTCGACCTTCGTGCCCGGCGAGACTCCGGTCGCCGACCAGGGCAGCACCATGCCCTCGTTTCTGCAGCTCGAGCATCCCACGATTGGCGCCGATGCGGTCGATCCGCACGCAGCAGGCTTTTCTGTGGTCGAGGGCGGTACCGGCAATATCGCCGCGCCGCAGGCTGCCGATGTGGACGCTGCCGGCACCGCTCGCCCGACCGCCCCGCACTCCCCCGCCGCAAGCCGCGATCTGGGGACCGCTGTCTCGAACACCGCGAACGCCGTGGGCACCTTTATCGCCCAGGGCGCCTCGGCCATGCGCGAGATGAATGCCGCGAAAAAGGCACTTGCCGATGCCCGCGCCCACCTGGCCGAACTTGAGCAGCGCATTGCCGATCAGGCCGAGGAACTCGAGACGCGCCAGGATATCGCAGGCAGCTACGACCAGATCGTCGCCGAGCAACGCCAGGCGATTGCCACGGCCCAAAAGGTTGCAGCGGCCGCCGAGATTGACTGTGATGCCCACGCCGCCAAAGCGACAGAGCTCAAGGGTCAGCTCGAACAAATGAAGACAGAGGATGACGCGACTGAGCTCCGCCTGAAGGCTGCGCTCGACGCCGTGGAGGCCCGCGAGGCGAGCTCTCGCGAGACCGGCAACCGCCTCGTTCGACGCCTCGAGGATTCCAAGCGTATCCGCGACAAGGTGAAGGCCGAGCGAGACGCCGGCATTGCGGCCGCACAACAAACCGTCGACGCCACGCGCGCCCAGCTCGAGACGCTGCGTCATGAGTATGCCGAGCTGCAACGCAATCCCTCGGCAAATCCCGCCAACTATACGGTGCGCACCAGCGAGCTCTCGATGCAGATCTCCGACACGGCAGATGCCCTGCGTAAAGCCGAAGAAGATGTCCCGCGCATCACCACCGACCTTGAGCACTCGCTTGCCGCAGCCGAGCAGGCCGTCGAGCAGGCTCAAGCCCCCATTGCCGAAGCCAAACGCGCGCACCAAGCCGTGACGACTGAGGCCGATGCCGCGCGCGACGAGCTGCAAACGGCGAAAACTGCCGCCACGACGCGCCAGCGCGAACTGCGCGAGAAGATCGCCGCCGAGGACAAGGCACGCCGCGACCAGGAGCAGAGCATCGCCAACGCCCAAGCAGATGCCGCACATGCGCAGTCGATCATCGAACAGGCGACCGAGGTGCACGACCACCCAGAGATCACTGAGTCGCTTGCAGGATCCTTGGCCCGAGACAAAGCCGAACACGCCGAGACCGAGCGAGAAGTCGCCCAGCTCGAGGCCACCGAGGACGCGGTGCGCGAGCGCACCCGCGACTCACGCATCAAATTCACCGGCGCCATCGTCTGCATCGTCGCTGCAATCCTGGTGATCATCCTAGTCTGGCTGTTCGCAAGCAAGTAACCACTCCCCAAAGACTACAAGGAGTGTCCCCAGGTGCCGGCACATAAGGAACGTCCCCAAGTGCCAACAACGGCGGCGCCGATGCCTTGGCAAAGTCAGCGAAAACCCGCCAGAGCGAGCAAGGTGCCTTGAAACAAGGCGGCATTGACCTTCTGGTCATGCCGCCGAAGTTGAAAGGCAGATTGCCGCTCTGGCGGGTTTGCAGCGTCGACCGGTTACGGCGTTTGTAAAACGCCGTAACCTACAAGATGAGCATCGCATCGCCAAAGCTGAAGAAGCGATAGCGCTCCTCGATGGCAGCGGCGTAGGCATCCATGATCTGGTCGCGGGTGGCAAGCGCGCTCACGAGCATCATGAGCGTGGAGCGCGGCACATGGAAGTTCGTGATCAGCGCATCGACCACGTGATAGGTCGAGCCGGGCATGAGGTAAAGCTGCGTCGTGGCGTTCTCGCGCACCACGATGTCACCGCGGCCAAGCGTATCGGCCCCGTCCTCGCGGCCTTCAAAATAGCGCGCCGTCACGGCCGGATCGGACACCGGCGCGTCCGTGTCAAACGCGCTCTCGAGCGAGCGTACCGCGGTAGTGCCGACGGCGATCACACGATGACCCTCGGCCTTGGCCTTATGCACGGCGTCGACAACCTCCTGCGACACGTGGTAGCGCTCGGTGTGCATGACGTGCTGCGTAGGGTCGTCCTCCTCCACCAAGCGGAAGGTATCGATGCCCACCTCGAGTTCGACGGCGGCAAACTTGGCGCCCTTGGCCTCGATAGCGGCCATGAGCTCAGGAGTAAAATGCAGACCCGCCGTAGGAGCGGCAGCCGAGTGCTCCTCCTTCATGGCGTAGACGGTCTGGTACTTCTCGGGATCGCCCTCGTAATCGGTAATGTAAGGCGGCAGCGGCACGTGGCCGGCAGCATGGATGGCCTCGTCGAGCGTGCGCGGGTCGCCGGCGGCATTGCAACCGGCCGGCTCAAAGCGCACCAGACGGCCACCGCGGCTATCGGTGACAAAGTCGACGACCTCGGCCGTCAGCACTACGGGAGCCCCCTCGGGCGCATGGGCGCCGCCCGCACGATACTCAATCTGAGCACCAGGCTTCAGGCGCTTGCCCGGCTTGACCAGGCACTCCCAGACGTGACCCAGCGGGTCAACATCCTCGCGGCGCTTGAGCAGCAGCGTCTCGACCACGCCGCCCGAGCCCGTCTTGCGACCGATCAGACGGGCCGGCATCACACGCGTCTGGTTGATGACGAGCACGTCGCCCGGCTCGATATAGTCGATGATGTCACGGAAGATGCGGTGCTCGACGGTGCCGCCATGCTCTAGCGGCGTTCCTGTCTCGGAGCCTTTGCGATCAACCACCAGCAGGCGGCAGGAGTCGCGCGGCTCGGCAGGCGCCTGGGCGATGAGCTCTTCGGGCAGGTTATAGTCAAAATCATCGGTACGCATAGACACGTCGGATTCTCCTTATATAGCTAAAGTCCGCTCTACATCCTAGCAGGCTGACGTCCCAAGTGAACTACTTTTTGGCGGCTTTGCGCTCGTCGCGGATGCGGGCGCGGTCCATGGCCGCCTCGACAGCCGAGAAGCGGCAACCACAGTAGTTCTGCCGATACATGCCAAGCTCGCGCGAACGGCGTGTCGCCTCGGGGTAATACGGGCGAAAATCGCGAATCACCGGGGTGAGCCCATGTGCCGCCGCCAAGTGCTCAAGCACGTCATTGCAGGTATCGAACAGCTGGTACGGCGAGACGGCGAGCGTCGTGCCCACAAACTCAAACCCGCGCTCCTGGGCCACGCGGCACGCCTCGGCCAAGCGCAGGGCATAGCACGCGCGACAGCGACGAGGCCGATCGGCACCCAGCGGTGCCACGCCGGTCTCCCAGCGATCGCGGTCCTCCCCTGCCTCGATGAGCTCGATATCGCCATCGGCACACCACCGGCGCAGCTCGTCCAAGCGGCGCTGCCATTCATCGCGCGGTTGAATATTGGGGTTGGTCCAGCAAATCGTGGGCTCAAACCCCTCCTCGCGCAGCAGGCGAACCGGCTCAAGCGAGCATGGTGCACAGCACGCATGCAGCAACAACGACTTCATCGACATCTCCTCACCCAAAAAAGCGCACGCCAAAGGACGTATCCTCGCAGGCGACAATGCGGCGGTCGCGCAAAATGGTCCGCACGTAATACCAGTCGCCTACACAGCCCGACAAATGCAAGCTGGCAGCCAGATAGCACAGCAGCGGATAGCCCGAAAACGCAAACCCCAGGGCAAGCGTTGTCGTCACAACAACCGTCGGCGCCAGGCAAACCGCCATGTACCGCCGGCGCGAATACACAACGCCTTCGGCGCAGGCATAGATCATCGCCGTCTCGCGATTCGCCCCAAAGGTCACCTTCGCGCCCGCAGGCGCCAGCAGCTTAAAAAACACACCGTGCACCAGCTCGTGCACGGCAAATGAAGCCGCCGAAACCGCAGTCAAGCCGACCATCCAGCCCAAGACGGCCATCCAGCCGCCCGCGTCAGCCACATCCAAGTCTGCAGGCCCGCCCAGCAGCATAAACACCGGCACCAGGCACACGGCAAACACCACAAGCACGGCCATCCCCCACACAAAGCAAGCGTGCAGAAAATCCTCGTCCTCAAACGCATGTATGTTGGAAATCTCATTCATAGCATCTTAGGATAGCGCCCCTGCCACGCACCCGCCCGCATGTGCGATAATGTCGAACGATATGCACGAATTGACCACCGCGCCGCCGAGCCCCGCGCCCGGCCGCGCCCTCACCATATGCGAAGGAGTCCCATGGCATCCAAATACTCCATGAACGACCGTCCCAGCTGGCCTCGCCGCGCCATCGTTACCGCCGGCGAGCCCTACGGCAACAAGGGCCTTCACTTTGGCCACGTTGGCGGCGTCTTTGTCCCTGCCGACTTCTTCGCCCGCTTCCTGCGCGACCGCCTGGGCCGCGAGAACGTCATCTTCACCTCGGGCACCGACTGCTATGGCTCGCCCATCATGGAGAGCTACCGCAAGCTCAAGGAGAACGAGGGCTACGACAAGTCCATTAGCGAGTATGTCGAGTCCAATCACTCCCGCCAGGCCGCGACCCTCAACAACTACAACATCAGCTGCGACATCTACGGCGGCTCGGGCCTTGAGCCGGCTGCGCAGATTCACAACGAGGTGACCGCCGAGATTATCAAGCGCCTGCACGAGCAGGGCACCATCTCAAAGCGCTCCACGTTGCAGTTCTACGACGCCAAGGCCGGTACGTTCCTCAACGGCCGCCAGGTGATCGGCCGCTGCCCCATCCAGGGCTGCAAGTCCGAGAAGGCTTATGCCGACGAGTGCGATCTGGGTCACCAGTTTGAGCCCGAGGAGCTCATCGCGCCCAAGAGCCAGCTCACTGGCGAGGTACCCGAGCTGCGCCCGGTAGACAACCTCTACTTCGACCTGCCGGCCTACCTCGACTTTATGAAGACCTATACCGCCAAGCTCGCCCAGAACCCGCAGGTTCGCTCCGTGGTCTCCAAGACTATGGAGGAGTGGCTGCTGCCGGCCCAGCTCTACATCCAGAACAAGTTCCGCGAGGCCTTCGATGCCGTCGAGGATCAGCTTCCTGAGCACACCGTGCTGGAGCCCGAGGGCAACAAGAGCAGCTTTACCGTCACCTTCCCCAGCTGGAAGGAGCGCGACGATGCCCACGCAGTGCTCGCCAACGGTGGCGTGCGCTTCCGCAGCGGCAAGGCGCTCGTGCCCTTCCGCATCACCGGCAACATCGACTGGGGCGTTCCGGTGCCCGAGGTCGATGGCGTCTCCGACGTCACCTGCTGGTGCTGGCCCGAGAGCCTGTGGGCGCCCATCAGCTATACGCGTACCGTGCTCGCGCGCGATGCCAAGGCCGCCGGCGTGACCGAGGGCGTCGCCGCCCAGGATGCCGCCCTCATGGGCGAGCCCGCTGCCGACTCCACGCAGGTGCCCGCACCCACCTACCAGCACAGCTCGCTCGACTGGCGCGACTGGTGGTGCTCTGACGACGCGCAGATCTACCAGTTCATCGGCCAGGACAACATCTACTTCTACTGCATCGCGCAGACCGCCATGTGGGAGGCCCTGGGTTGGGACCTTACGCAGAGCACCGTCAGCGCCTGCTATCACCTGCTCTACATGGGCAAAAAGGCGAGCTCGTCCTCGCAGACGCCTCCCCCGCCGGCAGACGACCTGCTCAACCACTACACCTGCGAGCAGATGCGCGCGCATTGGCTGTCGCTCGGCCTGTCCGAAAAGCCAGTGAGCTTTAGCCCTAAGGCATACGACACGCGTGTGACCGGCAAGGACAAGGACGGCAACGAGGTGCGCGCCTGCGACGACAAGCGCGTTATCGACCCGGCCCTTAAGGAGAGTGCGCTGCTGACTGGCGTGTTCAACCGTCTGGCCCGCAGCTGCTTCTACGGCGTCGCCGTCAAGGAAGGCGACGAAGGCCCCTACCGCAACGGCTGCATCCCCGCCGGTGCGGCCTCTGCCGCCGTGGTCGAGGCCGCCGAGCAGGCTGCCCTTGCCTTTGAGCAGGCCATGTACAAGTTCGAGACGCACCGTGCGCTCGCCGTCTGCGACGACTATCTGCGCGCCGCCAACAAGCGCTGGAGCGACGCCTCCAAGGCCGCCAACAAGCTCGAGGGCGAGCCGGCCAATGCCGCGATGACGCAGGCCCTGGTCGACGCCTTTACCGAGCTGCGCGTGGCGACCGTGCTCATGCACGGTATTGTGCCTGTCTCTTATACACATCTCCGAGCCCACGAGACGCTACGCTATC
>CABRHR010000086.1 GCA_902470835.1 uncultured Collinsella sp.
GAGGATGCGCTGGCGCAGGCCCAGCAGCTCCGCAGCGAGGCACAGGCAAAAGCCGAGCAGGAAAATGCCGCCGAGCTTGCCAAGCTTGAGGCCGATAAGGCCGCTGCCGCCGAGAAGCTCTCGGGCGAGGGCGTAAGCGGCAGCAATTCCAGCAGCCAGGCCACCAACACCAACACCACCATCGACACCACGGTGAACAACTCCAATACCGGTAGTTCCGATTACGATTCGTTCATTAATGAGTGGACGAGCCGCATCGACAATTATCTCGCCGGCTCCCCCATGGCAGGCCAGGGCTACAACTTTGCCGTCGCCGCTTGGAATACCGGTGTCGACCCCCGTTGGTCCCCCGCCATCGCCTGCATCGAGAGCACAAAGGGTGCTTATTGCGCCAATTCTTATAACGCCTGGGGCTGGAGTGCACGTGGCGGCGGTTGGCGCAGCTTTGGCAGCTGGAGCGAGGGCATCTCCGCTCACGTTGCCTATCTGGGCGCCAACTACGGCTCCACCCTTACCCCGGCTGCGGCCAAAAAGTACTGCCCGCCCACGTGGCAGGACTGGTACAACAAAGTCGCCGCTCAGATGAACCGCATCTAAGTGCAACTGCAAAGGGCCCCAACGGGGCCCTTTTCTTTTAGGTAGCGGAGGTATCGACGACGCCGGTCGCATTGGCAACCGCGACTATGACGATCATGCATAGGAGCAGCACACCCAATGCCTTGAGCCAGAGTTTCGCGAGTTTCTTGCCGCGATAGCTGTCGAGCAGTGCGAATCGCCGACGAAGACGGCGCTTATCGAGCAGCGCAAAATGCATAAGCACCATAAGGCCATCGACAAAGAAAAAATACTCGATTATGAGAAGCCACGTCGGGTAGCTTTGGTTTGCTCCCGTGGGGTGAAAGACGGCAAAGTGACTTCCGGCAAAGAACACAAGCAGCGAGAAGCAGACGAGCGTATTCCAAATACGCCCCAGAGACTCCGGAACGCGAGAGAGCAGACCGCATGCAGCGGAGGCGGCAGGCCTAGGAAGCCCTGTGGGGTTCTGGAGCCCTTGGGGCGTCAACACCGTCTCCGAGGCCGGAGTACGGACAGGCGCAGGCGCAGGAGGCCGCACGGGGCGACTCAGATCGTATGCCGCGCGCGTCGCCCGTCCCAACGCTTCCGCGCTCGCAAAACGCTTGGCCGGGTCGAGCGCCATCGACATGCAGACGGCATCGGCAAGTGGGGTGGGAATGCCACGCGCCTCGCATTGCTCGCGCATGTCGAGCCCTGGTTTAGGGTCGACTCCCGTCAAGCAGAAGAACAACAGGGCGCCAAGTGCGTAGACGTCGCTGCGCACACTCGTCTGCCCAAACCCATACTGCTCGGGCGGCGCATAGGGTCGCGTGCCAAACTTGACGGTGTCGGCATCGGCGCCATCGCGCCATACGTGCGCGATCCCCAAGTCGATAATCACCAGCGATGAAAATGTCAGGCCGTCATCAGGCGTATAGTTGGCACCTGTCACGATGATATTCGACGGCTTGAGGTCACGATGGATCACCGGCGCCGACGTCTCCCCCGCCATTGCAAAACCGGCGTGGAGCTCGCCCACGGCATCGCATAGGGCAGGATACAATTCACGCGCATAATCGGGGGTGGCTCCCAGACGGTCCACCAGCGCCCCGAGTGTCTCCCCTTCGATGTATTCCATAACCACGTTGAGCTCGTCGCCCACACGACGACAATCGACGATTCTGGGCAGGTGCTCAAAACGCCTGCCTGCCCGCTGAGCGGCAAACAGACGCTCGTATGCCCCACCGATTTGAGCCGAAGCATCGATGCGTTTACGGACAAAGGGGCCGAGCGAGCCACCGCCGGTTCCTTCAAAGTACACGAGCTCGGTTGTTTCAAGGGACGAGTGCTTAAGTACACGCTCCACACGATAGCTGTCGTCGCGATCGAGCAACGCCAGGTGCTCGGCAAGCGCTGCGGTCAGCTCGTCATCGGAATATGTTGGGGTCTGAGTATCCATAGCCTCCATCATAGCGCAGGGCGCAGACACCCCATGGCATCCGTGCCCCGTTCGTTTGCATCGTTGTTCGGCAGCTCCGCCGGCTCAGATATCAGCCGCTAACTCACCGTCTCCTCGCCAAAGCGATACAGCTCCTCGTTGACCTTTTGGAGGCTGCACCCGCGATCGATGCAAAAGATGATAATCGCATCGCGGCGGTCCTTGCAGTTAAGGACGCTTACCCCTGCAGCCGTCAGCGCACGGTTGGTCTCTTTGAGCGTCAGCGCCATCGCAAAGGCAATCTGCAGCACCTTATTGCGACTCGGATGACGCGCACCGGTAAAGATCTGATAGCCAAAGGTCTCATTGAGATCGGCCATACGAACCACGCGCGAGCGCTCCAAGCCCTTTTCCTGCAGTAGCTGCTTCAGGTAGTCCGAAAGCGACGGGGCGGCAAAGTCGTGCTCCCTGATATAGCCATCGATGTTCGGCGCATCGAGAAACTCGTTGAGCAACTCCTCAGTCAGCTTTTTATCGGGCATACGACTTCACCTCCCCCAGTGCATGCAACATGCTAGAAACCGTTTACGTCCGAACGCTCCCAGCTAGCAACCTGGTCGGGAGACACCGTACCCAGCGCCTCGAACTTCCAGGAGCCGCCTGCCTTCAGATGATTGGTGTTTGCAAGAGCCGTTCCAACCTGGTTGCCATCGGCATCATACAGAACATATTCAATCTGAATGTAGCTCTTTTCCTTGTCCGTGTTATTGGTCAGCGTGCCCGTGATCTTATAGGTAAACTGATTGGAAGTGTCTTCAGCCTCGTCAGCAATGGTATACGGTTCTTGCGGTTCTTTTTGCTCCTCAGCCTGCTGTGTCGTCTCGGCAGGTTTTGCCGAATCGCTCGCAGACGAATCGGTTGAGTTGCCGCCCATAGAGCCCACGGCACCGGCAATAACCAGCACCACGATGATGCCTAGGACAATCTTGCCGATCGGCTTCTTTCCCTCTTTTGCCATTATTCATCCTTCCTACGATCCGGCTACCGTGCCGGCACACAGCACATCGTAGGAAGGATTGAACTTGAATTCATTAGCTGAGAGCTAAGGTTGCGGCAAACGACCAATGCAGTTATCCAAACACCGAGCAAACACACTTTGGGCGACCGTCTGCTGGCAGTGCATCAACCCACCATGACGGATTCCCCGGTAAAGGTGCTCACAAGCAACAGGATAAAGAAGGCCAAATAGCTGATGCTCAGCAGGTAGGCGACGACTAAAAAGATGGTCCATCCTACATTGGTCTTACCGTCGGCGCGACGCTGTTCACGACTGCGATAAAGCCAAATCGTCACGCCAATGGCAATGATAAACAGTACGAGTGCCGCCGCAGCCAGCCCAGCAAGCACAAACATCACGCCAACGCTCACAGCGATGACCGGAAGCAGCAGCAAACCGCACCCGCATCCACCCGGACTATATACGGAAGACTGTCGGCGTCGCCTCATCGTCACTCCATCACAAGCAATCGTTTGTAGACATCGAGGCCTTTGAGCAGGATTTCCTCGTCAAAGAGCATGGTATCAGTGTGAAGGGCGGTCGTGGCATAGGCGGGACAGCCATCCGAATCGCTCGGGTTATCTTGGCCGGCAGGCGCGCCCGTGCCCAGCAGGAAAAACACGCCCGGCAGATGGCGCTGATAGAAGGCAAAGTCCTCGGCGATTAGCAGCGGCTCGTCCACAAGTTGCAGCTCGGGCAAGGCAGGCGCAATGTGGGCAAACAACTCGGGGTCGTTGTCGACCGGCGGATAGCCCTCGGCAAAGTCGAGATCGTACGTGCAGCCCGTTGCAGCGCATGCCTCATCAAGCACGCGGCGCACGCCCTCGCGCGCACGGTCGAACATGACGTCCGTAAACACACGCAAGCTACCGGCAACATGGGCCTCCCCCGCCACCGCATTGCAGACGGTGCCCGCCTGCAGCAGGCCGAACTTGCCAATGCAGGGCTCATCGGCACCCAGCTCATCCATCAGTTCGCGCTCGGCAACCAAGAACTTGGCAGCCGCCAGCGCCGCATCGTGCGACTCCTCGACCGGCACACCATAGGTCTTAGCGATGTGGATGCTCGTACCGTGAATATGGATATGCGTCTCGCTCGAACGCGCCAGCAGCGGACCGGAGCAGCTCGCCAACGTGCCGGCGGGCAGATCGGGCCACACGTGGAAGCCGAAGATGCGATCCACCCCATAGCGCTCGAACACACCGCTCTCGCATACCGTCTTGGCACCACCTGTCGTTTCCTCGGCCGGCTGAAACACAAAGAGTACGTTGCGCCTAATGGCGCCCGGCTGCTCGCGAATCGTACGGTCGACATACGTCGCGGCGGCAAGTGCCATGGCCATGTGTCCGTCATGTCCGCAAGCGTGCATCTTGCCGGGATGTGTCGAGGCGAACGCTGCCCCTGTTGCCTCGGCAATGGGCAGCGCATCCATATCGGCGCGAATCGCCGTGGCATGCGCGGCACCAACGCCGGCGTCGAAGAAAGCGCAGACGCAGCTGGGGCACGGATGGGTCACCTCGCAAGCGAGCGGTGCCAACACGCCCTCGATATAGGCAATGGTTTGCGGAAGATCGAAATCGAGCTCCGGAATGCGATGGAGATCGCGGCGATAGCGACGGAGTTCTTGGAGCTCGGTCATAGAGGATCCCTTCGTGAGGCACATCTGTTGCAACTTATTGTGATACAGGATTGTGGCGCACATGTTTCCAGCATATCCCTGCATTTTTTAAACGTTATATACGAATACTCTTGTTTGGTAAAGTGCAACGTGATAGGGTCTTTACCACTTGATAGAGGCGCGGGCACGAAGAGCCGCGGGCGAGCCGGCAGGCTTTGACCCCGTGGGGAGGCGAAACCCGCCGAACTGGGTTTTACGGGCACGAACAACCTGGTGGGCCTGTGGGAAACACCCACAGGACTGTCTGCAGCAATGCGGGAGCGCTATCCGGACATTGGGTCCACGCTATGCGGATTCGATGCGCAGATGGCGCCGTCTGGATAGCGAGGTTTACGGGACATGGCATTGACCCCCAACGAGGCATATGCGGCCAAACAGCCGTTTGTGGACAAGGAGACACTCGAGCATATCGTCGAGCAGTTCCCCACGCCGTTTCATCTATACGACGAGGCGGGCATCCGCCGCAACATGCAAGAAGTGCGCGACGCCTTTGCATGGAACCCGGGCTTTAAGGAATACTTTGCCGTCAAGGCCAACCCCAACCCGGCGCTCATCTCCATTCTCAACGAATACGGCTGCGGCTGCGACTGCTCGAGCTATACCGAGCTCATGATCGCCCGCTCGCTGGGTATCACGGGACACGACATCATGTTCTCGTCCAACGACACGCCGGCTGCCGACTTTGAGCTCGCCGACAAGTTGGGCGCCATCGTCAACTTTGACGACATCAGCCACATCGAGTTCTTTGAGCGCGTTGCGGGGCCCATTCCCAAGACGGTCAGCTGCCGCTTTAATCCGGGCGGCCTGTTCCAGCTCTCCAACGGCATCATGGACAACCCGGGCGACTCCAAGTACGGCATGACCACCGAGCAACTCTTCGAGGCGTTCCGCATGCTCAAGGCCAAGGGCGCCGAGGACTTTGGCATCCACGCATTCCTTGCCAGCAACACCGTCACCAACGATTACTACCCCGAGCTCGCGCGTATCCTCTTTGAGCTTGCTGTACGCCTGGAGCGCGAGACCGGCGCACACGTCGCCTTCATCAATCTGTCCGGCGGCGTCGGCATCCCCTACCTGCCCGAGCAGCAGGCCAACGACATTCGCGCCATCGGCGAGGGAGTACACGCGGCATACGACGAGATCCTGGTTCCCGCCGGCATGGGCGATGTGGCCATCTGCACTGAGATGGGCCGCTTTATGATGGGCCCCTACGGATGCCTGGTCACCAAGGCCATCCACGAGAAGCAGATCTACAAGGACTATATCGGTGTCGATGCAAGCGCCGTCGATTTGATCCGCCCTGCCATGTATGGCGCCTACCACCACATTACGGTGATGGGTCAGCCGGGCGGCGCCGACAAGGCCACGGCGCCCGTCACGAACACCTATGACATCACGGGCAACCTATGCGAGAACAACGACAAGTTCGCTATCGATCGCAAGCTGCCGCATATCGACATGGGTGACCTGCTTGTAATCCACGATACCGGTGCGCATGGCTACTCCATGGGCTACAACTACAACGGACGGCTGCGCTCGGCCGAGGTCCTGCTGCGCCCCGATGGCGCGGCCGACCTCATCCGCCGCGCCGAGCGCCCGGGCGATTACTTTGCCACGCTCGACGTGCTGCCGTGCGGCCGAGAGCTGCTGGCCAAGTCGCGCGCCGAAAGTGCCCGCCGTCGCGCCGAAGACGAGCGCCTGGCAGTCGCAGCTCAATGGAACAAACGCATCCAGATCGCGGAGGCGAAGGAGAAGAACATGGACATCCGCAATCTCGAGGGCTCAATCGTCGCCCTGGTTACGCCGTTTAAAAAGGACGGCAGTGTCGACTTTGACGCGCTCGAGCGCCTTATCGATTTCCACTTGCAAAATGGCACCGACGCCATTCTCACCCTGGGCACCACCGGCGAGAGCGCCACGATGACCGATGACGAGGACAACTCCGTCGTCGCCGCCGTGGTCAAGCATGTTGCAGGACGCGTCCCCGTCATCGCCGGCTCGGGCTCCAACTCCACGCAGACCATGCTCACCAAGTCGCTCACCTATCAGGGCCTGGGCGCCGACGGCCTGTTGCTCATTACCCCCTACTACAACAAGTCCAATGAAGAGGGTATCTATCAGCACTTTAAGACCGTGGCCGATGCCGTGGACATCCCCTGCATCCTGTACAACATCCCCGGCCGCTGCGGCTGCGGCATCAGCGAGCGCAACGTTGCGCGCCTGGCAGCACATCCCAACATCATGGGCATCAAGGAAGCCTCGGGCAACGTCGCCTACGCGGCCAAGATCGCCCACCTGCTGTCAGACGACTTCCGCATGTACTCGGGCGAGGACGCGCTTACCGTGCCGCTCATGAGCCTGGGCGCCTCGGGCACCATCAGCGTGTGGGCCGATGTTCAGCCGCAGCTCGTGCACGACATGTGCCGCGCTTATCTGGACGGCGACGTGGAGCGCGCCCGCGATATCCAGATTGCCGGTCAGCCGCTCATCAACGCCCTCTTTAGTGAGGTCAACCCCATCCCCGTTAAGGAAGCGCTCGCTCAGATGGGTATGATCGAGGCAAACTACCGCATGCCGCTGTGCCCCATGGCCAACGACACGCGCGCTGCACTTACCGATGCTCTGAAGGGAGCTGGTCTGCTTGATTAAGACCGTCATTATGGGAACGGGCCGCATGGGCTCGCTCATCCGCACTACCGCCGAGGGCATTGTCGACGCCGCCGGTCAGCCCGTTTTTGATATCGTGGCCCAGATTGGCTTCGATTTGAGCGAGCTCGAGAACGCACCGGCTGCCGATGTGATTATCGACTTCTCGAACGTCGTGACCTTCGATGCCGTCGTCGCCTATGTCGAGCGCACGGGCGCGGCGTTGGTCTCGGGCACCACGGGCTACACACCCGAGCAGATGGATCGCCTGCGCGAGCTGGGTCAGTACGCTCGCGTCATGCACTCCGGAAATTACTCCATCGGTATCGCAGCCCTGCGTCATCTGGTGGCCCAGGCCACACGCGAGCTGCCCGGCTTTGACTGCGAAATCGTCGAGACGCACCATAACCAAAAGGTCGATGCCCCCAGCGGCACTGCCAAGTTGCTGCTCGATGCCGTCGTCGAAGCCGAGCCCGAGGCAGGCTACCACCCCGTCTATGGCCGCGAGGGCATGTGCGGAGCGCGCGACCCCAAGGAGATCGGCATGCACTCGCTGCGCGGTGGCACTGTCGCCGGCGTGCACGAAGTGAGTTTCTTTGGCCAGGACGAGGAGGTTACGCTCGCGCACCGCGCCACGAGTCGTCAGATCTTTGTCAACGGCGCCCTGGCAGCCGCGCAGAAGCTCGTCACCCGCGAGCCCGGCTTCTATACGTTCGACCAGGTCATGTTTGCTTAACCAGGTATCAACCGGATTCACTCAAAGGAGAGACAGCAAATGAGCAATGCAGCCGAGATGGATGCACAGGAGATTATCAACTACATCGCCACCGCGCCCAAGAAAACGCCCGTCAAACTGTACGTGCGCGAAAAGCCGGGCATGAAGGTCCAGTGGGGCAACGCACACGTCTATGGCGGTCGTCGTGGCAAGACTGTTTTTGGTGACTGGGATGAGCTTAAGGCCATCCTGGACGCCAACGCCGACTCCATCGATTACTACGACGTTGAAAACGATTGCCGCAACTCCGCCGTACCCATGCTCGACCTCAAGGGCATCAACGCCCGCATCGAGCCGGGCGCGATCATCCGCGACCGCGTCGAGATCGGCGATCGCGCCGTCATCATGATGGGCGCCATCATCAACATCGGCTCCGTCATTGGCGAAGGCTCCATGATCGATATGGGCGCCGTGCTGGGCGGCCGCGCCACCGTGGGCAAGAACTGCCACATCGGCGCCGGCACCGTGCTGGCAGGCGTCGTGGAGCCCGCCAGCGCCACGCCCGTCATCATCGAGGACGATGTCATGATCGGCGCCAACGCCGTGGTCCTGGAGGGCGTGCACGTAGGCAAGGGCGCTGTCGTTGCCGCCGGCGCCGTGTGCGTCGAGGACGTCCCCGCCGGTGCCGTCGTGGCCGGTGTCCCCGCCCGCGTCATCAAGATGCGCGACGAGAAGACCGACAGCAAGACCGGCCTCGAAGAGGGCTTGCGTCAGCTCTAAGGTTACGCGGTTTTACCAAACCGCGTAACTAGTCGACGCTGCAAACGACCCAGAGCGGCAATCTGACGTTCAATCGTCGGGCATGACCAGAAGGTCAATGCCCTCCTCTTTCACGTCATCTTGCTCGCTCTGGGTCGTTTTCGCTGACGTATGCTCATCCTGAGGGGCAATGTCAGCAACCAAGCCGAAAACAAAAAAGGCCGAAGCACCATCGGGGCTTCGGCCTTCATCATCTCAGGGTTCCGTCGTATTCAACCATGGCGGGTCGCTTTGACAGGCGCCCTGCGGCCGTCTTATAGCTGTCTCTTATACACATCTCCGAGCCCACGAGACGCTACGCTATCT
>CABRHR010000087.1 GCA_902470835.1 uncultured Collinsella sp.
CTACACTATCCTCTTCGTCGGCAGCGTCAGATGTGTATAAGAGACAGGTCGACGTAGATCGAAACCATACCCGGCAGACGATCGGCCTGCGCGTAGTCGCCCATCGTGGCGTGAATGCGAGGGTGGGCCGTAAGCGTGGTGTAGAGTTTATCGGATAAGGCCTGCAGCGTCGCACGCTCCTGGGCCACATGGGGAGCCAGCGTGCGGGCGGCAGCGGCAAAGGCCAGCTGCGTGCGCAGGTCCTGCGTACCGGCGCGACGGCCGGCTTCCTGTCCACCGCCAAAGATGCGGGGGCGCAGCGGCGTGCGGCTCTTAAGGTAGAGCGCGCCGGATGCCACAGGGCCGCCGATCTTGTGCGCAGCAACGGTCATAGCGTCGACGCCCAGCTCGGTGACATCGAGCGGAATATGCAGGTAGCCCTGGATGGCGTCGGTATGGAACAAGGCGCCCGCGGCGTGTGCGGCGGCGGCCAGCTCGCGGATGGGCTGCACCACGCCGGTCTCGTTGTTGGCGACCATAATGCTCACGAGCGCCACGTCGTCGCCGAGCAGCTCGACAAGCGTGGCAGGCTCAATGTAGCCCGCGCGGCAGGGCTGCGCCAGGTCGACGATAAAGCCGGCGGCACGCAGCAGCGGTAGGTTGTCCAGAATCGAATCGTGCTCGATGGCCGAGACGATTACACGATCGCGCTTTCGATCGCGCTGACGAGCGCCCTCGGCAAGACCGAGCAGCGCCAGCTGGTTGGCCTCGGTGCCGCCGTTGGTCAGGACGATCTCGGACGGGCGGACGTGCGCGCCAAAGCTGCGGGCGATATCGCGACGCGCCACTTCCAGGCGTGCGGCGGCCTTGCGTCCAAGCGAGTGCAGTGAGTTGGGGTTGACGCCGGCAAGCTCGCTGTCGTCATATTCGCGCTGCGCAAGGAGCGCCTCGGCGCGCATGGGCGTCGAGGCGGCATAGTCAAGATTCACGGGTATGCGGTTTTGACCTGCGGTCATAAGGGTTTATGCCTCCTGTGCGGCCTCGTTGCCCAGCTTCTGCAGCAGCGCAACCTCGGCGGCGGGATCTTCGGACTTAAATACGGCGGAGCCGGCTACGAGCACGTTGGCGCCGGCCTTGACGACCTCGCCGATGTTCTTGGAAGAGATACCGCCGTCGACCTCGATCAGGGGCGAAACGCCGTGACGCTCGCACATGGCCTTGAGCTCGTGCAGTTTGGCGATGGTGCCGGGGATAAAGCTCTGGCCGCCAAAGCCGGGGTTCACGCTCATGAGCAGCACCATGTCGACAACGTCGATGATGCTTTCGAGCATGCAGACGGGCGTGGCGGGGTTGAGCACCACGCCGGCCTTGACGCCACGCTGCTGCAGGTGGGTGAGCGTGCGGTGCAGGTGCGTGGAGGCCTCGTAGTGCACGGTAATCATGTCGGCGCCGGCGTCGGCATACCAATCGACCGTCTCGTCGGGGTTCGACACCATCAGGTGCGCGTCGACCGGTACATCGGTGGAGCGCTTGACGGCCTTGAGGATGTCAACGCCAAAGGTGAGATTGCCGGTAAAGTGACCGTCCATAACGTCAAAGTGCACGTAGTCGGCGCCGGCGATCTTGTCGAGCTCGCCCTTGAGGTTGGCCATGTCGGCCGAAAGGACGGACGGAGCGATTTTGATGGAACCCATGGTAGTAGCCTTTCTGCGCTAGTCGGTGAGTCCGTAGAACTCTTGGGAAGGGACGCGGTCGGTGAGAATCTCGAGCGCCCTATCCAAAGTAACACCGTTGTAGAGCGTTTGCTCCACGGCAAAGGTGAGCGGAATGTCTACGCCCAGTGAACGGGCAAGCTCGCTGACGCTGCGGGCCGCGACGGCGCCCTCAACCACCATATGCGTGCGCGTCTGATACTCGTCGAGCGACACGCCGTGGGCAAACTCGTAGCCAAAGGTGCGGTTGCGCGAGTGCTCCGAGGTGCAGGTGGCAATGAGGTCGCCCATGCCGGCAAGTCCCATGCAGGTCATAGCTTGACCGCCGCGGGCATGCACCAGACGGCTAATCTCGGCCAGGCCGCGCGTCATGATGAGGGCGAGCGTGTTGTCGCCGGCACCGGTGCCGGCGGAGATGCCGCACACGATGGCGATGACATTTTTCATGGCGCCGCAGACCTCGACACCGGTCATGTCTTGCGACAGATAGATGCGGAAGGCCGTGGACAGGAGCAGGTCCTTAAAGGTCTCCCCTATCTGCGGATGTTCGCTGGCGATGACGGCGGCAGAAAGCCCGCCGCGGCAGATCTCCTCGGCATGGTTGGGGCCCGAGAGCGCCGCCACGCGCGCCTCGTTGCCGATCTCACTGGCGATGACCTCGCTCATGAGCAGGCCGGACTCGGGCTCAATGCCCTTGGTGAGGCAGAGCACCGGGGTGTCGGCGGCGATGAAGGGGACTGCCTGATGACATACGCTGCGCAGGTGCGTGGAGGGCACGGCAAAGATGATGGCCTCGGCGCCGTCGAGCGCCTGCACCAGGTCCGTGGTGGCGACGACGTTGCCGGGCAGCTCGTAGCCCACCAGATACCGGGGGTTACGGTGCTCGCCGTTGATGCCGGCGGCCGTCTGCTCGCTGTGGGCCCACATGGTCACGCGCTCGGCACGCGCGGCAGCAAGGCCGGCGACGGCGGTTCCCCAGGAGCCAGAGCCAATCAGCGCAACATTCATGACTCTCTCCTACTTATCGTCGGGTTCGGTGACGCGCTTGGTAAACGAGAGCTTGGACTCCTTACCGGTCATGAGCTTTTGGACATTCGAGCGATGGGCCCACACCACGGTGATGCCGATCATCGCCATACAGAACTTGAGCCCCAGGCTGCTGTACGGAAAGACCGCGCAAGCAGCGATGGGAAGACCGATGGCAGCGGCGAGTGAGCCCACCGACACAAACTTGGTGATGGCGACGGCCACGATAAACATGCCCAGCAGCGACAGGCCAATAGGCCAGTACCAGGCGAGGATGACACCCAGACCAACGGCGATACCCTTGCCGCCGTGGAAGTTGAGGTAGGGCGAGAAGATGTGTCCCCACACGGCAGCCAGGCAAATGACGCCGAGCATCCAATCGCCGGCGGCACCCGGAGCCATGATGCTTACAGGGAAGCCATAGCCCACGCTCGCAATGAACGGACGCGCGATAAGGACGCAGATGGCGCCCTTAAGGCAGTCGAGCAGCAGCGTGAGCGCGGCCACCTTGGGGCCGGCCACACGCAGAGCGTTGGTGGTGCCGATGTTGCCGGAGCCCGCCTTGCGAATGTCGGTGTGGTTGAACACGCGGCCCAAGATCAGGCCAAACGGAATCGCTCCGATAAAGAACGATACCACGGCGCAGATGGCGGTCAGCAGAATCGGATTATGCATCCTTTTGCTCCTTCTTCCTAAAGAAGAGTCGAATGGGCGTGCCGGCAAAGTCGAAGGTCGAGCGCATGCGGTTCTCCACGTAGCGCTGGTAGGTGTCGTTGACCAGGTCGCTGTGGTTGACGAAGAACGTGAACGTCGGCGGGTTGACGCCCGTCTGGGTCACGTAGTGCATGCGCAGGCGGCGCTTGCCGTCCACCACGGTGTGGCCGAACTCACGCAGGTCGGTGAGGAACGTGTTGAGGCGCGAGGTGCTGATCTTTTGCGAGCGCGTCTTTTCGGCGGCGTCTACCATTGCCCAGATCTTCTCGACGCTGCGGCCGGTCAGGGCCGAGATGCGTAGGTACTGGGCCCAGGGAGCCATAACGCCCAGACGGCGGTCGATGGTCTCCATGCAGGCCTCGCGTTTGCGATCGTCGTCGAGCAGGTCCCACTTGTTGAGCAGCACCACGATGGCGCAGCCGCGCTCGATGGCCAAACCCATGACCTTCTGGTCCTGCTCGGTAACGCCCACGGAGGCGTCGACGACGAGCAGCGCCACGTCGGCACGGTCGATGGCGCGCAGACCGCGGACCATGGAATAGTACTCGATGTTCTCGTACACGGTGCTCTTCTTACGGATACCCGCAGTGTCGACCATGCGGTAGTGCTTGCCGTTGCGCTCGACGACCGTGTCGATGGCGTCGCGCGTGGTGCCGGCAATGTTGGACACGATGGAGCGGTCGGCGCCCAGAATGCGGTTGAACAGCGATGACTTACCGGCGTTGGGGCGGCCGATGATAGCCACGTTCAGCGCATCGGGGAACTCGTCGGCGATCTCGTCCTCCTCCTCGGGCAACAGGGCCACGATATCGTCGAGCAGGTCGCCCGTGCCATGACCATGCAGGGCCGAGAGCGGCGTGGGCTCACCGATGCCAAGCGAATAGAACTCCCAGATGCTGTCGTTCTCGCGATCGGGGTTGTCGAGCTTGTTCACCAGCAGAAAGACCGGCTTGTCGCAGCGCTTGAGCATGCGAGCGACCGACTCGTCCTCCTCGGTGACGCCGGTGCGGCCATCGACCACAAACAGGATGACGGCGGCTTCCTCGGCGGCGGCGAGGGCCTGGTCGCGAATGGACGTGGCGAAGACGTCATCGCTCTTGAGCGGTTCGATGCCGCCCGTGTCGACGATGGTGAACTCGCGGCCGTTCCAATCGGCCGTGTGGTACGAGCGGTCGCGCGTGACGCCGCGGGACTCGTGGACGATGGCGTCCGAGGTCTGGGCCAGGCGGTTAACGAGCGTGGACTTGCCCACGTTGGGGCGTCCGACGACGGCGACGATAGGTTTCATCTGCTCTCCTTTAATGGGTAGGTTCAGTGGAAGTGTTAGAGTCGGCAGGCATTATGCCAAGGATATACTCCAGGGTATCGAGCAGCTCATGCGGCATGGTCGACACCACATGAACCTCGGCGCCGCGACTGGTAAGGCTTGCGAGTAAATCGTCACGATGATACTCGTCAAGCGTCATGCCGTCAGCGTTGAACATGAGCTTAGGCACAAAGAGCATAACCCCAGAGAGGTCCTGCGGCAGCTGCTCCAGAATGTCACACGCGACGATGAGGCCGGTCACGTCCACGTTGCCGCCAAAGTAGCGGTTCTTGATGGCCGTGACAGTGCCGGCGAGTCCCCGGGGCGACTCCACAAAGCGGGCCACCGTGTCGCGTGCGCTGGCGCCCGAGAGGCACAGCAGGTGCTGGCCACGGGCGGCGATTGCCTCGCGAACGCGGCACAGGCGCTCGGCATCGGCGGCGAGCACGTTGTCGGTCTCGTCCAGATAGGAGCGGATCATGCCGATGCCGTCGTAGTACTGCGGGTAGCCGTCGTAAAAGTCCGCCTCGGGCGGCTCGATGCCGGCATCCAGGTAGAACTCGTCGCTCATCTGGAAGGTGTGGCGGCCAAATCGCTCGAAGGCACGGTCCTGGAAGGGCCGGATCATGGCGATAGTCTCGCGCGCCAGCTCGGGTTTGTCGCTGTAGGACCAGCTAAAACGGTTCTGATGCTTGGTAAAGCCGAGCGGCACGATGCCCAGGCTCGTGATCTGCTCATGTTCCTCACAGAAGCGCAGGGTCTTTTCCAGCTCCTCGCCGTCGTTCATGCCGGGGCACAAAACGATCTGCGCATGGATTTCGATGCCGGCGGCCATGATGGCCTCGAGTACGTCCATGCCGCGCTGGGCGTTGCGGCCCATCATGCGGCGGCGGACGTCGGGGCTCACGGCGTGGACCGACACGTTCATGGGGCTCATGTTGCGTTGGATGACGTTTTGCACGTCCTCGTCGGTGAGGTTCGTGAGCGTGACAAAGTTGCCCTGCAAAAAGCTTAGGCGATAGTCGTCGTCGCGAATATAGAGCGTCGAGCGGCCGCCCTTGGGGAGCATCGTCATAAAGCAGAACACGCAGGCGTTTACGCAGGTACGCATGCCATCGAAGATGGGTCCATCGAACTCCAGGCCCCAGTCCTCGCCCGGGAAGCGGTCGAGCTCGACGGAGGTGACGCTGTTGTCGCGCGGGTCGAAAACCTCGAGGTCGACGGTGTCGTCGTCGGCTTCCCAGAGCCACACGATCATATCGGTAAGCTGCTCGCCGTTGACCGTAAGTACGCGCATGCCCGGCTCGATACCCACATCCCACGCGGGCGATTCGGGACGCACGTTCTTTACGAGCGCGCCCTCACCCGGCTCGGGGTCGCGGCTGCGCCCGTAATCGGCCACCTCGGCGGCGTATGCGGGTACGGTCTGGTCCATGATTAGCGGCAAAGCTCCTTGATGCGCGTTACGGCGCGCTCGATGTGTTCTTGCGGGGTGGAGGCTCCGGCGGTGATGCCGATGTGGTGAGCGTCGGTAAACCACGCGGCCTGGAGCTCGGAAGCTTCCTCGATGTGATACGTGCGCTCGCAGGCGTCCGCGCAAATCTGTGCCAGGCGACGGGTGTTGCCCGAGTTCTTGCCACCCACGACGACCATGCAGTCACAGCGGTTGGCAAGTGTGGCTGCTGCCTGCTGGCGCTCACTCGTGGCAGCGCAGATGGTGTTGATCACGCGCAGTTCCTGCACGCGCGGGGTGATGGCAGACACGACCTCGGCGAGGTTCTGTGCGGTCTGGGTGGTCTGCACAACGAGGCCCACCTTGCCCTTGAGCGACAGGGCATCGGCGTCGGCGGCACAGCTCACGACCTGCGCATCATTGCCAGCGTGGCCCAGAATGCCCTCGACCTCGGGGTGACCCGGCTCGCCTACGACCACCACGCGGTAGCCCTCGCGCACCAGGCGCTCGGCGGCCACATGGACCTTCTTCACGTAGGGGCACGTGGCGTCGACGACGTTAAGGCCGCGCTCGCGAGCGGAATCGATGACCTGCGGCACCACGCCGTGGGCGCGGATGATCACGGTGCCGGTTGCGGCGTCGTCCAAGGTGTCGGCCAGGCCAACGCCTGCCTCAGCAAGCTCGCGCACCACGATGGGGTTATGGATGAGCGGCCCTAGGGTGTGGACCTGTGCGCTCTCCCCTGCCTGCGGCGCGGCGGCCAGCGCCATATCGAGCGCACGCTGTACGCCGTAGCAAGTGCCGGCGTGGGCGGCGATCTCGATGGTAGGCGCGGCTGCCTGGTCGGACGCAGCCGCGGCGGTGTTCGTCACGTTCTCACTCATGGCTAGAACCTGCCTGGATGCTCGGCACACAGATCGTCTCGCATGGCGTAGACGCGGTCCATGGCCTCGGACTCAAACCAGGCCAGGCGCTCCGTGCGCTTAAGCCCGGCCGGTGCGTCGGAAAGCGAGACGGCCTTGCCGGCGCGGATCCAGCACTTCTTGGGACGCATGATCTTTTTGCCTGCAGGCGTAATATCGGACCAGCCGCAGATGGCGAGCGGATTCACGGGCGCCTTGCCCATCTGGGCGATAAGCGCAAAGCCACCGTGGACCTCGGGTTTGATCTCGCGCGAGCGGATGCGCGTGCCCTCGGGGAAGATCAGGACGTCCTCGCCGCGCTGCAACGCATGCTGGGCGGCACGCAGGCACTTCATGTCGGCGGTGCCGCGCTCGACGGGAATGCCGCCCACGCGGCTAAAGGCCCAGCGCACGATCTTGCTCTTGGCAAACTCTGACTTAAAAATGGGGCGAATGCGGCGGCCGCCAAAGAACAGCGCCGTCTCTACAGCTAGGAGCTCGGCCATCGAGGTGTGGTTGCAGATGACCACGCTTCCACGGCCGTCCTGGCGCTCAAACAGCAGATCGGCATCCTCGACCTTCCAACGCCACATGAGCTTGGAGAAGGCCCAAAGGATGGCCATGACTACGACGACGGTGCCGCGGATGAGCGCTGGGAACTCTGCATAAGGAGCGTTGTAATAATCCTCGGGCGTCTGCTTAAACAGGCGCATGGGCTACCTCCTTTGGTTGATGAGGTCCTCGATGATCGAGACGACCTCATCGATGGTGTGAGCGGTGGAGTCGACGTGCACCGCGTCCTCGGCGGGAACGAGCGGTGCGACCTCGCGACTGCTGTCGAGCTTGTCGCGCTGCTTGAGGGCGTCGAGTGTCTCGTCGACCTCAGCCTCGAGCTGCTCGGTGGTGAGCGGCTGGGCATCGTTTTGGTGACGCTGAAGCACGCGGCGGCGGGCGCGCTCGCGCGGGTCGGCGGTCAGGAAGACCTTGACCTGCGCGTTAGGGAACACGACGGTTCCGATGTCGCGACCCTCGGCCACGATATCGCGGTCCTCGGCTGCGCGGCGCTGGTGGATGAGCATGGCGGCGCGCACGCCTGGGTAGGCCGAGACCTTGGACACGTTGGCGTCGACCTGCGGGGTGCGGATGGCGGCCGATGCGTCCTGGCCGTCGATGGTCAGGCGCGTGTCCTCGCCGGTGCCGTTGGTAAAGCGGATCTCGATCTGCTTGGCGAGGGCGTCGATTGCCGCCTCGTCATCTAGATCGATGCCGCGGTCGAGCGCAGCGAAGGTGACGGCGCGATACATGGCGCCCGTATCGAGCTTGTTAAAGCCCAGCTGGCGGGCGATCTCCTTGGCGATGGTGGACTTGCCGGAACCGGCGGGGCCGTCGATGGCGACGATCATGCAATGCTTCCTTTCGATGGGTGACGTGCTGGTATGGTTCGCGGGCGTTGGGGTGCGGCGGGTTGCCTAGCCCGTGTAGCGCTCGCGGTAGGTGTTGCGCTTGGGTGCGGAGCCGTGGCTGCCGTGGTGACGCGTGCGGCTGGCGGGCGTGTCTTGGGGCTTGTCGCCGTTGCGCTTGGCGCTCGCCTGCTTAGGCGGGATGCCGCCGGACTTGAGGATCTGCACCTCGCGGTCGGTGAGCTCGCGCCACGAGCCCTTGGCCACGTCCTTGAGCTCCAGGCCGGCAAAGTTACAGCGATGCAGGCGAATCACCGGGTGGTGGATCTTGCTCAGCATGCGCTTGACCTGGTTCTTGCGGCCCTCGCGGATGATGACCTCAACGGCGGTGGTCCCGGGCTTAACGCCTTGCGGGGCCACGGCCTCGGCTTCGCGCGCGTTGATGACACGGCAGATTGCCGGCTGGCACAGGCCGTCGTCGAGCTCGATGCCGCGACGTAGCGGGGTAAGATCGCGGTCGGACAGCTGTCCGTCCACGAGCGCCTGGTAGGTCTTGTAGACGTGCTTGC
>CABRHR010000088.1 GCA_902470835.1 uncultured Collinsella sp.
CTCAAGGCCGTCGCGAGGAAGCGGCTCAGGGCGATATACGCCGTGATGCGCGACCGGGTGCCCTACCGGGAGTAGCCCCGACGGTTGACAAAACTATAGGAACACCCAACGACTAGTCGTTTAAGAACGTCCCCAACGACTGCCTCCCCGCAACTTTGTTTTTATTGGTGTAAAAGGCGGGTCATGCTTGGTGGCGGGTTTGTTATTCGTTTGTAAAGGCCGTGCTGCGCTTGCGGTAAGGGTCTATCAATAGCCCGTAAGAAACCGCAGATAACGCGGCCGTCGACCGATCGGGGCCGTATCTTTCCAAACAGCAAAGCGGGCAGGGTGCCCGCGAGTCGCATGTATGAAAGGAAGATCATGCTCGATCAGGCTTATTCTCGTCGTCAGTTCCTCGGCCTCGCTGGTGGTCTTGCCAGCATCGTCGGTCTCGGTCTCGTTGGTTGCGGCGGCTCCGGCGCATCCGACGCCGCCGATACGGGCAGCGCCGCTGCCGCTGCTGAGTCTGTCTCCGGCGAGGTGACCTATGACGGCGCCTCCTCGTTCCAGGCTCTTGTCGAGGCCGCTGCCGAGAAGTTCATGGATGCCAACCCCGATGTCTCCGTCTCCGGCTCGGGCAACGGTTCGGGCAAGGGCCTGACCGCTGTCGCCGCCGGCACCGTTACCATCGGTAACTCCGACGTCTTCGCCGAGACCAAGCTTGAGGCCGATCAGGTCAAGAACCTCGTCGACCACGAGGTCGCCGTCGTGGGCATGGGCCCCGTCGTCTCCAAGAACGTCAAGGTCGACGACCTGTCCCTCGAGCAGCTCAAGGGTATCTTCTCCGGTCAGATTACCAACTGGAAGGAGGTCGGCGGCGACGACGCCACCATCGTCGTCCTCAACCGCAAGGCCGGCTCCGGCACCCGCGCCACCTTCGAGGCTGCCGTCTTTGGCGACGAGGCTGTCGACTTTAAGGGCGACGCCGAGCTCGACAAGTCCGGCGATGTCCAGACTCAGATGGGCAGTACCGACAACGCCATCTCCTACCTCGACTTCTCGCACTTCGATGACTCCAAGTTCAACGCCATCAAGGTCGAGGGCGTCGAGCCCAAGAGCAAGAACGTCACCGACGACTCCTTCAAGATCTGGGCGACCGAGCACATGTACTGCTCCAAGGACGCCGACGAGGCTACCAAGGCTTTCCTTGAGTTCATGCTCTCCGACGACGTCCAGGGCAAACTCGTCGAGGAGCAGGGCTTTATCCCCGTCTCTGCCATGAAGGTCGTCAAGGACGCCAGCGGCAAGGTCTCCGCTAAATAAGTAATCGCCCCCGGAAAGGTTTGCAATGGCAAAACAGCTGCCAAAGCGCGACCTTGAGAACGTGGGCCTGGGCGTCACGGGCGCGTGCGTAGCGCTCGTGACGCTTGTCGTTGCCGCGCTCATCTTTATGGTCGCCCAAAAGGGCCTCTCGGCTTTTGTCAAGGACGGCGTCTCGGTCGTCGAGTTTTTCACCAGCACCAAGTGGGACCTGGCCAACACGGCCGAAAACGGCCTGCCCTACACCGGCGCCCTGCCCCTGATCGTCACCTCGTTTGCGGTCATGGTGCTCTCCACGCTCATCGCGCTGCCCATCGCCATCGGCTCTGCCATCTTTGCGGTCGAGATTAGCCCTAAGTTTGGCTCCAAGGTCTTTCAGCCGCTCATTGAGCTTTTGACCGGTATTCCCTCGGTCGTCTTTGGCCTGATTGGCTTTCACGTGGTCGTCGGCCTTATGAAGAGCGTTTTCCACGTGAGTACGGGTCTGGGCATCTTGCCCGGCGCCATCGTGCTGGCCGTCATGATCCTGCCGACCATGACCACGCTTTCGGTCGATGGCCTGCGCGCCGTGCCCGACGGCTACCGCCAGGGCTCGCTCGCGCTGGGCTACACCCGCTGGCAGACCATCTGGCACGTGGTGCTCAAGTCCGCCATGCCGTCGCTCATGACCGCGGTTATCTTGGGCATGACCCGCGCCTTTGGCGAGACGCTCGCCGTGCGCATGGTCATCGGCGGCATCGAGGCCATGCCGACGTCGCTGCTGTCGCCGGCTTCGACCATCACCACCACGCTCACCACGTCCATGGCAGTCTATGCCGAGGGCTCGGCCCAAGACGATGTTCTGTGGGCGCTCGGCCTGCTGCTGATGGGCATGAGTCTCATCTTCATCCTGATCATCCACCTTATCGGCCGCAAGGGGGCGAAGGCTCGTGGCTAGCACGCGTATCCACATCGACGAGGCGAGGCTCGGGCGTGTCCAAAAGCAGGACCGCTTCGCCACGGGCGTGTTGACGGCGATCGTCGCCATCGTCATGCTCATCGTCGTCTCCATGGTGGCCTATATCCTGTTCGAGGGCATTTCGACGCTGTTCCAGCCGGGCTTTCTCACGCAGCCCGCGCGCGCCAACGGAACCCAGGGCGGCGTGCTCTACCAGCTGTTCGACTCGTTCTACCTGCTGCTGATCACTTTGGTCATCTCGGTGCCCATCAGCCTGGGCGGAGCGGTCTTCCTGGTCGAGTACGCGCCGAACGGCCCTATCCGCGACATCGCCTCCACCGCTATCGAGACGCTGTCCTCGCTGCCTTCCATCGTCGTCGGCATGTTCGGCTTTCTGGTGTTCTCGGTGCAGCTGGGCTGGAAGTACTCCATCATCTCCGGCGCCGTCGCGCTCACCATGTTCAACATTCCCATCCTGGTGCGCGTGATTCAGCAGGCGCTCGAGGACGTGCCGCAGGCCCAGCGCGATGCGTGCCTGGCCATGGGCCTCACCCGCTGGGAGGCCACGCTGCACATCCTAATCCCCGAGGCCATGCCCGCCATCGTGACCGGCATCGTGCTTTCGGCCGGCCGTGTGTTTGGCGAGGCCGCAGCACTGCTTTTTACCTCGGGTATGAGCTCGCCGGTTCGCCTGAACTTCTTGAGCTTTAACCTGTCGAGCCCCACCTGCGCTTGGAACGTGTTCCGTCCCGGCGAGTCGCTCGCCGTGCACATCTACAAGATCTATGGCGAGGGCAGCCCCGAGGCCCAGCAGATTGTCTGGGGCACCGCGGCACTGCTGATGATCTGTGTGCTGCTGTTTAACGTAGTTGCCCGTATCGTGGGCAAGCAACTGGCAAGGAAGATGACGGCCGAATGAGCGAGATGAATGTAACGCCCGCAACCGAAGCGGCATCGTCCGACACCCAGGACTTCTTGTCGAGCGTGGGGGAGAACGAGAAGCGCGTGCGCGTGAGCGGCAAGGCCGTGAGCGACGAGGTCGTGCTCTCCACCAAGGACGTCAGCGTGTACTATGGCGACCACCATGCACTGCACAATACGTCGCTCGACTTCCACAAGGGCGAGATCACGGCGCTCATCGGGCCTTCGGGCTGCGGTAAGTCGACCTTCTTGCGTAGCCTCAACCTGATGAATCGCGAGATTCGCGGCTGCCGCGTGGAGGGCGAGATCAACTACCGCGGGCGCAACGTGAACACCAGGACCGAGAATACGTACGAGTTGCGCCGTTCCATTGGCATGGTGTTCCAGCAGCCCAACCCGTTCCGCAAGTCCATTCGCGACAACATCACGTTTGCGCCTAGGCACCACGGCATCACCGACCGTGACGAGCTCGACCGCATGGTCGAGGAGAGTCTGCGCGGCGCGGCGCTGTGGGACGAGGTCAAGGACAAACTCGACAAGAGCGCCTACGCGCTTTCGGGCGGCCAGCAACAGCGTCTGTGCATTGCGCGCACGCTGGCGCTCAACCCCGACGTGATCCTGTTTGACGAGCCCTGCTCGGCGCTCGACCCCATCTCGACGTTGGCGATCGAGGACCTTATGTCGTCGATTGTGGCCGACCGCGCCATCGTCATCGTGACGCACAACATGGAGCAGGCGTCGCGTGTGTCCAACCGCACGGCGTTCTTCTACATGGGCGATATGGTCGAGTACGACGAGACCGACGAGATTTTCCAACGGCCCAAGGATAAGCGGCTGAATGATTACCTCACCGGCATGTTCTCCTAGTCCGGGACATGCTTGAGGCCCGCGGCGGCCACGGTTGCCGCGGGACTGATTGGAGAGGCGGGTCATCTCTTTTGCGAGATGGCCCGCCTTTTTGTGTCGCGTGCGGCCCGCCTTTTCGCTGCTATCATGGACAACGTTGAATTTCTACGAAGGAGCAGGGCATATGGCGATTCTTTTGGGATGCGATTCCGTCAGCCTAGAGTTTCCCACCAAGCATATTTTCGATAGCGTGACGCTCGGCGTGGGCGAGGGCGACCGCATTGGTATTGTCGGTAAAAACGGCGACGGCAAGTCGACGCTGCTGAGTGTGCTCGCCGGCACGCTGGAGCCCGATGACGGACGCGTGACGCACCGCCGCGGCACGACGATCGGTCTGCTCGGCCAAAAGGACAACCTGGTCGATACTGATACCGTGCATCATGCCGTTGTGGGCGACGCCCCCGAGTACGAGTGGGCGTCGAGCCCCCGCACGCGCCAGATCCTCGCCGGCCTCATCAGCGATGTGCCCTGGGAGGGCACGGTGGGCGAGCTTTCGGGCGGTCAGCGCCGTCGCGTGGACCTCGCGCGCCTGCTGATCGGCGATTACGACGTGCTCATGCTCGACGAGCCCACCAACCACCTGGATATGCGCACCATCAACTGGCTCGCGCGCCACTTAAAGGCCCGCTGGCAGCGCGGTCAGGGTGCCATGCTCGTGGTCACGCACGACCGTTGGTTCTTGGACGAGGTCTGCACCAGCATGTGGGAGGTCCACGACGGCCAGGTCGATCCCTTCGAGGGCGGTTACTCCGCATATATCCTGCAGCGCGTGGAGCGCGATCGCATGGCCGCCGTTACCGAGGAGCGCCGTCGCAACATGGCGCGCAAGGAGCTCGCGTGGCTGAGCCGCGGCGCCCAGGCTCGTTCCACCAAACCCAAGTTTCGTGTGGATGCCGCTCGCGAACTCATCGCCGACGTGCCGCCCGTACGTGACGAGCTGGAGCTCAAGCGCCTAGCCGTGAGCCGCCTGGGCAAGCAGGTTATCGATGTGGTCGACGTGGACGCCGGCTATGTGGATACCGATGGCGCGCCCAAGCAGGTGCTCACCGATGTGACCTGGCTCATTGGCGCGGGCGACCGCTATGGCCTTTTGGGCGAGAACGGCGCCGGCAAGTCCACACTGCTTGACGTGATTCAGGGCAAGATCGCGCCCCTGCGCGGCCGTGTAAAGATTGGCCAGACAGTGCGCTTTGGCGTGCTGTCGCAGCAGCTCGAGGAGCTCGAACCCTACATGGGCGACACGATCCGAGAGGTGCTCAGCAACTATAAGAAGTACTACGTCATCGACGGCAAGGAGACTTCGCCTGAGAAGCTCTGCGAGCGCCTGGGCTTTACGACCCAGCAGCTCTGGAGCCGCATCGGCGATCTTTCGGGCGGCCAGCGCCGTCGCCTGTCGCTGCTGCTGACGATTCTGGACGAGCCCAACGTGCTCATCCTGGACGAGCCCGGCAACGACCTGGATACCGACATGCTCGCGATTGTCGAGGACCTGCTCGACGGCTGGCCCGGCACGTTGATTCTGGTGACGCACGACCGCTTTTTGATGGAGCGCGTGACCGACCAGCAGTGGGCGCTGCTCGACGGCCACCTGACGCATATGCCCGGTGGCGTGGACCAGTACCTGCGCCTGTGCAACGCCACCGCCGAGGGCGAGCCCGTGGGTGCACCGAGCGCTAAGACCGGCACGTTCGACACCGGTATGGCGGCGGCTGCTGCCGACAAGCCCAAGTCGAGCGGTCAGCCCAACGGCCTGTCCAACGCCGAGCGTCAGAAGCTTCGCCGCGAGGTGAGCTCGCTCGAGCGCAAGATGGAGACGCAGCGCGCCCGCGTTGAGGAAGCCGAGGCAGCGATGGCCCAGGTCGACCCCACCAACTACACGGCGCTGGGCGAGCAGCAGGCAAAGATTGACGAGGCTCACGCCGCCATGGACGAGCTGGAGATGGCGTGGCTCGAGGCGAGCGAAAAGCTCGAGGGCGAGGAGTAGACGAGGATGATCAAAGCCGCGTTTTTCGATATCGACGGTACGCTGCTGAGTTTTAAGACCCACCGGATTCCGGCGTCGGCGCAGCAGGTGCTTGACTGCTTTCACGAGCAGGGGATCGCGTGCGTGATCGCCACGGGCCGTCCGACCTACCAGATGCCGGACTGGCTGCTCGATCTTGGTTGGGATGCGTACATTACGCTTTCGGGCCAGCACTGCTTTGATGCCGAGGGGGTTTACCGCAGCTGCCCGATCGATCCGGACGACGTCGCGGTGATTGTGGACCAGGTGGCGCAGGGACGCTACGACTCGCTGTGCATGCAGGGCGAGAATTCGTTTGTGAACCGCCTGTCCGAGCGCGTGGTGACGGCTGGCAGCAATGCGGGAATCGTCTACCACGAGGAGCCGTTTGAGCACGCCTTTGACGCACCGGTCTACCAGTTTTGCGCCTTTGTGGACCCGGCCGACGAACATATCGTGACCGACGCCGTGTCGCATTCGCTCACCACGCGCTGGTGCGACCTGTTCTGTGACATTATTCCCGCTAACGGCGGCAAGGACCTGGGCGTGGCGGCGACGCTGGAGCGGCTTGGTATCGACGCGAGCGAGGCGATTGCCTTTGGCGACGGCGAGAACGACCTGTCGATGTTTGCCGCCGTGGGCACGAGCGTGGCCATGGGCAACGCACAGGACACGGTGAAAGCTGCGGCGACCTATGTGACGACTGCCGTGGACGACGACGGCATCTGCAACGCCGCCAAGCATTTTGGGCTGATGTAGGGGCGCGGCTCGGGCCGGCAGATAGGGACGTTCCCTTTCTGCCGGCAGCCGGGGACACTCCTGCGGGACGTCCCCGGCTGCCTCGTTTCGCGGCATTTGTGAAGCAGGGTTAACTTTCTTGCCAATTTAGTAAGACACAGGCAACTTTTGCGGTAAAGTAAGCAAACGATAAGTATCCAAAGGCTAACTAACCTCTATCGCGAAAGGCGGCCCATGGCCCTGCGTGAATCCGGAGAAGACTATCTCGAATCTATCTACGTGCTGTCTCAGCGTCTGGGTACCGTGCGCTCGATTGACGTTGCCGAGTACCTGGGCGTGACCAAGGCGAGCGTCTCCAAAGCCATGGCGGCACTGGAGAACAACGGCTACGTAGAGATGGGCAAGCGCGACGTTCACCTGACAGAGCGGGGACTTGAGGTGGCCCGCCAAATGTGGGAACGCCACTGCTTTTTCGTGGGGCTTTTGGAAGACGCGGGTGTCGAAGCCGAAGTCGCGTCGCAGGAGGGTTGCCACATGGAGCACTGCCTGAGCGAGGAGAGCTTCGAGAAGTTGAGGGCAATGCTGGCACGGGAGGATGCAGCGGATCCGACAACGGCCGACTAACATTCCCACCGTGGTGCGCCGTTCGCGCAAAGCGCGAACCAGCAAAAGGGGATAGGGGTCCGGACAACAATGAGCCCGCTCCAGTCCAAAGTTCCCAAAACAGCTCGCAGCGCCCTCTCAGCAGCGGCACCTAGCCATCCCAAAGGGGCGCGCCTCCCGTGCCAAAGGCACGGGACAGCGATTGGGACGAAAGGCCCCCTCAGCCAAGTCCAACTCAGACAAGGAACCCCGCCAGCAAGAGATGCCAAGAACCACCAGCAACGTCACCGCAGGCCGGGGCCGGGTTTGGTTTTGAAAACATTCCGCAGACCGGTGCGGCGCCTTGTCCGCAGCTCCGCAGGAGCAGGACAAGGCGCCGCACATGGTCGAGGACGTTTTCAAAACCAAACCCGGCCCCGGCCGGACAACGCTACAGGTTCTTGACACCCATCGCGCGCATGGCGTTCAGGATGGCGATGATGGCTACACCCACGTCGCCAAACACGGCGAGCCACATGTTTGCGATGCCCAGCGCCGCGAGCACTAAAATCAGCAGCTTAATACCCAGCGCAAAGATGATGTTCTGCCAAACAATCGCCATGGTCTTGCGCGCCACACGGATGGCACGGGCGATGTTGGACGGCTTGTCATCCATCAGCACGACGTCCGCCGCCTCGATAGCAGCGTCGGAGCCCATGGCACCCATGGCAATGCCCACATCGGCGCGGGTGAGCACGGGCGCATCATTGATGCCGTCGCCGACAAAGGCGAGCTTGCCCTTGCCGCTTTCGGCCGCGAGCAGCGCTTCAACACGCTCGACCTTATCGCCCGGCAGCAGCTGCGCGTGGAACTCGTCGAGGCCGAGCTGCTTGGCCACCGCAGCAGCCACTTCCTTGCGGTCGCCCGTGAGCATAACGGTGCGCTTGACGCCGGCGGCGTGCAAGTCGCGGATCGTCTGCTCGGCATCGGCCTTAACAGTGTCTGCAATCACGATGTGGCCGGCGTACACGCCGTCAACGAGCACATGCAGAATCGTTCCGACGACCTCGCAATCGGGCGCTTCGACTCCGGCCGCGGCGAGCATCTTGGCGTTGCCGACGACGACGTGCTTGCCGTCGATGGTTGCCGTCACGCCGTGGCCCGCGTCGTTGGCGGAGTCGCTAACGCGCTTGGGGTCGACCTCGCCCTGGTAGGCGACACGCACAGACTGCGCGATGGGGTGATCGGAGAACGACTCCGCAAGGGCTGCGACCTCGAGCAACGACTGCTCGGTGTAGCCAGCCTCGGGGTGCACCGCGACCACCGAGAACGTGCCGTTGGTGAGGGTGCCGGTCTTGTCAAAGACGACGGTGTCCACATCGGCGAGCGTCTCGAGATAGTTAGAACCCTTGATGAGGACGCCCAGCTTGGATGCGCCGCCGATGCCGCCAAAGAAGCTGAGCGGCACGCTGATCACGAGCGCGCACGGGCAGCTGACGACCAGGAAGGTCAGGCCGCGCAGGATCCAGTCGGACCAGGCGCCGTGCCGGTCTTGTCAAAGACGACGGTGTCCACATCGGCGAGCGTCTCGAGATAGT
>CABRHR010000089.1 GCA_902470835.1 uncultured Collinsella sp.
GATAGCGTAGCGTCTCGTGGGCTCGGAGATGTGTATAAGAGACAGTCATCCACATGATTCCGAAGATGATAAAGCCGATCATGAAGCGCCATGTCTCGGTTTTGGTCATGGGCTTACCGGTGTCGGGGGCAATGGCGTTGGGATCGATCGCCGTTGACGTTTGGGTTGCCATTTTGACAGTTCTCCCTTCAAAGATGTTGCCTGTACAGTTCGCGGAATCGGGGTGGCGTAAAAGGGGTCGAAACGCCACCCCTAACGGACGCGATATGGGGTACGCCGCCGTGAACTGCTCAAAGTTTACTTACTGAATAGTAAGTAACTTCTTCGATTTGCATAATAGTCCTCCACAACGGTTACTTAGTGGTTAGTAAGTAGTAATTGGGATGAACGGTCGATTTTGCCGTTTAAACGGTGTTTACTTTTGTTGACAGCTTCATTGCACCGTCTTATTCGAGGCAAGTTGGTCTAGCATCGAGTGAAGCAAGAGCAGTACGGGGCCGACGGGCGCCGATACATGAGATATGGATTTTCATGAACAACGATCAAGAGAAGAAATCGGTCCGAACGGCCTCGAGGCGCAGCAATGCCGCGCAGGAGCGCCTTGAGCAGATTGTGCTCGCCGCCGTCAAGATTATTAACGCACGCGGCTACAACGGCATGTCGCTCCAGGCCGTCGCAAACGAGGTGGGAATCACCCAAGCAGGCGTGCTTCACTATGTGGGCAATAAACAGGGCCTTTTGCTCGAGGTTATCCAGCATTATTACAAGCAAAGTTCTGATATCGATGACTACCTCACGCTGTTTGCGCCCGGCGGTGCCTTTGAGGGGCAGAAGCCGAAAATACCCGAGTATCTGCGATTGATCGTCGCAGAGAACGCCAACCAGCCCGAGCTCGTCATGCTGTTTCAAACCCTCAACACCGAGGCGATGTCACCCGAAAGTCCGATGCACGAGTATTTCAACAACTATTCACGCGAGGCAACCCACCCATCTGGGGTCCCGGCATGGTCGGTACCCAACGGCGTCGATGCCGAAGAGACGCTCTCGTGTGCCCTTGCCGCCATGTACGGTCTCGAAGGTCGTTGGCTCGCCCGTCCAGACGAAATCGATTACAAAGCAGAATGGGCCAAATTCGAGGACGTCCTCTTCCCTCTGCCGATGTGGGAAAACTATCGCTAGCGTAAATAACTGGGTCCCGAAATCTCAAACCACCACAAAGGGCACCTTTGTGGTGGTTTGAGCGGCACGGCGGTTTGCTCCGCCAGTTTGTCTCAATCTGTAACAACTGGACCCCTAGAAGCCGGCTAACTGTTACAGATTGAGATAGTCCCGCTCGACCCCCGCCCTTAATCTAAACCTGTAACAGATAGAGTCGATTTAGACGCCCAGATGTTACAAATTGAGACAGTTGGACGCGAAACGGTCCTCGCAGAAGTGACCCTCTAGCAAAGAGACGCTACAACCCTTGATTTCTTTGAGCACCTTTGAGTTTTTTGAGCATCCTTGAGTTTCTTGAGCATGCTTGAGTTCTTTGAGCGAACGGTCGACAGCAGCGCCGAGCGTCCTCTTCGAACAAAAACAAAAACCACCACAAAGGGGTCCCCTTTGTGGTGGTTTTGACGGTAGAAGCGAGCCTGTTGTTACTTGGACAGCTCGTCGGCGAGGGCCTCGATCTGAGCGCGCGATGCGTCGTTGAGCGAACCCAGGACGGTCACCTTGTTCTGCGTCAGGGTGATGTCCTTCATGCCCTCGAGCTCCTTGGTCATGACCTTGGCAGCGGCAGGCGCCCAGGAACCGGCCTCGACGAGCGCCACGGTGCGGTTCTGGTAGGCATGCTCGGCGAGCGTGTGGATGAAGGTGCTCATGAACGGGAAGATCTCGCCCTGGTAGGTGATGGAAGCGAGCACCAGGCGGTCATAGCGGAACGCATCCTCAACGGCCTCGGCCATATCGTCGCGAGCCAGGTCAAAGACGGAGACCTTCTGGCCGCGAGCCTCGAGTGCCGCGGCGAGCTCCTCGACGGCAGCCTTCAGGTGACCGTAGACGCTCGCGTAGGCAATGGTGATGCCCTCGTCCTCGGGCTGGTAGCTCGACCAGGTGTTGTAAGTGTCGAGGTAGTAGCCCAGGTTCTCGGTCAGCACGGGGCCATGGAGCGGGCAGATGATCTGGATGTCCAGATCGGCAGCCTTCTTGAGCACGGCCTGCACGAACTTGCCGAACTTGCCGACGATGCCAAAGTAGTAACGACGTGCCTCGCAGGCCCAGCCTTCCGGGTCCTCGATGTCGTTGGCGCCGAACTTGCCAAAGCCGTCGGCACTAAAGAGCACCTTATCGGTGGCCTCGTAGGAGAAGAGCACCTCGGGCCAGTGAACGTTGGGGGCACCGACAAAGGTCAGGCTGTGGCCGCCCAGGTCGAGCACGTCGCCCTCTTTGACGACCATCTTGCGCTCGGGGTAATCGGTGCCAAAGTAGTTGACCATCATGCGGAAGGCGCCCATGCTGGCCACGATCTGGGCCTGGGGATAACGCTCCATAAAGGCGGCGATGCCAGCGGAGTGATCGGGCTCCATGTGGTGGACGACCAGGTAGTCGGGCGTACGGCCGTCGAGCACGGCCTCGAGGTTGCCAAGCCACTCGTCAACAAAACCGCCGTCGACCGAATCGGCGACAGCGATCTTCTCGCCCAAGATAACGTAGCTGTTGTACGCCATACCGTTCTCGGACACGTCGTACTGGCCCTCGAACAGGTCGATGTCGTGATCGTCGACGCCGATATAGCGGATATCCTTGGTGATCTCCATCAGGCAAAGCCTCCTAGATAGACAAAAGAACCCGTCTATCATAGCACTCGGCTGCATCCCAACAGCTATCTGCCGGCATCCTTAGCGTTTGTTATTGAAGCACAGCAACGCGCCGTTGACCTGCGGAAACTATGCGCGCGGTGCCGCCGTGGTATGTCGAACGATAAGCTGGCCCGGAATACGAATCGCGACGGTTTTGCCCGGCGCCCCCTCCTTGGGAACCGCATGCTCAAACACCTCGCGTCCGCGCTGGTGCAGATCGAACCGCACGGTCGTAAGTTCGTTGTGCGCGACAAAGTCGTCGAGCGAATCGTCGACGCCCACCACGCTCACGTCCTCGGGAACGCGCAGGCCGCTATCGCGCAGCGCGGCAATCGCTCCGTTTGCCATCTGGTCGTTTGCCGCATAGATCGCCGTCATGGTGCGATCGTGCTCGGCCAGATACCTGCCGGCCTCGTAGCCGCTGTTGGCAGACCAGTCGCCCTCGAGCGGCTCCACCGGCTCGATATGCCTGCGCTCGAGCGCGTCTTGCCAACCGGCGCGGCGGAACTGCTCGTCCACCGAGAAGGACGGACCGCCGATATAGCGAATCTGCTCGTGGCCAAGCTCAAATAGGTGATCCATGAGCAGCAGCGAGCAGCCGTAATGGTCGGAATCGACCGTGGTCACGCGCGGATGCGCATACATGGTGACGATAACCGTGCCGATTCCCGGCAGCGGATCAAAAGACTCAAAGTCGGGCGCCATGCGGCTCATACCGATGATGATGCCATCGACCGGCAGCGCCGCCATGCGACGCGTAGCCTCGGCAAGCGAAAACTCCTCGGTCTTGGACATCTCGACCAGCGTGATGGCGCATGAATGCTCGCGTGCGGCGCTGGCAATGCCGTCGATCATCGTCAGGTTGCCGAACTTGGTGACATCGTTGACGCATAGACCGACCGAATGGTAGCGACCGTCGCGCAACGAACGGCCGGCATAGCTCGGGCGAAAGCCGAGCTCCTGCATGGCAGCCTGCACGCGCTGGCGCGTCTGCTCGTTCACATTGGGCAGGCCGTTGGCGACGCGCGAGACCGTCTGCTGCGAAACGCCAGCAGCGCGGGCGACGTCGGCCATGGAAACCGGACGCGAGCCTGTATCGTTGGAGGGGCGCCTTGCCACAAGATCACCTTCACCCTTGCGAGATCAAAATAGCGTGCATGCCGGCCCCGTGCAGGAATTTAGTCCGCACGAAGGGCCGCTATCGTCGGACGCATGTTAACGTACTCTACTTTTTCTAGCTGCAGCCCTTCTGCTCTATAAGTCCATACGGCACTACCGTTCACGGCCGAATTTCGACCGATTACCAGATTCTCAAAAAGTGACAAGCGATGTGTTATGAGTACGTTAACATAGCCCGTAACGTGCGGTATCGCAAACACTTGGTTCATGCCGCTTCAAATTGTTAACGTACTCATCACGACGCAAAACTTGCCTGTACGCGCCAAGGAAAGGACCCCCATGACCGCCCCCGACGAAAAGATGCTCGCCACGCTCACCAAGCTGTTTGAGGAGGAGTTTGGCCCCATCAACGACCGCCAGGTGCTCTACGTGCACGCGCCCGGCCGCTCCGAGATCAGCGGCAACCACACCGACCACGAGGGTGGCCACGTTATCGCCGGCTCGCTCGATGTCGCCGTCGACGGCATTGCCGTGGCGACCGACACCAACAAGGTCCGCGTTGCCGACGAGGGCTACCCCAGCTTTGAGATTACGCTCGACACGCTGGATGTTCAGGAGGCTGAGAAGGGCACGTCCGCGAGCCTCGTCCGCGGCATGGCCCACGAGGTCGCTGCCCTGGGCGTTGAGCCCCGCGGCTTCGACTTTGCCTTCACCTGCTCTGTCCCCTCGGGCGGCGGTCTTTCCAGCTCTGCTGCCGTCGAGGCCGCGTACGGCCGCGCCATGGAGACGCTCTGGGGCGCGCCCGCCATTGAGCCCGTCGCGCTTGCGCAGATGAGCCAGCGCACCGAGAACAACTACTACGGAAAGCCCTGCGGTCTGATGGACCAGGCCGCCGTGTGCCTGGGCGGCCTTGCCTACATGGATTTTGAGGACCAGGCTCAGCCTAAAACTCAGAAGCTCGAGCTCAACTTTGAGGATCACGGCTATGCGCTCGTGCTCGTTAAGGTCGGTGCCGACCACGTGGCCGCCACCGACGACTACGCTGCCGTTCCGCGCGAGATGCAAGACGTCGCCGCCGAATTTGGCAAGGCACGCCTGTGCGAGGTCGACGTTGCCGACTTTGACGCCAAGCTCCCCGAGCTGCGCGCCAAGCTGGGCGACCGTGCCTGCCTGCGCGCCGTTCACTACTGGTACGAGAACGGCTTGGTCGACAAGCGCTGGGCGGCCCTGAACGCCGGCGACATCGACCAGTTCCTGGTCCTGACGCGCGAGTCCGGCGCCAGCTCTGCCATGTACCTGCAGAATGTCGTTGCCAAGCTGGGCTCCGAGCAACCTTCCATGTATGCCTTGGCGCTGGCCGAGCATGTGCTCGACGGCCGCGGCGCCGTCCGCATCCACGGTGGCGGCTTTGGTGGCACCATCCAGGCCTTCGTGCCGCTCGAGCTTGTCGACACCTTCATTGCCAAGATGAACGGCGGGCTGGGCGAAGGCTCTGCCCGCCACTACGCAATTACTGACAAGGGGGCTTACGCGGCATGGCTGTAATGACCGACGTGCGCGAGGCTGCGCAGAACCTGATCGAGTACGCTATTCACCGATCGATGATCGGCCAGGACGATCGCATCTGGGCATACAACACCATTTTGGAGTGTATCGGCGCCACGGGCCCCGCACTCGACATGGCCTGGGCGCTGCAGACCGAGAAGATTTCGCTTCTGCACCCTGACACACTCCCCGACTTTGACCTTGAGGGCACGCTCGCCGTACTTTCCGAGGCCGCCGTTGCCAACGGTGCTGCCGAGGACACGGCGTCGGGCCGCGACCGCATCGCCATGCGCATCATGGGTGCGCTCATGCCGAGGCCTTCGGTTGTAAACGAGGAATTCAACGGACGTATGGGCGTCAACGAGCCCCGCGCCGCGACCGACTGGTTCTACGGCCTGTGCTGCGACGCCGGCTACGTGCGCCGTGCCGCTATCGCGCGCAACATCAAATGGAGCACCCCCACCAACTGGGGCGACCTGGAGATCACCATCAACCTGTCCAAGCCCGAGAAGGACCCGCGCGATATTGCCGCAGCAGGTGAAGCCAAGAACACGGGCGAGAAGTATCCCGCTTGTCAGCTCTGCATCGAAAACGAGGGCTATCCCGGACGCTCCGCCGCAGCCGACGGCGGCGCCCATCCCGCCCGTCAGAACCTGCGCGTTATTCCCATTCAGCTAAATGGCGAGCGCTGGGGCTTCCAGTACAGCCCGTATGCGTATTTTAATGAGCACTGCATTGCCATGAGCTCCGAGCATCGCCCGATGCACGTGGACCGCAAGGGTCTGACCTGCCTGCTCGACTTTGTCGACCTGTTCCCGCACTACTTTATTGGCTCCAACGCCGACCTGCCCATCGTGGGCGGCTCGATTCTGTCGCACGACCACTTCCAGGGCGGCGCGCACGAGTTCCCCATGATGCACGCCGCCGAGGTCTCGCAGTTTAGCGTGCCCGGTTTTGACCAGGTCAGCGGTACCGTGCTGCAGTGGCCGCTCTCGGTGCTGCGCCTGCGCTCGCATGACCGCGCTCAGCTGCTCGACGCTGCCGAGAAGATTATCCTCGCCTGGCGCGAGTGGACCGATGAATCGGTTGGCGTCATCGCGCACACAGCCGACGGCGTGGCGCACAACACCGTGACGCCCGTCATCCGCCGCGTCGACTCCCGCGGCAATGCCGGCGGCGAGATCTACGAGGCCTACCTGGCGCTTCGCTGCAACATCACGAGCGACGAGCATCCGCTGGGCGTATTCCACCCGCATGCCGAGTGTCACCATATTAAAAAGGAGAACATCGGCCTGATCGAGGTCATGGGCCTGGCCATTTTGCCGCCGCGCTTGGTTCCCGAGCTCGGCGCTGTCCGTGAGCACTTGCTGGCAGCCAAGGCCGATGCCAGCTACGACCTTGCTGGCGCGCTCGAGGGCGACGACCTTTGCCGCAGCCACGCCGCGTGGGCCGAAGACGTCTTTGCCCGCCGCGCCGACGAGCTTACGGCCGACAACGCCATCGATATCCTGCACGAGGAGGTCGGCGTGGTGTTTGGCCACGTGCTCGACAACGCCGGCGTCTTTAAGTGGGACGAGACAGGACGCGCCGCCCAGCAGCGCTTTATCGACTCGCTATAGAGCACGGGCCCGAACGTTCAACAGCAGCCCGCACGACATAGCCACCTACACGGCAACGGCGCCCGCCGGCAACATTGCCGACGGGCGCCGTTTTCTGATGCAAGGGTAGCTAATTTGCACCAAAACAAGGAGTGTTCCAAACTGCCGGCAGAGAAGGAACGCCCCCAGGTGCCGACCTACACCCCCACATTATTCGATGGAAAAACGTGGTTGCCTCCCACATTATTCGATGGAAAAACGTGGTTTACTCCCACATTTTTCGATGGAAAGACCAAGACGGTCTTATACTAACCATGATCGTTAGGGGGCAGTATGCAGCGACAGCTAATGGACGAACTCATCGCTTGGAAATCTAGGGCAAATCGCAAGCCCCTCCTGCTTAAGGGGGCCCGCCAGACGGGAAAAACCTGGCTTCTCAACGAATTCGCAGGCCAGCAGTATCAAAACGTCATCCGTTTTGACTTTATGCTCGAACCGGGCGCACGTTCGCTGTTCGACGGAAGCCTTGACCCCAAACGCATCATCTCCCAGATAGAGCTCCTGCACGGCCAGACCATAACGCCGACAGACACGCTCATCATCTTCGACGAAATCCAAGAGGCACCGCGTGGCATCACCTCGCTCAAATACTTCAACGAGCTGGCGCCGGAATACCATATCGTGGCAGCCGGCTCCTATATGGGGCTCGCGCTCCGACGCGAAAACGAGTCGTTCCCCGTCGGCAAGATCGACCAGCTTACCATGCGCCCCATGGGGTTTGTCGAGTTCGTTCGTGCCGTCGATGGCGATCCGCTCGCAGATGCCATCCTTGCCGCAAACATGGACCTGCTGGCAAACGTTTCCGAAAAGCTCGAGCGCCTGCTCAAGGAATACCTCGTCGTCGGTGGCATGCCAGAAGTTGTCTCCGCTTTCGCCGCCTCCCACGATTTCATCGAAGCCCGCAGGCTTCAGCAGCAAATCATCGAAGCTTATGAATCCGATTTTGGCAAGCATGCGCCAGCCCGCATCGTCGAGCGCATGAGGCTGGTTTGGAAATCCCTTCCCGGCCAGCTCGCAAAGGAAAACAAGAAGTTCATCTACGGCGCGCTTCGTCCCGGGGCGCGCGCACGCGATTTTGAGGAAAGCCTCCAGTGGCTCATGGACTATGGAACCGTTCATAAGGTACCACGTGTTTCCGCCCTAAGAGCACCGCTCACAAGCTACGAGGATCTCTCGGGCTTCAAGCTGTTCTGCATCGACACCGGCATCCTCGGAGCAATCTCCGGCCTCACGCCAGCCATTGTTCTGAACGGGCCCGCTGTTTTTACGGAGTTCAAAGGCTCGCTGACCGAGCAATACGTCGCACAGGAGCTTTTGCTCCAAGGCAAAACTCCCGCGTATTGGTCATCCTCCTCCGGCAATGCAAAGACTGACTTTGCCATCGACCATGCGGGGACCGTGCTTCCGCTCGAGATCAAGGCGACAGAGAATCTCAAAGCAAAGAGCCTGAGGATTGCCTGCGAGAAATTCAAGCTCGAGCGCTGCGTGAGAACATCGTTAGCGGCATATAGAGACAAGGGCACGCTCGTCAACATTCCGCTCTGGGAGATTGGGCAAATCGACAAGCTGGCATAGGCGCTGTGGAGGGGGTGCCCCGTAAGGAGTGTCCCAAACTGCCGGCAGAGACGATATGAGCAGGACATAAAAACATTGAGAGCCCCTGCTGCATGAAAGACCG
>CABRHR010000090.1 GCA_902470835.1 uncultured Collinsella sp.
GATAGCGTAGCGTCTCGTGGGCTCGGAGATGTGTATAAGAGACAGTAGTAATAGCACTGACGAAACTGTTGATTACTCCCAAAGACGCAGGTCAGACCCAGAAAGAGAATCGACAGCAACCTGTGTGCAACAGGGGTGGTTTTCCACGTTCAAAACCTGCGCAAAACTTTTCATCACCGCGGGTTGGGTTTTAGACACCTTATGCCCGTGGTTTCGACAAGTTTTCAACAGGTGTCTCTATTTCCCTACGAGCGCAGTGTAATTTTATCGCGCAACGACTTGAGGTCTTCGGTGACGGTGCGGTCTTCCTGGATCATCTTCTGGACCTTTTTGTAGCTCGTGCTGACGGTCGAGTGGTTGCGGTTGCCAAATTCGGCGCCCACCGCCGTGGTCGTCATCTCGCACATCTCGATGGCCAGGTAGATGGCGATATGGCGTGCTTTGGCGATATTGGCGTTGCGACGCGGGCCGATGAGCTCCTCGTGCGTCACGCCGTACTGCTCTTCGATGACGGACTGAACCGTCTGGACGTTGATCTTTTTGGCCGATGTGTCGAAGTACTGGCTGGCGATGGCGTCGATATCGTCAAAGGTGAGTTCCCCGCCCTCGCGCTCGCGGTCGCCCGCCTCGCCGGCGCAGCGCTCGCAAAAGCTCTCGAGTTCGCGGATGTTGGTGCCCGAGACCTCGGCCATGTGTTTAAAGTGCTCGTCGGTCAGGTGCCCGCCGTCGCCCCCATAGGCCGCCAGCAGCGAGTCGTCGCCTGCCTCGGGAGCGGCGACGATGGTGTTCTCGTAATAGCGCTGCAAGATCTTGTATTTCATCTCGTAGCTGGGCTCTGCGACCAGGCAGAGCATGCCGGCGTTGAAGCGGCTGGTCAGACGCTCGTCCATGCTCAGGTCCTTGGGGGCGCGGTCTGCCGCGATGACGACCTTCTTGTTGTTGCGGATGAACTCGTCCATGAGCTGGAAAAAGTAGTCCACGCTCGCGCGCTTGCCGATGATGTTTTGGATGTCATCGATGATGAGCACGTCCACGCCGTGGTACGCCTGCATGATGGGGGCGTTGCTCTTCTTTTGGCGGTCGAACTCGGTCATCAGGTCGTCCAGATATGCCTGGGAGTTGGCATACTTGACCTTGATCTCGGGCGACTTCTCGGCGAGCTCGTTTTTGATGGCAAGTAGCAGGTGCGTCTTGCCCAGGCCCGATTTGCCGTAGATGAACAGTGATGTGCACGTGCCGCGCTCGTCAGCGAGGGCGGCAAACTTGAGTGCCGAGCGATAGGCATGGCTGTTCTCGGGGCCGTAGACAAAGTTCTCAAAGGTAAATTTTGAGTTCGCGGCGAGCGGGGCTCCATCCGTATTCTGCTCGGCCGGCACGGTCGGTGCAGGCATGGGTGAAGTGGGGGTCGCAGCTTGCGTGGGTTTAGTCGGCGCTCCGCCCTTCATCTGGTTCATCATGCGACGAAAATCATCGGCCGAGAGCGTGTTCTTGATTGCAATGCCCGAATCCGCGCCCGCCGCTGCGTCGTGAGCGATGGGCATGTGCGTGACGGGTACGTTCGTTGACGTCGTCGCCGCGGTCGGCAACGGTGCCATGGTTTCACGGGAAACATCGCTGTGCTGGTGCTCGATCGTCGGTACGTCGCCTGCGGAGGCCGGCATCGCCGGGGAAGCGGCGGGAGCCGTGGCGGGCGCCGTCGTGGCAGCGGATTCCGCTGCGGCGCCGTGCGGTGCCACGATGTCGAGAGCAATCGGTGCAAAGGCGATTTCTTCCAGATAGGCCTCAATAGTCGGCTGATGCTTTTTGAGCTGCGCGATGGCAAAGCGCGAGGGGGCCTCGATCGTGAGCGTATCTTCGGTCAGGCTTATGGCGCGCGATTGCCCCAGCATGTTGATGAGGCGTGCATCTTGGCCGTCGCGCTGGCAAAAGGCGATGGCATCCCCCAGGATGATGCTTGCTTCCTCGTCCACTGTCTCTCCCGTTCTTTAGCTCTGAGCTCGCACGCGAGCGGCGCCGAGTTCGGTCAGATGGTATTTCTGGCCATGCTTGATGACCAAGCCGGCCTGCGCCAAGTCATTGAGCGTGCGTGACCAAGTGGGGGCCGAGTTTCCAAACGCCCTCGCCAGATCGGTTGCACCGCACGCTTGATTTTGCGCCAGATAGCCCAGCGCGGCGTTGCCGCGATCGCTTACGAACACGTCCGGTTGTGGCTGTGCATACTGATTTGATGCATTAGGATACATCATTTGAGCTGCTGGTTGTTGAGAACTCTGCATCGGCGGCATTTGCTGTTGAAAACTTTGAGGCCACTGTTGGTAAGGCTGCGGAGGCATCTGCTGGGCCCAAGGGTTGTACTGCTGCTGCGGCATCTGCTGGTACGGCTGCTGATATCCCTGCTGGTACTGCTGCGGGAACTGCTGGCCATACCCCAGTGGCGGCATCTGCTGATATGGATATCCCTGTTGGTACGGCTGATAGCCCATTTGCTGGCCACCCGGTGCCCCCGTCGCCTGCTGCATTGCTGCTGCATCCTGATCCGCCAGCGGCATGGTCTCTGGCATGTTTGGCGGCATCGACATCGATGTCGCCTGGGGCTCTTGTGTAGGAAGCATTCCGGGCTGCTGCATCTGTCCCACGGGGGGCTGCATCTGCTGCGTTGCCATGGGCTGCTGCGCAAAAGCTCCCGGCAGGGGATATGTGGGCTGTTCCGTCTCGGGCCGCACGGCGGCGCCGCGTCCGCCGGCACGCTCGATTTCCTGCACGCGTTTAGGGTTCAGGCTTACCGTAACCACGGTGCCGTTGCCCATGTTGTCCTCGATGGATACGGCACCGCCGGCGTTTTCCAAATACTCCTGCACCATGGGAAACCCTGCTCCGGTTCCACGGATATAGCGCTTCATCTTGCTGTTTGCGCTGGTAACGCCAAAGTCGAAAGCGCGTTCCTTGTCGTCGATGCCGGGTCCTTGGTCAGCAAAGCGGATGGTGTCTCCGCCGTCCAGAATCGAGATGATGGGCTCGGCAAAGTGCGCGTGGATAAAGTTTTCGACAATCTCGCGGATGACCATGAGCGAGATATGGCCACCTTGTTCTTTCATGCACTGGTAGACGGTGTTGGTCGTCTCTTCCAAATACGTGCGGACATCTTGCGGATCAATGACGATCACACGCGGTGTCGACAGCATATCGTCGTAGACGGCGATGCGCGCGGCGTACATGGCTTTTGGCGCCTGCGTGGTCGTCTGCTCGCCTTCCTCACGCTCTTCGCGCACGCCGGTGATGTGCTCGTTGTCGGGTGCCGGGTCTCCGGAATCGACCATGGTGTAAAAGTCGTCAGACATGCCGCTCGCAATCTTTCAAAAGGTTTCGAACAAATAGTAGCTCACTGTGCAATGTTTCTCATCTTTCGACAACTTTTCAAAACCTGTTGAAAACTTTGGAAAACGGACGAAAAGTTCTCAACATTGCCAACATGACCTGTTGAAAACTCGATGAAATATCGTGAAAAGTTGCCATGCACCGCTAAATCGAGCTTGGCTTATGGGGGAACCGTGTGAACTGCGCAACCTTTTACCTTTGATTTCTTGACATTTGAACATTGATTTCCCTACAATCTTCAAGCTCACGTGTCTATATCTGCGTCCGCGTCCCCGCGGACACTCGAAATGCAGCAGGAGGAACTTAAGATGAAGCGTACGTATCAGCCTAATAAGCGTAAGCGTGCCAAGACCCATGGCTTCCGTGCCCGTATGGCCACTAAGGGTGGTCGTGCCGTGCTCGCCCGTCGTCGCGCCAAGGGCCGCAAGCGTCTCACTGTCTAGCAGCGATACACACATCTCGCATGAAGACTATTAAGTCTCGGCAAGATTTCGAGCATGTGTTCAGTCAGGGGCGTCGTTTCAATCACCCTCTGATTCGAATGACCATATGTGAATCGGTTGGCGAAGGCGACTCCGGAAGGGTCGCCTTCGTTGGTGCTAAACGACTCGGTTGTGCTGTCGTGCGCAACCGATCTAAGCGTGTGATGCGCGAGGCCGCCCGCAGCTGTGGATTTCCCGTTGCGGGTTATGACATCATCTTGTTCGCAACTCCCAAGACGAGGGTTTCATCGCCGCAGGAGATGGACAATGCATTGCGTTCGCTTATGAAACGCGCCGGCGTTGCCGGGGAGGAGCGATGAGCAATCACGTTTTGCGACGTGTTGCCATCGCTCCTATTCGCATATATCAACAGGTTATTTCGCCCTTATTGCCTGACGCCTGCATTTATTACCCAACGTGCTCGCAATACGCCGTCCAGGCGATTGAGAAGTACGGTGTTTTGAGAGGCTGCTGGCTTGCCGTGAGGCGCATCGCTCGCTGCAATCCCCTGCACGTCGGCGGTTATGACCCTGTGCCCTAGCGGGCACTCGCTATCGGAGGAAAACTTACATGTGGGATTGGATCGTTAACATCCTTTTCGAGCTGCTCAAGCTCATCCAGACCTTTGCGGTCGACTGGGGCCTGTCCATCATCATCCTGGTGGTCATCATCCGTCTGCTGCTGACGCCGCTCATGCTCAAGTCGACCAAGTCGACGGCTCGCATGCAGGTGCTGCAGCCCAAGATGCTCGAGATCCAGGAGCGCTATGCCGACGATCCTCAGCGCCAGGCCGAGGAGATGCAGAAGTTCTACAGCGAGAACAAGTTCAATCCGCTGTCCGGCTGCCTGCCGCTTCTGATTCAGATGCCTATCCTGTTTGCCCTGTTTACGCTGCTGCGTAACCTGCCGCAGTACTTTAACGAGGGCACGTTCTCGTTCTTCAACATCCTGCCCGACCTGACCACCACGCCGAGCGCTTCCTTTGCCGATGGCTTTATGGTTGCACTGCCTGCGCTGGTCTGCCTGATCCTGTTCGCCGTCCTGACCCTGATTCCGCAGCTCTACATGTCGCGCAACCAGACCGGCCAGCAGGCTCAGAGCATGCGTATGATGGCCGTTGTCATGACGGTCATGATGCTTTGGATGGGCTGGAGCCTTCCCGTTGGTGTTCTGCTGTACTACGACGTCTCGTCTGCTTGGCAGGTTATCCAGCAGATTTTTGTGACGCAGAAGGTCATCGACAAGGCGAAAGCCGATGAGGAGGAGCGTCTTAAGAACGCTCCGCTGCAGGTTGAGGTCACTCGTCGCGAGAAGAAGCCGCGCCCGCACAAGAAGAAGTAGTGGGATATCAATCTTATTTAGGTACCTAACTTTTGGAGTACGTTATGTCTGAAGAGATCATCGAGGATATGCTTGAGGAGGTTGCCCCGCAGGTCGCGGGCGATTATCCCGAGATTGCACAGCGCTACAAGGCTGGTGAGGAGCTGACCGATGAGGAACTCGACACCATTGCCGATGTTGCGATTTCCATCCTGCGTTCCATCCTTTCGCACTTCGATGCCGCCAACTCTCCTATCGATGAGTATGAGGGCGACGAGGGTGAGCTGATTTTGGATGTTACTGCTCCCGACCTTGCTGTTCTCATTGGCCGTCATGGTCGCACCCTTGATGCTCTTCAGGTTATGTTCTCTTTGCTGGTGAGCCGCAAGCTTGGCTTTAGGTATCCGGTTGTAGTGGACGTCGAGGGATACAAGAGCCGCCGTCAGGACAAGGTTGCCTCCATGGCTCAGTCTGCTGCCGAGCGTGCCATTCGCACTCATAAGAGTGTTTCGCTTCCTCCTATGAACGCCTACGAGCGCCGACTGGTTCACATTGCACTTCGTGGCAATGATGCCGTCGATACTCATTCTGAGGGTTCTGACCCTGATCGCCATGTGGTGATTGTTGCTCGATAATCTACTCGAGCTTATGCTAAGGGGACGTGGTTTCCACGTCCCCTTTTTTTGTCAAAAGTTCTCGATACACTGATTTTTGTCAGAAAGGAGCTTTCGTTGTTAGTACTTACTGATCAGCAGGCTGACGAGATGTTGAGCCGTCTAACTTCCTATTGTAAAGAGTATTCCTTGAGCGTAACTGATGTTGAGCTGAGGAAATGTATTCAGCATTTGGATTTGGTTCTAGAAACAAATAAGACAACCAATCTCACCCGTATTCTTAACGTAGAAGATGCTGCAGTACTTCATATCCTCGACTCACTTGTTTTACTCCCCTATATCAATAAGGCTCCAGAGGGAGCTTTGCTCGATATGGGTACAGGTGCGGGCTTCCCTGGTATTCCGTTAACCATAGCCACGCATCGTAAAGCTACTTATATTGACTCTGTTGGCAAGAAGGTTGATGCTGTCAATTCTTTTGTCCATGCTCTTGGATTGAAACATGCTCATGCGGTTCATGATCGTCTTGAAGAATATGCTCGAAGCCATAAGAAGCAGTTCTCCGTTGTAACCGCCCGCGCACTGGCCCCTCTACCGATTCTTGTTGAGTATGCGGCTCCGTACCTGAAGGATGGAGGGCTATTTGTTATCACCAAGGGCAATCCTTCGGATGAGGAGCTTGCTTCCGGTATGTCAGTAGCTAAGATTTGTGGCTTCACTTTGCTTCTGAATGACACAATTGATTTGCCTGAAGGCTTGGGTCACAGGGAGTTCATTGTTCTTAAGAAGAGTCATCCAGCATCCGTTTCATTGCCTCGTTCAAATGGCATGGCAAAGAAGAATCCGCTTGCCTAGATGTTTCACGTGAAACATAATGGATACTAACAACTTGCAGTGTTTCACGTGAAACATGGCGGTTGAAATCGATTCGGAATGTTTCACGTGAAACATCCTCCGTTTGACAGCTTTAATACACACCAGGAGGGACCGTGGGATTTCGCGACGTTAAGCGTTCTAAGAGCGCAAAAGACACGCGTATCATTGCAATCATCAATCAAAAGGGCGGCGTCGGTAAGTCAACGACGGCTGTAAATCTTGCAGCAGCACTTGGTGAGCAGGGTCGTAAGACACTGATTGTCGATTTTGATCCACAGGGAAACAGCACCAGTGGATTTGGAATTGAAAAAGAAGACCTTGATCACTGCATCTATGATGCATTGTTGAATGATGTGTCGGCAGAATCGCTTGTTCTTGAAACAAATTGCAAAAAGGTATTCGTAATTCCAGCAACAATTCAGCTTGCAGGCGCAGAAATTGAGCTCGTAAGTGCAATTGCTCGTGAAACCCGCCTCAAAGATTTGCTTGAGCCGATTCAGGACGAGTTCGATTTCATCTTCATTGACTGTCCTCCTTCGCTCGGCCTGCTTACTATCAACGCCTTGACCGCAGCAGACAGCGTTTTGATTCCGATCCAGTGCGAATATTACGCACTCGAGGGCGTTACAAAGCTGCTTGAGTCAATGAAGATGGTCAAATCACGTCTGAACAAGGGCTTAGACACCTATGGAGTGCTTATGACCATGTATGACTCGCGTACTTCACTATCGAATCAGGTTGTTGAGGAGGTTCAATCGTACTTTGGTGATAAGGCGTTTAAAACGCTAATCCCACGTACGGTTAAAATCTCCGAAGCTCCGTCTTTTGGAGAACCGGTAATTACCTATGCACCTCAGAATAAGGGTGCAAAAGCGTATATGAACCTTGCAAAAGAGGTGATCAAGCGTGCCTAGTGTAAAGAAACGTGGCGGATTGGGACGTGGACTCAATGCTTTGGTCTCAGAGGCCGAGTATGAGACCGGTGGTTCGGCTGTGTCGGCTTCAAATGCCGCATCCGAAACAAAACTACCTATTGAGGATATTGTTCCCAACCCTAATCAGCCGCGAATTCACTTTAACGAAACTGAACTTCGCGAGTTGAGCGAGTCAATCCAAGAACATGGCGTTTTGCAACCACTTTTGGTTCGCAAACATGGAAACGGCTATGAGATCATCGCTGGCGAGCGTCGTTACCAGGCGTCAAAGCTTGCTGGTCTTGAGGAACTGCCTGTCATCATTAAAGACGTTAATGATGAAGAGATGCTGGCTCTTGCTCTTATCGAAAACCTTCAGCGTTCTGATCTGAATCCCGTCGAAGAGGCTAAGGGCTATCGACAGCTCATCGATGCCAGCGGTATGACCCAGGAGGCATTGTCGAAGGCAGTAAGCAAGTCACGCTCTGCAATTACAAACTCACTGCGCCTTCTCGATCTCCCCGAAATAGTTCAGCAGATGATTTTTGAGGGCAAACTTACTGCTGGTCATGCACGTGCGATTCTTGCAGTTCCATATGAGGATGCTCGAATTCGACTTGCAGAGAAAGTTGTTGCAGAGGGCCTTTCAGTAAGAGCGACAGAAAACCTTGCTCCGTTGTTTTCTGCCGGAGAGACACCTAAGACGCCGAGACCTGCAATGCCTCAGTCTTTTAAAAAGGCTGCCCGTGTACTTCGTCAGGTATTTAATACCAACGTGCGTGTGAAGAGCTCGCGTGGAAAGAATAAGATTGAGATTGAGTTTAAAGACGAGGAAGAGCTCTCTCGTATTCTTGGCGAAATGATTCAGTTTGATCAAGGAGGCCAAGATGAGGAATAAGATTTTAACAGCGATTGCATTGGCTACGACTGTCGCGGCTGGTGCCTTTGCTGGCTATAAGATCGCGACAGACGATGAACTGCGAGGTCGTTTGCTTCGTGGCGCGCAAGATATCGTCGATACTTCCAAAAAGAAAATGGATGTTATGACGGAAGATGTTGCCATGCGTACTGCTCAGGTAACGAAGAATCCCAAGATTAATCAAGGTTGGGTTAGCAACCAATGGGAAAATGTAGGCTATTAGGTACCTAACAATTATTCAGTATATTCTCTGTCTCTTATACACATCTCCGAGCCCACGAGACGCTACGCTATC
>CABRHR010000091.1 GCA_902470835.1 uncultured Collinsella sp.
AGATAGCGTAGCGTCTCGTGGGCTCGGAGATGTGTATAAGAGACAGAGTCAGGACTGTCCGAGCAGGCGACCTTATATATTTGCCCTCCCCGGGGCTCCTCGCCCGTCCCCCTCAGCTAGTTCTTGAGCGAGTTCAACGGTGCCGGGAAGCGTCCGCCACGGTGGGCAAGCACGGTGCCGGCGTTGGGGTTCACCGGCATGATGGGCGCACGGCCGAACAGGCCGCCGTACTCGACGCAGTCGCCCACGCCCTTGCCGATGGCGGGAATCACGCGGACGGCCGTGGTCTTGTTGTTGATGACGCCGATGGCCATCTCGTCGGCGATGATGCCGGCGATGGTCTCGACCGGAGTGTCGCCGGGGATGGCGATCATGTCCAGGCCAACGGAGCACACGCAGGTCATGGCCTCGAGCTTCTCGAGCGAAAGCGCGCCGGCCTCGACGGCGGCAATCATGCCGGCGTCCTCGGACACGGGGATAAAGGCACCGGAGAGACCGCCCACGCTGGAGCTTGCCATGACGCCGCCCTTCTTGACGGCATCGTTGAGCATGGCGAGCGCACAGGTCGTGCCCGGGCCACCGCAGGTGCCCACGCCGATGATCTCGAGGATGCGGGCAACGGAGTCGCCGATGGCGGGCGTGGGAGCCAGCGACAGGTCGACAATGCCTTTCTCGACACCCAGACGGCGGGCTGCCTCACGGCTCATGAGCTCGCCGGCGCGGGTGATCTTAAAGGCGGTCTGCTTGATCTTTTCGGCGACTTCCATCATCGATGCGGAATCGGTCAGCGTTTCCAGGGCTGCGGCCATAACGCCGGGGCCCGAGACGCCTACGTTGATGACGGCGTCGGCCTCGCCACCGCCGTGGACGGCGCCCGCCATAAACGGGGAGTCCTCGACCATGTTGGCAAAGCAGACAAACTTGGAGGCGCCGACGGAATCCTGGTCGGCCGTGAGCTTGGCGGCATCGATGATGGTCTGGGCGGCCATAAGCACGGCGTCCATGTTGATACCGGCGCGCAGGCTGGCGACGTTGACGCTGGAGCAGACGCGGCTCGTGGTGGCGAGCGCCTGGGGGATGGATTGGATGACGCGGCGGTCGGCGTCGCCGATGCCCTTCTGGACGAGTGCGGAGAAGCCGCCCAGGTAATCGATGCCGAGTGTCTCGGCCGCGCGGTCGAGGGCGTGCGCGATGGGGGTGAGGTCCTCATCCTTGCAGCACGCGGCGATCTGCGCCACCGGGGTGACGGAAACGCGCTTGTTGACGATGGGGATACCGTACTCGCGCTCGAGGTTCTCGGCGGTCTCGACCAGGTGCTCAGCCGTGCGCGTCACGTGGTCGTAGATCTTCGTGCACATGCGGTCGAGGTTCTCGTCACCGCAACCCATGAGCGAAACACCCATGGTGATGGTCCTGATGTCGAGGTTCTGTTCCTCAACCATGCCGCGGGTTTCCGCGATTTCTGCGGGCGTGATCGCCATCCTTGCGCTCCTATCTGCCAAAACGAGCATAGTCTTATCTATTCTAACGTGCCGCACGTGCCAAGTGGCGCATGCGGCACGTTTTGGTGCTCGGTTGTTTCCGTTGTGTTACTGCCCAAAGACCTCTTCGGCGATACGAGCGCTCTCGGCGGCGTCCTTGGCGTAGTAGTCCGCGCCGATCTGCTTGGCGTATTCGGGGGTGAGCACGGCGCCGCCTACGATAATCTTGACGCCCGGCACTTCGGCATGAAGCAGCTTGATGGTTTCCTCCATGGCGACGACCGTGGTAGTCATAAGCGCCGAGAGGCCGACGAGCTTGATGTCACGCTCCTGCACGGTCTTGAGCACCTCCTGCGGATCGACGTCGCGGCCTAGGTCAAAGACGGTATAGCCGTAGTTATCGAGCAGCATCTTGACGATGTTCTTGCCAATGTCGTGGATGTCGCCCTTGACGGTGGCCACGCAGATCTTGCCCTTGTCGGCGATCTCGCCGGCGGGCATCAGGCGCTTGATGGTGTCGAAGCCCACGCGCGCGGCCTCGGCCGAGGCCATGAGCTGCGGCAAGAAGAACTTGCCCTGGTCAAAGAGGACGCCGACCTCGTCGAGGGCGGGGATAAAGTGATTGTTGATGAGGTCCATGGCGTCGTGGTCTGCCAGCAGACGCTCGGTCTCGGCAGCGATCTCGCCTTTGCGGCCCGAGACGACCATGCGACGAATCGGGTCGTCGTTGCCGTCGGTGCCGGCGGTGCCAGCAGCGGGCACGGTGTCGGTCGATGCGGCCTGAGCTGCTGCCGGGTTTGCGGCGATCTTATACGGATCGGTCCAGCCGGCGTAGCGCTCGATGTATCCGGTCGAGCCCTCATCCTCAACGCTCAAGACGCGATAGCTGTAGACGGTATCCATAAAGCGCTTGGAGCCCGGGTTCATGATGGGGGCATCGAGACCTGCGCCAAAGGCGGCGGCCAGAAAGACCGAGCCTAGCAGCGGGCGGGCAGGCAGGCCAAAGCTGATGTTCGACACGCCGAGCGCGCATTTGACGCCCAGACGCTCCTTGCACAGGGACATGGCGCGCAGGATCTGTTCGGCCTGGCGTTGATTGGTCGAGGCGGTCATGACCAGGCAGTCGATGAGGATGCGGTCCGGTCCGATGCCGTAGCGGGCAGCCTCGGTCACGATGCGCTCGGCGATGGCGAAGCGAGCCTCGGCGGTATCGGGGATGCCGCCTTCGTCGAGCGTGAGGCCGACGACGTTGGCGCCGTAGTGGGCGACCAGCGGAAAGATCTCATCCATGATCTGCTGCTTGCCGTTAACCGAGTTGATGATGGGCTTGCCGGCATAGCGGCGTACGGCGGCCTCGACAGCTGCGGGGTCGGTGGAGTCGATCTGCAGCGGCAGGAGCGTGGAGCCCTGGAGCTGTTCGGTCGCCTGTTGGATGATCTTGACCTCGTCAATCTCGGGCAGGCCCACGTTGACGTCCAGGATGTCGGCGCCCTGCTCCTGCTGGCTGATGCCCTGGCTCACCACGTAGTCCAGATCGCCGTCGCGCAGGGCCTGCTGCAGGCGCTTTTTGCCGGTGGGGTTGATGCGCTCGCCGATGACGGCGATTTTGTGGCCATCGCAGGGGAGGTCCACGACCGTTTGGGCGCTCGTGACCGACATGCTGGGCTTGCGGCGGCGCGGGCTGGGCGTGTGGTTATCGATAAGCGTGCGTAGCGCTGCCATGTGCGCCGGCGTGGTGCCGCAGCAGCCGCCCACGACGCTCACGCCGTCGGCGATCATGCCGGCGACGGCCTCGGCGTACTCGGGTGCCTGGATATCAAAGACGGTGTTGCCGTCGTCGTCCACATGGGGGAGTCCCGCATTGGCCTGCACCATAACGGGTTTGTCGGTAACGGTGAGCATACGTGCGGCGAGTCCTCGGAGCTCGGCCGGTCCCTGGCTGCAGTTGATGCCCAAAACGTCGGCGCCGATGGCGTCGAGCGTGATGGCGGCGACCTCGGGGCTCGTTCCCAGGAAGGTGCGACCGTCTTCCTCGAAAGTCATGGTGGCAAAGACGGGCAGGTCGGAGTTTTCGCGGCAGGCGAGGACGGCCGCCTTGATCTCGGCAAGGTCGGTCATGGTTTCGATAATAAAGAGGTCCACACCCGCGGCGACGCCAGCGCGCACTTCCTCGGCAAAAAGGTCGTAGGCCTCGTCAAAGCTGAGGGTGCCTAAGGGACGAAGCAGCGCGCCGATGGGGCCGATATCGCCGGCGACGTAGCAGGCGCCGGCCTCGCGGGCGCAGGTGACGGCCGCGGCAAAGACGTCTGCCACGGTGGCGGCACCGTCGAGCTTGTGGGCGTTGGCGCCAAAGGTGTTGGCGGTAATCACGTCGCAGCCGGCCTCGACGTACTGGCGCTGAATGTCGGTAATGACCTGGGGCTCCTCAAAGTTGAGCAGCTCGGGCAGGGCGCCCGCCTTCATGCCGGCCGCTTGCAACATGGTGCCCATGCCGCCGTCGAACAGCAGGTGTCCCGTGCCCTCGATGGCCGCACGCAGGCGATCGTCCTTAATGCGCAGATCGTCGATCGTGCGCGTCTTGTACACAGCGCCATTACGACGGGCGGCATCAACGGGTGCCGCCAATGCAGTGCCGTCAGAATCATGAGTGATAAGCGGAGTAAACATCGAGGGCTCCTAATGGCTGGAATAGCAGGTGGTGTGGGCGGCGCGGAAGCGGCAGTGCTCGCGCATGCGGCAGATATTGCAGGTGGGGCGGCTCTGGGCGTCGTGGACTTCGCCGTCGAATAGGCCGATCACCGCGGTCACGCTTTTGGTGGGCATGAGCAGGCTGGTGGGTGTGACGGTAAGCCCGATGAGCCGCGTGGCGTTGAGCGCATTGACGATCGAGCGCTGGGCCGAGAGCGGGCAGTCGCCGTAGCCGGGACTAAAGCGCCAGTTGCCGGCGAGCCCATGAACGGCGGCGTCCGTCTTGACCTGCTGGTCCATTTGCTCAACGGCGGCTTCCACGTAAGCGGAGCACGCGGCGTCGAGCACGGCGCCCTCCAGGGGATGTTGGGTTCCCGTGGTGCGCAGACGGCGCTCGGCGTCCATGCCGAGGGTGCATGCTATGAGCGCGGCAAAGTGGGCATCTTTGAGATGTCGATAGATATCGCGACCTCGCAGCTCAACGTTGGTGCCGACCAAGCGAATGCAAGGCTCACTTTGTTCGTCCACGCCCGTGGCATCGACGGCAAACACGCGGCGCACGCCACGGGGCTCAATGTCAAGTTCCAGACGCTCGACCACAAGCTCAATACGTCGTGACAGCTCGGGCTCAATCTGCTGGCCGCCGTAACCCAGATACCGCAGCATCTCGGCACGGTCGACACGGGGATGGTGCGCAGCATCGACACGGTAAAGCGCCGGCGACGCAAGGTCGGCCGGCACTTCGACAGCGGTTGTATCGATGTGCGGTTTTTCCATTACCCTAGGCGCTCCATAATGGTCGCGGCGATCGCAGGACGGTTCATAGTGTACAGGTGCAGGCCGTCGGCGCCGTGCTCCTTGAGGTCGCAAAGCTGGCGGGCGGCATAATCTACACCGGCTGCCTGCAGGCTCTCGGGGTCATTCTCGTACTTGGCGAGAATCTTGATGACGGGGGAGGGCAGCGACGCGCCGCACATAAAGACCATGCGGCTGATCTGCGACTTGCCCATAAACGGCATGATGCCTGCGGTAATGGGCACGGTGATGCCGGCCTTGTCGGCAAGCTCGCGGAAGCGGTAGAAGCATTCATTATCAAAGAAGAGTTGCGTCACAAAGAAGCTCGCGCCAGCGTCCTGTTTTTGCTTGAGGTATTCGACCGAGAGGTTGAGATCCTCACAGGCAATGTGGCCCTCGGGGTAGGCCGCGGCGCCCACGCAAAAGCCGGCGTCGATGAGCTCGGGGATGAGGTCGCGGGCGTAGGCGTAGTCGGAGGCGGGCTTGTCGTCCTCGGTCGCGCCGGCAGGGAGATCGCCACGCAGGGCCAGGATGTTTTCCACGCCGGCGGTGCGGTACTCATCGATCTTGGCGGCGATGTCGGCGTGCGAGCGGCCCACGCAGGTGAGGTGCGCCACCGAGGGCGTATCGAATTCGCTCGTAATCATATGCGCGATGGGGGCGGTGGTGGCACCGTTGCCCGAGCCGCCGGCCGAGCAGGTGACCGAGACAAAGCTCGGCGAAAGCTTGCACAGATTGCCTGCCAACTCGCGAGCCGTGTCGAGGGTAAGCTCGCCCTTGGGCGGGAACATCTCAAACGAAACGGGTGCGGTGCCCTGGGATGCTGCCTGCTTAAAAACCTCGTCGACGCGCATATCGTGCTCCTCTAGATACGTAATAAGTATGATGTGTTGTAAGGATTCTACAGCACCGCTGTGTCACGGTGGAGTTTCACTCGTTATTCGGGGATACTAATCAAAGATGCCTTGCTATCGGCATTCCCTATAACAGAGCGGCTAATCTAGGCACGGACTATAAAGACTGGTATCTGATGCAAAATACCAGTTAATAGAGCTCCATCCCAAATTGACTATCCTTAAACCATGGGGAGAGGTCTGCTATTTATACAGTTGATTGGCTGTTGAGGGTGGCAACGCCGTCTCGATAGGGTAACCTCATTGATTGGTTTCGCGACAGCAACATAACGGTAATGTCGCGGAAACACGGCGAGTCTAAGCTATGACTCGTTCGTTAGTAATCAACACCGCTTCTCACGCGGTGCCGATACGAAGGGAGTTCCGTATGGCCGATCTTACTGACCGCTTCGGGACCATGGTGTTCTCTGAGGAAGTCATGAAGGACTACCTCCCCAAGGACATTTGGAAGCGCCTTGCTGCAACCCTCGAGGGCGGTGAGCCGCTCGACCTGGATGTGGCCAACGCCGTTGCCCATGCCATGAAGGTCTGGGCCATCTCCAAGGGCGCGACGCACTACGCGCACTGGTTCCAGCCGCTTTCGGGCATTACTTCCGAGAAGCACGACAGCTTCCTGGAGCCCAACCACGACGGCACCGCCATTACCAAGTTTACGGGCAAGAACCTCATCCAGGGCGAGCCGGACGCCTCGAGCTTCCCCAACGGCGGCCTGCGCGCCACCTTCGAGGCCCGTGGCTACACCGCTTGGGACCCCACCAGCCCCGCCTTTATCAAGGACGACGTCCTGTGCATCCCCACGGCTTTCTGCTCCTACACGGGCGAGGCCCTGGACAAGAAGACCCCGCTGCTGCGTTCCATGACCGCGCTCTCGCGTGAGTCTAAGCGCGTTTTGGCGCTGTTCGGCAAGACCCCCAAGAAGGTCGTTCCTTCCGTGGGTGACGAGCAGGAGTACTTCCTGATCAAGAAGGACGCTTACCGCAAGCGCAAGGACCTGGTCATCACCGGCCGCACCCTCTTTGGTGCTGCTCCCTGCAAGGGCCAGGAGCTCGAGGAGCACTACTTTGGCGCTATCCGCCCCACCGTCTCGGCCTATATGAAGGACCTGGACGATGAACTGTGGGCGCTTGGCATTCCCGCCAAGACCAAGCACAACGAGGTTGCTCCCTGCCAGCATGAGCTCGCGCCGGTCTATGGCGAGGTCAACGAGGCCATCGACCAGAATCTGGTCATGATGGAGAAGATGAAGCTCATCGCCTCCCGCCACGACTTGGTCTGCCTGCTGCACGAGAAGCCCTTTGAGGGCATTAACGGTTCGGGCAAGCACAACAACTGGTCGCTTGGCACCGAGTCCGAGAATCTGCTCGATCCGGGCGACACCCCGCTCGACAACCTGCAGTTCATCGTCTTCCTCACCGCGGTGATCGAGGCTGTCGATAACTATCAGGAGCTCCTGCGTGCCTCTGTTGCCTCGGCCGGCAACGACCATCGTCTGGGCGCCAATGAGGCTCCTCCGGCGATTATGTCCATCTTCCTGGGCGACCAGCTTACCGAGGTCGTCGAGAAGATCATCGATGGCAAGGCTTCCGTCCATGCCACGCGCGGCGTGCTCGACCTGGGCGCCGATACCCTGCCCAAGCTGATGCAGGACAACACCGACCGCAACCGCACCTCCCCGTTTGCCTTCACCGGCAATAAGTTCGAGTTCCGTGCCTGCGGCTCCGAGCAGAACGTCTCCGACTCCAACCTGGTGCTCGATGCCGCCGTGGCCAAGTCGCTCAAGTCCTTCGCCGACGCGCTTGAGGGTACGCCCGAGGATGAGTTCCAGGACGCTGCGCTCGAGTACTGCAAGAAGGTCCTGACCGACCACCAGCGCATCCTGTTCTCCGGCGATGGCTACTCCGATGAGTGGCCCGTCGAGGCCGAGAAGCGCGGCCTTGCCAACAACAAGACCACGGCCGATGCCCTGCCCGCCTTTGTTTCCGATAAGGCTATCGCGCTCTTTGAGGAGACGGGTGTCCTGACCAAGGCCGAGGCCCAGTGCCGCTACGACTGCAAGCTCGAGAAGTACAACAAGCTCATGAACATCGAGGCCACCACGATGGTTCGCGAGGCACGTCGTACCTATCGCCCGGTCATTACCGCCTATGCCACCAAGGTCGCTAAGGGCCTTGAGACTATCCGTGCCGCTGGCGCCGAGGCCGCCATGCAGTGTGAGCAGAACACGCTCAACAAGCTCTGCAACGGCATCACCACCATCAACGACTCCATCAAGGCGCTCGACGCCGTGCATCAGAAGGCCGAGGGCCTCGATGGTCAGGAGCAGGCCAACGTGTACGCGCACGAGGTCGTTCCCGCTATGGATGCGCTGCGCGCCGCCGTGGACGCCATGGAGGAGATCGTGGCAGCCGACTACTGGCCGGTCCCGACCTACGACGACATTCTGTTCTACGTGTAGAGCGTAACTGACATATCGTCACGGTATTGAGCCGGGGTCCGCATCATGCGGGCCCCGGTTTTTGTTCAAGACTTTAGTCTGCTGGCCGCGCAGCGGCCAGCTTTAAACCACCCGCTACG
>CABRHR010000092.1 GCA_902470835.1 uncultured Collinsella sp.
TCCCAGCCAAACTCCTCGCAGCACTTGGGAGCCAGGTCCTCGAGCATGACCTCGGCACGACCCTCGTGCTCAACGGCGACATAGGCAGCGCCGGGCTTAAGGGAAACGGCCTGGTCGGAGGGGATGGTCCACGGCGTGGTCGTCCAGATGATAAAGTCGACCGGGCCGTCGAAGCTCTCGAGGCCGGCGGGCTTGGAGGTCATCTCAAAGCGAACGAAGATGGAGGGGCTCGTCTCGTCGGAGTACTCGATCTCGGCCTCGGCCAGCGCAGTATGGCAGTGCTTGCACCAGTGGACGGGCTTGTGACCGCGATAGATCATGCCCTTATCGAACATGGCCTTGAAGACCTCGATGTCGGCGGCGTCATGCTGGTGATAGAGCGTCAGATAGGGGTTGTCCCAGTCGCCGAGCACGCCCAGACGACGGAAGCCGGCCTTCTGCAGCTCGATGTTCTCGACAGCGAACTCGTTGCAGAGCTCACGAATCTTGGCCGTGGGGGTCCCAGCCAAACTCCTCGCAGCACTTGGGAGCCAGGTCCTCGAGCATGACCTCGGCACGACCCTCGTGCTCAACGGCGACATAGGCAGCGCCGGGCTTAAGGGAAACGGCCTGGTCGGAGGGGATGGTCCACGGCGTGGTCGTCCAGATGATAAAGTCGACCGGGCCGTCGAAGCTCTCGAGGCCGGCGGGCTTGGAGGTCATCTCAAAGCGAACGAAGATGGAGGGGCTCGTCTCGTCGGAGTACTCGATCTCGGCCTCGGCCAGCGCAGTATGGCAGTGCTTGCACCAGTGGACGGGCTTGTGACCGCGATAGATCATGCCCTTATCGAACATGGCCTTGAAGACCTCGATGTCGGCGGCGTCATGCTGGTGATAGAGCGTCAGATAGGGGTTGTCCCAGTCGCCGAGCACGCCCAGACGACGGAAGCCGGCCTTCTGCAGCTCGATGTTCTCGACAGCGAACTCGTTGCAGAGCTCACGAATCTTGGCCGTGGGGGTCTGGTTGAACTTCTCGGTGCCGAGCTTCTCCTCGACCTTGTGCTCGATCGGTTGGCCGTGGCAGTCCCAACCGGGGACATAGGGAACCTCATAGCCCTGCATCATCCAGTAGCGGTTGATCATGTCCTTGGAGATCTTGTTCATGGCGTGGCCGATGTGGATCGGGCCGTTGGCGTACGGAGGGCCGTCGTGCAGCACGAACTTCTTGTGACCCTCGTTCTTCTTCAGAACCTGCTCGTAGACCTTGTTGTCCTGCCAGTCCTTGAGTCGCTTGGGCTCGGACTTGGAAAGACCGGCACGCATGGGAAAACCGGTCTTGGGCAGATTCATCGTCTGCTTGTACTCGTTTGCCACGGTACCCCTTTCATGTCATGGGCGCACACGCCCGTTGGGCACCAAAAAAGCGCCCGTCCCTACAAGCTGGGACGAAGCGCCACAAAACGAGCTGTACGCCCGCAAAAGCTCTTCGTTTAACCACCCAGCTTAGATGCCCTCGCCCGCGTATTCGCGCGCTCGCATCCGTTACTCGGCTGGCCTGTATCGACGACCATCTCGGCGATATCTACTAAGACATGCCTGCGCGGCACGTCCGTTGGGACCGCAGCTCCGGGGTGATATTCATCGGTCGCATGCACGGGTTCTCAGCGCTCCCCGCTCTCTGTGGCATGCGGACGGCCGACTACTCGTCCCCATCAACGCTTATGCGGAGTATGCTAGCACGTTCCGCGCCAGCGAAAAACCCTCAACACTGGTTTTATACGTTCGAAATTTCTTGCGGCCGTGGACCTTCTCCTGGAGCAAAATACCTGTAAGCACTTTATCGAACGAAAGAAGGTTGCTATGCGCACGATCGGAATGAGCGACTACACCGTTGGCGAGGATTGTTTTACCGAGCTGCCCGCCGCACTGGCAGAGTACGGAGCGACCAAGGTCGCCATCATTGGCGGCAAGCGAGCCCTGGCTGCAGCGCTGCCGGGCATCGAGGCGGCTCTTAAAGGTACCGATGTCGAGGTTCTGGAGACGCGCGTCTATGGCACCAACAGCACGCGTGCCAATATCGCCAAAGTCGTGAACTCCCCTGCCTGCCAGGAAGCCGACGTGCTCATCGCATGCGGCGGCGGCAAGGCGCTCGACACCGTGAAGACCGCAGCCATCGAGCTCAAGAAGATCGTCTTCACCGTCCCGACGATCTGTTCTAACTGCTCCGCCGCGACCGCCATTGCCGTCGTGTACAACGACGACGGCTCGCTCGAGGGCTATTCGTACCCCAACCGACCGGCGCACATCTTCATCAACCCCAAGATCATCGCCGAAGCTCCGGCGGAGTACTTCTGGGCCGGCGTGGGCGATGCCCTGTCCAAGCAGCCCGAGGTCGAGTACGCCACGAGCGCCGGCAACTTGGAGCACACGGCAGGCCTTGGCCTGGCACTCGCCCACACCTGCTCCGAGCCGCTGTTTACCTACGGCGTTCAGGGTCTTGAGGACGTGCGCCAGAACCTGTCAAGCGAGGCCGTCAAACAAATCGCGCTCGACATCGTGGTCAACACGGGCTACGTCTCCAACCTGACCAACCAGAACGATTACTACTACAACTCGAGCGTGGCGCACGCATTCTACAACGCCACCTGCAGCATTCCGCGTGAGGGCACCTACCTGCACGGCGAGGTCGTGAGCCTGGGCGTGCTCGTGCTGTTTGCCTATACGGGAGACACCGAGAACCTTGAGCGCTACGCCGCCTTTAACAAGCAGATGGGGCTGCCCGTGACGCTTGAGCAGGTCGGCCTTACCGAGGCCGACATCCCGGCGCTGTGTGAGTATGCCCGCGCCACCAACGAGTGGAAGCAGGGTAACCCGGAGCCCTTCACCGACGAGAAGTTCGCCGCCGCCATCAAGGCCGCCAACGCCTACGGCCACTCTATCCTGGCCTAACCGACCAAAACCGCCACAAAGGGGACAGTACCTTTGTGGCGGTTTTTTATTGCTGTAACATGCTCGAGTCGAATTCGCTTGCCGGGATCACGCGGTAGCCGTGGCGCAGGAGCAGGTCAACGAAGACACCGTTACCCGTTGTGAGCGTGCCGCTGAAGGATCCGTCGTAGATATGGCCCACGCCACACGACGGACTGCGATCCTGCAAGACGCACGCAGTAATCTCGGACGGGCCGCCCGCTTGCTCGCACATATCGAGCGCACGTTGAGCGCCTAGACGAAACTCGCGATCGACTGAGGTACCCTCGCAGGTACGGACCTCGCCATTCACAATCTCGGACGGCTTGCGCGGCGTGGGCAGGCCGCCAAAGACCTCGGGGCACACCAACAAGACCTCAGTCCCCGTGCGTTCGCAGGCCTCGACCAACGCGCGATGATAGTTGTCGAGCCCGTTATACTTGCAGCTCTCGCCCATCAAGCAGGCGCTCACCACGATCTTCATTTCCATCCCTCTCAAGCAAAACGCCCCATTTGAGAAAGCTGCTCAAATGGGGCGTCGGCGTTTACTGGCTCGACCGCGGCTTTACTGTTGCTTGGGCATCAGCGGATTCTCGCGCGTGAGGAGGTTCATGAACTCCTCACCCGTGATGGTCTCCTTCTTGTACAGATAACGAGCCAGCTCATGGAGCTTGAACTTGTTCTCCTTGAGGATCTGCAGGGCGCGATCGTGCGCATCCTCAATCAGCTTAGCGACAATCGCGTCCACACGCTCGGCCGTACCAGGGGCGCAGGTGAGCGACGTGTCCTGATTGAGATACGCGTTCTGCACGGTACCGAGCGCCATCATGCCAAACTCGTCGGACATACCAAAGCGCGTCACCATGTTGCGGGCGAGCTTGGTGGCCTGTTCGATATCGTTGGCGGCACCGGTCGTCATCTCGCCAAAGATGAGTTCCTCGGCCGCACGGCCGCCGCAGTAGACGGCAAGCTTGTCCAAGACCTCCTGGCGTGTCGTCAGGAAGCGCTCGTCCTCCTCGACCTGCATGGTATAGCCAAGAGCACCGCTCGTGCGCGGCACGATGGTGATCTTGGTAACCGGCGCGGAACCCTTTTGGCGGGCAGCGACGATGGCATGACCGATCTCGTGGTAGGAAACGACCTGCTTCTCATGGTCGGAAAGCACCGTGGACTTACGCTGTTGGCCGGCAATGACGACCTCCACCGACTCCTCGAAGTCATCCTGGGTTGCACGCTTGCGACCCTCGCGAACGGCGCGCAGGGCGCCCTCGTTGATGATATTGGCCAGGTCGGCGCCCGAGGCACCGGGCGTGGCGCGGGCAATCGCGGTCAGATCGATCGGCGGCTCGGTCTTCACACTCTTGGCGTGAAGCTCGAGGATGTTCTTACGACCGGTCAGATCGGGCAACTCGACGGGAATGCGGCGGTCAAAACGACCGGGGCGCAGCAGCGCCGGATCGAGACTGTCGGGGCGGTTGGTTGCGGCAAGGACAACGATACCCTTGTGGTTATCGAAGCCATCCATCTCGGTCAGCAACTGATTGAGCGTCTGCTCGCGCTCGTCGTTGCCGCTAAAGCCGCCGCCATCACGCTTCTTACCGATGGTATCGATCTCATCGATAAAGACGATACACGGGGCCTTTTCCTTGGCCTGCTTAAACAGGTCACGAACCTTTGCAGCGCCGCGACCAACAAACATCTCAACGAACTCAGAGCCCGAAATACTAAAGAACGGAACACCGGCCTCGCCGGCAACAGCCTTGGCAAGCAGGGTCTTACCGGTACCCGGAGGGCCAACAAGGAGAGCACCGCGCGGCAGCTTGGCGCCGATCTCCTCGTAGCGCTGCGGCTTCTCCAGAAAGTCGACGACCTCCTTGAGAGACTCCTTGGCCTCTTCCTGGCCGGCGACGTCCTTAAAGGTCACGCCCACGTCCTTGGAGGCGATCACGCGCGCGCCGGACTTACCCAGTCCGCCGCCGCCAAAACCGCCGCCGCCAAAGTTCATCGACGGGCCGTCATCACCCATGGCCTTCTTCATGCGGCGGTTGAGCCACCAGCCGATCAGGAAGAAAATCGCCATGGGAAGGATGAGCGTAAGCAGGTAGTAGGTCATCAAACCCGAGTTTTTATCGGGAACGACCGACTCCAGCGAAGCGCCAGACTCAAGCACGCGATCGGTAAAGCCCGCATCGTTCGGCACACCGGTCGTCTTATAGGCGATGTTCTCGTCCTCGCCCTTCTTGGTGTAATAAATCGAGTAATCGTCCGTGTTGTACTCGACCTTGTCGACACTCTTCTTATCGAGCGCTTTGACAAACGTCGAGTAATCGGTCTTCGTAATCTGCTGCGTGTGACCGATGTTAGGGAACAGAACGGTCGAGAGCACGAGGTAGACGACGAAGGCGATGAGCACGTAGAGAATCATATTCCGTCTACGTTTGTTGTCATCCATCTCCATCTGCTTGAACTCCATCTACTGGGGTTGATAATGGTTTCTAGAATACCCAACCCGAGCGGTGATAAACCGACGCCGGGCACGAAAGGACAGAGATGGCATCACTGTAAGTCGGCAAGGTTCAAATCTATACGGGAGACGGCAAGGGCAAGACGAAGGCTGCTTTGGGGCGCGAGAGGATGTCGAGGAACTGATTGCGATAAAGCCCGCCACCACGGAGCTCGTGCTAACCGGCCGCGGGCTGCTGCCGCTGGCCGACCTCGCCGACCTGGTCACCGAAATGCGCCCCGTCAAACACTACTTCGACGAAGGCCTCCTGGCCCGCCAAGGCATCGAATACTAATTGATCCGAAGGGGACGGAGGAAAACGGATCATCGACATCACGACGGAGAGCAATGATCCATTTTCTTCCGCCCCAAGGGATCATTAGGCGGTGGCGCGGCCTAGCCAGTTGCCGCTGTGGTGGTAGATGGTGAACATCGTGGCCGTAATGAGCCACGTTACGGGGTAGACCAGCAGTAGATGCTCGAGCGACGGATCGAAGGGCATGATCGCAAACACCCAGATCACCCTCAAGACAACGGTGCCAAAGATGGTGAGCATCATAGGCTGCAAACTCACGCCGGCGCCGCGGATGGAACCCGAGGCGTTCTCGATAATCGAGAAAATCGCATAGAACGGCGCAATGAAATGGAGGATAGTCGTGGTGTACGCCGAAATCGAAGCATCGTCGACAAACAAACGCGACAGCGGGCCCGAGAACACCAGCAGCACGGCAGACAGGCCACCAATGAGCATAAACGACAGCACGAGCGACGTATGGTAGCCCTTGCGCATGCGCTCGTAGTTGCGCGCGCCAAAGTTCTGCGCCGAGAACGTAGTGATCGATACGCCGAGCGCCTCGGTCACCATCCAGATAATGCCATCCAGGCGCCCAGATAGACCCCAAGCAGTCGTGACATCGGCGCCAAACGAATTAACCGACACCTGGATCAGCACGTTCGAGATCGAATAGGCAGCCGATTGAAAACCGAGTGGCAGACCACACGAGATCATACTCTTGCAAATACCGCGATCGATGCCGAGCTTAGATAGCGAAAGACGCCATGCACCCGGAGCGCGCAACATGCGCAACACGATCATCGTGGCGTTGGAGCAAATGGTCAGCGCCACCGCGATGCCGCAGCCCAGAGCCTCCATATGAAGCACGGCAACGAAGATGACATCCAGCACCGCATTAACAAGGCAGCCGGAAGCGATAATCACAGCAGGCCCGCGCGTGTCGCCCACGGCGCGCAGCAATGCCGTTCCCATATTGAGCAGCAGCGCCGCAACCATGGCGGCAAAATAGCAACGAGCATAGGCCACGCCCTCGGCCAATAGTTCATGCGGCGTGTTCATAAGCACCAGCATGGGCTCAACGAACACTATGCCAAGAATCGAGAAAACGATACCGCCCACCAGTGCGAGCGTCATGGCTGTATGGACCGAACGACTCAGTCGCTCATCATCGTGCTGGCCAAAATACTGACCGGTAATGACCGCGCAGCCGGCGCCGACGCCAACGCAAAAGCCAATGCAGAGCTCGGTGAGCACCATCGTGGCTTGAATGCCACCCAGCGCGAGCTTGCCGCCAAACTGGCCAACGATATACGTACCGATAAGCGTGTAGGCCTGCTGAAAAAACGAACTAAAAAAGATGGGAACGCACAGCGACAGCAATTGCTGCCAAATGACTCCTTGCGTTACATCAATAGCCGTAGATTTCTTAGCCACACGCCCTCCCCACACGCATACGTCAAACAGCAAAACAGCAATTTAAAACCAAAACCAAAACCAGCTTAGCACCGACTGGCGGCGACCGAAACACCCCGAATTAGAGCGCGGTGCGGAAAACTGCCTAGTGATACAAACCCGGCTGGTAGTGATACTCATTGCTCGCGTGCGGGCACAGCTGCCAAAAGGCGACGGCGCTCGCCGCGGCCACGTTAAGCGAATCGACCCCGTGCGCCATCGGAATGCGCACCGCGTGGTCACAGCCGGCAATGGTCTTGGCGCCCAAGCCGGCACCCTCGGTACCCATAAAGATTGCCAAGCGGTCAATCTCCTGCAGCACGGGATCGTCCAGCGATACGGAATCGTCCGTCAACGCCATAGCGGCACACGAAAAACCGGCATCGTGCAACGCGCTCAGACCATCATGCGGCCACACACGAGCCTCGCTGCCAATGCGCGTCCACGGCACCTGAAACACGGTGCCCATGCTCACGCGGGCCGAGCGACGATACAGCGGATCGCAGCACGTAGGGCTCACCAGAATTCCGTCGACATTGAGCGCGGCACCCGAGCGGAAAATCGCGCCGACATTGGTGTGATCGACAATACCCTCAAGCACGCACACGCGCACCGGACGATCCCCCGCCGCCTCGACGACGCCGCCCAAGAACTCATCAACCGGAATCTGACGCGGGCGACGGAACGCCGCCAGCGCGCCGCGCGTCACGTTAAAGCCCGTCAACTGCTCCATGAGCTCCATGGAGGCCACGAACACGGGAACCGGACCCGCCCCCTCGCGCACGACAAGCTGGTCAAACAGCGGCATCATCTGGTCGAGCCAGCGCTCGCCCAGAAGAAAGCTCACCGGCTCATATCCGGCGCGCACGGCACGCTCGATGACCTTGGCGCTCTCCGCAATATAGATGCCCTTTTGCGGCTCCAGCACGCAGCGAAGCTCACGCTCGGTCAGTCGCACGTAGGCATCGAGCCGCTCGTCCTCGAGCGAATCAATTCGCAGAACCTCAACGGCATCAGTCATAGCAGCCAGCCCGCACCCTTCTTTACAGCACATCTATACCAAACGAGGCGACGCTAAGCGCCGCCCCATGCATTCAATCAACCCGATGATACCGTTCACGCCAGACGATTTACGCCTCGATGCGACGATACGTCACGAACTCATAATTGACGCCCTCGTCACCCTCACCGGCGGCAATCGTCGCGACCCCGCTACGCTG
>CABRHR010000093.1 GCA_902470835.1 uncultured Collinsella sp.
GAGATAGCGTAGCGTCTCGTGGGCTCGGAGATGTGTATAAGAGACAGGCGTACGTGCCATCTGAGTAACCGAGGGGAGGGCGCACATGGGAATGACTGGTGCATACGAGCGCAATCTCGATGCAAAAGGTCGTCTGTCCCTGCCTGCACCCCTTCGCGAGGAGCTTGGAGAGCATGTTCGCGTGTTCAAGGCCCTGGATGTCGATGCTCTGTACGTGTTCTCTGCCGAGGCCTTCGATAAGTGGGTCGAAGGACTCTTCGCGGGTCGTGAGGGCCACGAGGGTTTTAACCCGCGTGACATTAATGACCAGAAGCTCATGAGGGCGATCAACAAGCGCACCACATCGATGGACGTGGACAGCGCCGGTCGTATCGGTCTTTCCGAGTCTCTCCGCAAGCAGGCGAACCTCGACCGCGAGGTCACGGTTGTGGGCAACTACGACCACCTTGAGGTTTGGGATCGCGCCGCGGCCGATGAGGACGATGACGATGAGGCCCTGCTGGACCTCTTCTTCTCGTAAGGGCAAGGCACGGGTAACGGATGGAGCGTGGGATCTTGACACAAGAATATCGGCATGAACCTGTCATGCTCGGCGAAGTGCTTGAGTCGCTGCGGCTAAAGAGCGGCTCCGTTGCCTGCGATTGCACTCTTGGCGGTGCCGGCCATTCGGTAAAGATGGCCGCGCAGGTGGGGGAGACGGGCCTTTTGCTCGGCGTCGATCAGGACGACATGGCCCTCGAGGCCGCTGGCGCCCGTCTGGACCGCGAGGTTCCCGGCGTTCCGCACCAGCTGCTGAAGGGCAACTTCGGCGACTTGGACGAGCTGCTTTGCTCGGCCGAGGTGCCCGGGGTCGATGGCTTCCTGTTCGATTTGGGCGTTTCGTCACCGCAACTCGATATCCCTGGCAGGGGCTTTTCGTATAACGAGGACGCCCCATTGGACATGCGGATGGATCCGGGTAATAACACCTTAAACGCAGCTGAGGTCATCAACACCTATAACGAACACGACCTCGCCCGGATTCTACGCGTCTACGGCGAAGAGAAGTTCGCCTCGCAGATCGCGCGCGAGATCGTGCGCCGCCGCGAGCAAGAACCGATCGAAACCACCGGCCAATTTGTCGAGATCATCAAGGCGGGTATCCCGGCTGCCGCTCGTCGGCATGGCGGACACCCGGCCAAGAAAAGTTTCCAGGCCATTCGCATCGAGGTCAATCACGAGCTCGATGTGCTCGAACGAGGGCTTGATGCCGCCACCAGGTGGCTCAACCCGGGCGGACGTATCTGCGTCATCTCGTATCACTCGCTCGAGGACCGTATCGTAAAGAACCACTTTAAGGAGATGAGCCAGGGGTGCACGTGTCCGCCGGAGATTCCGGTGTGCGTGTGCGGCAACGTGCCGATACTCAAGGTCATCACCCGCAAACCCTTGGTTGCCCAGCCTGATGAGGTTGAGCGCAACCCTCGGGCGAGATCAGCCAAGATCCGCGTGGCGCAGCGTCTGTAGACGCGACCGCGCGATATTGGACCTCCCGCTCGCACCATAAACGAAGCTTAAACACACTACCAACGTACTCGGGATGGGAGGCGGCATATCATGGGCTACAACACTTCAAGCGCAGCACTCGCCTATGATATGAACGCCATGCCCGCCTATCGTGAGACGCCGCAGGCCCCCGTTGCTCCCCGTGAGCAGCGCACGCCGCGCTTTGATGTCTACACGGGCGCGGGCCGTCAGGCAAACCAGGCGGTAAGCCCGGTTTTCATGAGCGTTCTTAAAACGTTTTGCATCATTGCGGCTATCTTCATGACGATCGGTGTCGCCCGCGTGGCGCTCGCCGGCGTTACGGCCCAGGTGCTCAACAGCAACGCCGAGCTTACCAACACGCTCGAAAAGGCGACCGATGAGAGCTCCGACCTGGAGGTCATGCATTCGGTCTATGGCGCCGACACGCGCATTCGCGACCTTGCGGGCGCTTATGGCATGGTGGAGCCCAGCGAGAGCGTTACACTTGACTTTTCGCAGGATGCAGCCGCGGGCGCCAACGCGACCGCGACCGCTCAGTAGCAAGACGGTAGCTGAGTATGACAAATGACTATCGCCGCGGTTCCGATGGGGGCCGCGGTTCTGGACGTCCCTCGTCGCGGGGACGTTCTGGTTATCAAGGAACGGGTCGGCAATCTTACAACGCCGGGCAGTCCCGTGGCAACGACCCGGCGTCGCGACTTCGCGGCTCCGGCGGCCCTCAAGTGCATAACACCAGGTCGCGCAAGAGTTCGTCGACCGAATGGCTCACAGGCGCGCCTCTGCCTCGCCGCAAAGCCGTCATGGGATTCATTGGGCTTGGCTTGGGCTTGGGCGTCTTTCGCCTTGCCGGCTATCAAATTGTCGAAGCCGATAAACTGCGCGAGCGTGCCGATGCGCGCCGCCTGCTTGCGCAGACCCTCTATGCCAAACGCGGCACCATCTACGACCGCAACGGTAACGTGCTGGCGTCGTCGGTCGAATGTCGCAACATCGCCGTGAACCCGCAGCTTGTCGAGGATGTTGACAAGACGGTGTCGGCGCTGGTCAAGGCAACTGGAATCGATAAAAAGACCTGCCGCAAGCTCGTCGAGTCCGATGGCACCTGGGTGTATATCAAGCGCCAAGTGGACGAAGACGATGCTGCGGTGCTGGAGAAGAAGAACCTGCCCGGCGTGCTTTTTGAGCAGGCCATGAAGCGCGTATATCCATACGGCAATCTGGCATCGCAGGTGCTGGGTGTAGTGAATGTGGACAACGACGGCTTGACGGGTCTCGAAAAGCAATACAACAAGCTTCTGACCGGCACGAACGGTTCTCTCGTACGCGAGCGCGCGAGGGACGGCAGCTATATCGCGGGCGGTGCCTATAAAAAGGTGGCCGCGGTCGACGGCGTTGATATCGTGACGACGCTCGACGTCAATATCCAGCGTGCGGCTGAGGATGCTCTGGCAGAGGCAGTTGAGAAGACTAAGGCCAAGAACGGCTCGGCGCTGGTCACCGATCCTACGACAGGCGAGATCTTGGCAGCCTGCTCGTATCCGACCTACGACCAGACCGATCTGGAAAACGCCAAGACCGAGGATATGAACCTGCGCCTGGTCACCGACGCCTACGAGCCCGGCTCGGTCTTTAAGACGCTCGTGGCGGGCGCCGGCTTCGACTTGGGCGTCGTGCGATCGAGTACGTCGTTTGAGGTGCCGGCGAGCATCAAGGTGGGCGACGATACCGTTACCGATGCCGACAAGCGCGACTACGGCATGACCATGGATGTGCGCGAGATGATGCGCCGTTCGTCCAATGTGGGCTTTGTCCTGGTGGGGCGCAAGATCGGTGCCGACGACTTTGCCGCCTATGTGGACAAGTGGGGCATCGGTCACAGTTCGGGCGTCGATTTTCCGGGTGAGAGCCTGGGCATCGTCAAGGAGCGTAACCAGTATGACGGCGCCACGCTGGGCTCGATGAGCTTTGGACAGGCGCTGTCCGTCTCGCCGATTGAGATCGCACGTGCCGTGGGCGGCATCGCCAACGGCGGCGTGATGATGACACCGCACTTCTATAAGTCCAGCAAAGGCGACGAGAAGGACTGGGGCGAAGGCGAGCGCGCGATTTCTGAGGATGCCGCATCCCAGGTGACATCGTGCATGCAGACGGTCGTGTCCGAGGGAACGGGCGTTGGCGGCGCGGTTGACGGCTATGACGTGGCGGGTAAGACCGGTACGGCCGAACGTGCCGACGAGAACGGCGGCTACCTCAAGGAGAACTACATGTCGTCCTTTATGGGCTTTGCGCCGGCACAATCGCCCAAGGTGCTGTGCTATATCACGCTCGACGGAACGCCGAGCGGCTCAGATGCCGCTGCGGTGCCGTTCCAGTCCATTATGGTCAACGCACTCGACGTGCTGGGTATTCCGCACACGAGGTAGGGGGTTACAATCTTTGGGGCGTGGTTTGTTGTCCCATATGAGGGGTGTTCACATGCCCTGCACCACGCATGCGCGGCGCTGGGATACAATACGCCGATAGCATTATTAGGTTTACAGGGGAGCTGCAATGATAGAGATCGCCGTCAACAACCTCGCGGCCGCAACAGGGGCCCGAACCGTGACGGGAGAAGCCGATCGGGTATGCCGCGGGTGCGTTATCGACTCGCGTCAGGTCGAGGAAGGGACGATTTTCGTCGCCTTTCCCGGTGAAAACGTCGACGGCAATGATTTTGCTTCCCGTGCCGTCCAGTCGGGTGCCGGCGCCGTCGTAATGACGCGTGAGCCCGAGGCCGAGCTGGTCTCGCTGGCGCAGGACAAGGGCTGTGCCATCCTGCTGACCGATGATCCCGAGGACTTTCTGCTGCGTTTGGCGCACACGTACCGTCTGGAGCTCGGCTGCCTGGTCGTTGGTATTACCGGTTCCATCGGCAAGACGACGACCAAGGACGTGCTCGCCGCCGTGCTCGCCAAGCGCTATCGTGTCTGGGCCACCAAGGGCAATTTCAATAACCTGATCGGCATGCCGCTCACGGTGCTTTCCGCTCCGGCCGATACCGAGGTCCTGGTGCTCGAGATGGGCATGAACCATTTCCACGAGATCGAGCGCCTGTCCCAGTCCGCCAATCCCAACCTTGCCATCGTGAGCAAGATTGGTACCTCTCATATCGGCATTTTGGGTAGCCGCGAGAACATCGCCCGCGCTAAGGCCGAGATTGTCCAGGGTATGTGCGCCGCTGGCGACTTCTTGCCGCTGCTGGTTTTGGGCGGCGAGGACGACTTTACGCCGTTCATTCGCGATACGTTCGCCCAGCCTGCTGGTATCGACGTGATGCTGGCCGGCGTCTCGGACGATGATGAGGTCCGTGCCCGCGACGTTCGAGTTGATGACGAGGGCCGTCCGGTCTTTACGCTCGATTTTGGTCAGGGCGAGACAATCGATACCATGCTTGCCATCCCCGGCGTGCAGTCCGTCCCAAATGCCGTTAAGGCCGCCGCGGTTGCCTATCGCCTGGGCGTGACGCCCGAGCAGATCGATGCTGCCTTTAGAGGCCTCACGATCACCGGTCACCGCCAGGAGATCAAACGCGCCAAGAGCGGTGCCCGCGTCATCGACGATTCCTATAACGCCAGTGCCGAATCCATGGCTGCTGGCCTCGATCTGCTGTGCTCGCTTTCGTGCACGGGGTCTCGCATGGCGATCTTGGGCGAGATGGGCGAGATGGGCGATGAGGCTCCTCGCATGCATGAACTCGTGGGCGCCTATGCCGCCGCCAAGAAGCTCGACATGCTGGCGTGCGTGGGTGGTGAGCTGGCCCAGCTTATGGCCGATGCCGCGCGCATGATGGGCATGGACGAGGACCGCATCCAGGTGTTCTCCGATTATCAGCAGGTGCTCGACCGCATGGGCGGCGCGCTTGAAAAACATGATGTTGTACTGGTCAAGGGTTCCCGCTTTGTTGAGCTCGACCGCTTTGTGGAAGGTGTGTGCTAGCCCATGTTCGGCAATCCCTCGTATCCAACGTATCAGGCTTTTTTGGGGCTTGGCATCGCCGCCGCCATTGCGCTGCTGCTCATGCCGTGGTGGATCAAGCTGCTCAAGGTCGAGGGTATCGGCCAGCAGGTTCGTGCCGATGGCCCCAAGCGTCATTTGGTTAAGCAGGGAACGCCCACCATGGGTGGTGTTGTCATCCTCGTCGCGATCTCGCTGACCTGCCTGCTGATGGGCAAGCTCACCACCGAGCTCGTGCTCGTGCTCCTCGCCACGCTGGCGACCGGCGTGCTGGGCCTGATTGACGACCTGACCTCCGTTACGCATGGGCGCTCGCTCGGTCTGACGCCTCATGCCAAGATGATCGGTCTAACCATTATCTGTGTCACCTTTACGGTACTTGCCGTTAACTGGTGCGGCGTCGCCCCCGAGATTCGTTTTCCCGGCGGCCTGACGATTGACCTCGGTGTTCTTTCGACCACCATCTGCGGCCTTTCGTTCCCGTGGCTCTACATTGTCTTTTGCTGGCTGATGATCGCCGGTCTTTCTAATGCCGTGAACCTGACCGATGGACTTGACGGTCTTGCTGGCGGCACCTCCATGATTGCCATGCTCGCCATGGCTGCCATGGCGTTTTTGCACGGAGACGTGAACCTGTCCATCTTCTGCACCGCGTGTGCCGGTGCCTGCTTGGGCTTTCTGTGGTTCAACTGCTATCCGGCGAGCATCTTTATGGGCGATACCGGCTCGCTTGCCCTGGGCGCCGCGTTTGCCTGCACGTCCATCATGACCAACACCGAGGTCGTCTCCCTCATCATCGGCGGCCTGTTTATCGTTGAGACCCTGTCGGTCATGATTCAGGTTGTCTACTTCCACTTTACGCACAAGCGCGTCTTCCTTATGGCGCCCATCCATCATCATTTCGAAAAGAAGGGCTGGGCCGAGACCAAGGTCGTCATCCGTTTTTGGATTATCGCTGCGGCCTTTGGTGCCGTTGGCCTTGCTCTGTTCTTCCAGTTGGGATAGTGGTCTTTCATGCCTCTTGCTGATGTCTTTAGCCTGCTCGTTTTGGGTCAGGGCAAATCCGGTCTCGATGTCGCCCGCTGGGCGCTGGCACATCCCGAGCGCGTAAGCGCCGTTACCGTGTATGGCGGCGGCACCTCTGAGCCCAATGACGCCACGCGTGCGCTCGAGGCTGCTGGTGCGTCGTTTGTCTATGGGACCGAACAGGTCGAGGGCGCCTATGACGTATGCGTGACGTGCCCGGGCATCTCGGAGTTCTCGGGCTTCTTTAAGGCCGGGCGCGAGCATGCCGCCCAGATTATGGGTGAGCCCGAGTTTGCCTATCGCCTGTCGCCCGATAACTGGATTGCCATCACGGGCACCAACGGCAAGACGACCACCACGTCGCTGACTGATTATCTGCTCAAGGCTGCCGGCGAGGCCAGCGTTGCTGTCGGCAACATCGGCGAGCCGCCGGTCAACGAGATTGACGGCCGAGCCCACAACGAGTGGTTTGTGGCTGAGCTCTCGAGCTATCAGATTGCTACGACCACCGAGCTCCACCCTCGCGTTGCGGTGCTGCTCAACATCACTCCCGACCACTTGGGCTGGCATAAGAGCCATAAGAACTATGCGCTTGCCAAGATCAAACTGTTTGACAATATGGTCGATGACGATCTGGTGGTTGTCGACGTCGAAGACGCCGGCATTCACGAGTTCGATGAGTACATCTACACGCCGGGTCGTCGCATCTGCAAGGTCGCTTTTGACGAGCCCGAGGGCGAGGATGCCGCCTTTGTGCGCGATGGCAAGATGATCGTGCGCGTGAAGGGCGTCGAGACCCCGCTCATCGCTACATCCGAGCTCAAGATTTCGGGCCATCACAATGTTATCAATGCCCTGTGCGCTGCCACGGCTGCCCTGGCAGTCGGTGCCGATGTCGATGGTGTCTGCCGCGGTCTGGCCTCGTTCCAGCCGCTCGAGCACCGCGTGGAGCCGTGTGGCGAGATTGACGGCGTGCGCTACGTCAACGATTCCAAGGCGACCAACACCGATGCGGTCGAGAAGGCGCTGACGGCATTTCCCGATGACGACGTGATCTTGCTGCTCGGCGGCCACGATAAGGGCACGCCGCTCACGGACTTCGCGCGCGTTGTTATGGATAACGTACGCTCGGTCGTCTGCTTTGGCGATGCGCGCGAGCGGTTCACCGCCGCTATGGACGAGGCCGATGTCGATGGCGATGTGGATATAGCCCAGGCGGATGACCTGCGCGATGCCGTGGACGTCGCCCGTTCGCTGTCGAGCCGTGGCGACGTGATCTTACTTTCTCCTGCCTGCTCTTCGTTCGATGAGTTCTCGGGCTATGAGGAGCGCGGCCGCGTGTTTAAGGACTATGTGGCCCAGCTTGCCGCTGCGGCGAAATCGCAAATGGAATAGGGGTTGCCGGTGAGAGAGGAGAGCCCCCGACAAGGTATGAGGAGGCCCGACTCGGACCGTGCTTCCTCACGTCGCATCACACCGCGTTCCAGCCGCGGCGGGCAGTCGTTTAGCGAACGCTATATTGCCGGCGTTCCCGCCCGTATCATGCGCCCCCGTTTGATATTCATGGCCTGCTTGTTTACCTTGGTATGCTTTGGCCTGCTGATGGTGTACTCGGCGTCTTCGGTCGAGGCGCTGCACGAGAATGGCTCTGCGACGTTTTTTCTGGGTCGACAGGCCGCGTTTGCCGTGGTCGGTGTTCTGGCGCTGATTGCCATCGTGCGCGTTTTGCCGGACAGCTGGTTTGGGGAGGATGTGCTCAGGATCTTCCTCATCGGCATGATAGGGCTACTGCTTCTGGTGTTCTTGGTGGGCAGCGGCAGCCGTGGCGCCACGCGCTGGCTCAACATCGCCGG
>CABRHR010000094.1 GCA_902470835.1 uncultured Collinsella sp.
AGATAGCGTAGCGTCTCGTGGGCTCGGAGATGTGTATAAGAGACAGGCAACGGGGATTCCATCACCTGGACCAATGGCGGCTCGTCGGGGACCAAGTACACCTACACCAGAGAGTTTGGTGATGGCATCGCGCCCCAAAGCCTGGAGGGCGCGGTCCAGGAGGTTAATCTGTCCGTCGAGGGTAACGGCTATACGCTCGATATCCATGAGATGGCTATCGATAAAAACGGTTGCGGTGCCGTGACGTTTACGTTGTCCAATCCAAATGGTGTTAACTACTACAAGCCGGCAGCAGAGACTGGCGAACTTGTTCTCTATGGTGAAGAAGAACAAGGCATCGGCACGCCCGGCATGAACTTCGGCGAGGAATGGGCTGATACGCGCTGCACCATTGATAAGGACACATCAAGCGATACTGTCATTAATGGCACGATGTACTTTGCTTCTATGGATCGCGAGCGAGGTTTTCAACATGCGGTCACCTGGAATATCTCGTGGACCGAGGGCGAAGGCGAGAATGCGAAGCCGTTCGAGGCATCGACGCCCGAGTTTAGCGTTGGAGCGTACGTCGATACAAAGGAACTCCGCTCCGATGACTCGCCTCTCGAGATCAGCCCGTTTTCTATCCAGACACACATCGATGATCTGGGCATTGACGCAGTCACGAAGAAGTTGACGGTTACCTACAAGGATGGATCGGAGCAGATTATCGAAGATGACGACGCAGGGGCGTTCAACTTATATTTTTCTTATACGCGCAATAGCGGAGAGAACATCTGGGTGCCAACGAAGTTGATTGATGTCGACCAAGTGGTCTCAGTAACGCTTGAGGGCACACGCTGCACTTCAACAGGGGGCGCCGAAACGTCGGAACCCTTTACCATCGTCTATTCGTAAGGTTTGGGGCCGTTTCCTACTAGGGGAAGCGGCCTTTTTTGCGTTAAATGGACGGTTAGACCGAGCGATATACTTCCGAAAGCGCCGCTGATTTCCATGCGACAGATGAGAGCAGATCACCGCTGGAGTGCGACATTTCCCCAGATAAAACCGACCAAAAAAACCTGTCCCTTTTTTGCCAGGGAACGTTGCCCCAACGAGCACGTCGGATTCCCGGGCCGGGCGGCACAGGGGTTAAGTTTGTCGCGAGTTCCGCACGAGCCGGAGGCCACTTAATGTGGCCTCCGTGCGAGCCAGGACTGTAGAGCAGCAAACTTAACCCCTGTGCCGCCCGGCCCGGGAATCCGCCCCCGCGCACAGGAGGGGATTCCTTTTGTGTAGGCTTTGCGGAAATGTGCTCATTTTGGGATACGCCCGGCGGCGTGGTCTGTTGACGGCACAGCTAACGGCACGTATCCTAACGAACTGCGTGTTTCGTAGGGGGATGCTGACCCCTCGATTCAAGCCGTTGCACTTTACAGAAAGCTGGAATCATTCGAGAAGGAGTACGCTTTGCCTACTATTAACCAGCTGGTTCGCCAGGGCCGTCGTTCCGTGCCCAAGAAGTCCAAGAACGCTGCTCTGCAGCACAACTCCCAGAAGCGCGGCGTGTGCACCCGTGTCTTCACCACGAGCCCCAAGAAGCCGAACTCGGCTCTTCGTAAGGTTGCCCGTGTTCGCCTCGTCAACGGCATCGAAGTTACTGCTTACATCCCGGGTGAGGGCCACAACCTGCAGGAGCACTCCATCGTGCTCGTCCGCGGCGGTCGTGTCCGTGACCTCCCTGGTGTCCGTTATCACGTCATCCGTGGCGCCTACGACGCTGCTCCGGTCCAGAACCGTATGCAGGCCCGTTCCAAGTACGGTGCTAAGCGCCCCAAGGCCAAATAAGCCAGATAACGTTTTGATACTTTCGCCGTGTGCCGCCTAAGCGCCGCACGGTAGACACTTAAGGAGATTTCACATGCCGCGTCGTGCAGCAGCTAATCGTCGTGAGGTTCAGCCTGACGCCGTTTACAACAACCGCCTGGTGACTCAGCTCATCAACAAGGTCCTTCTTGACGGCAAGAAGGCCACCGCTGAGCGCATCGTTTACACCGCTTTCGAGATCGTTGCCGAGAAGTCCGAGGGCGGCGACGCTCTCGCTACCTTCAAGAAGGCTATGGACAACGTCAAGCCCACGCTCGAGGTTAAGCCCAAGCGTGTCGGTGGCGCTACCTATCAGGTCCCGATGGAGGTCAACTCCCGTCGTTCCACCGCTCTGGGTATCCGCTGGATCGTCAACTTCTCCCGCGCTCGCAAGGAGAAGACTATGGCCGAGCGTCTCGCCAACGAGATCCTCGACGCTTCCAACGGCCTGGGCGCTTCCGTCAAGAAGCGTGAGGACGTCTTCAAGATGGCCGAGGCCAACCGCGCGTTCTCTCACTATCGTTGGTAAGTTAAGGTAAGGAACTAACATGGCTAAGCCTAAGTACAAGCTTTCCGATACCCGTAACATCGGCATCATGGCCCACATCGATGCTGGTAAGACCACCACGACCGAGCGTATTCTTTATTACACCGGTAAGACCCACAAGATCGGTGAGGTCCATGAGGGCGCTGCCACCATGGACTGGATGGTTCAGGAGCAGGAGCGCGGCGTAACCATTACCTCCGCTGCTACCACCTGCTTCTGGAACAAGGACGGTAAGGACTACCGCATCCAGATCATCGACACCCCGGGCCACGTTGACTTCACCGCCGAGGTCGAGCGCTGCCTGCGCGTCCTCGATGGCGCTGTCGCCGTCTTCGACGCCGTTGCCGGCGTTCAGCCCCAGTCTGAGACCGTTTGGCGTCAGGCTTCTACCTTCAACGTCCCCCGCATCGCCTTCATCAACAAGTATGACCGCGTGGGCGCTGACTTCTTCAACGCTATCGAGACCATGAAGGATCGTCTCGACGCTAACGCCGTGGCCGCTCAGGTCCCGATGGGCGCCGAGGATAACTTCTGGGGCGTCATCGACCTCGTCACCATGACCGCTTGGGACTTCAAGGCCGATGAGAAGGGCATGACCTACCCCGAGCCGATGGACGAGATCCCGGCTGAGTTCGCCGACATCGCAGCCACCAAGCGCGAGGAGCTCCTCGACGCCGCTGCCAGCTTTGACGACGAGCTCATGGAGAAGATCCTCATGGAGGAGGACTTCACCGTTGAGGAGCTCAAGGCCGCTCTGCGCAAGGGTGTTCTGGCCAACGAGCTCAACCTCGTCTTCGTGGGCTCCGCCTACAAGAACAAGGGCGTCCAGGAACTGCTCGATGCTGTCGTCGACTACCTGCCCAGCCCGCTCGACGTCGAGTCCGTCACCGGTACCGATCCTGACACCGGCGAGGAGATCGAGCGCCATCCTTCCTTCGACGAGCCCTTCTCCGGCCTGGTCTTCAAGATCATGACCGACCCGTTCGTCGGTAAGCTCACCTACGTCCGCGTTTACTCCGGCCGTGCCGAGTCCGGCTCCTACGTTATCAACGCTTCCAACGGTCAGCGCGAGCGCCTCGGCCGCATCCTCGAGATGAACGCCGCCGAGCGTATCGACCGTGACGACGCTGCCGCCGGCGACATCGTCGCTTGCGTCGGCTTCAAGAACTCCACCACCGGTGACACCCTGTGCGCCGAGGGCAAGGAGATCGTCCTCGAGAAGATCGAGTTCGCTAAGCCCGTTATCGACGTTGCTATTGAGCCCAAGACCAAGGCCGAGCAGGACAAGATGTCCTTGGCTCTGACCAAGCTCGCCGAGGAGGACCCGACCTTCACGGTGTCCACCAACCACGAGACCGGCCAGACCATCATCGCCGGCATGGGCGAGCTGCACCTCGAGATCATCGTCGACCGTCTGCTCCGTGAGTTCAAGGTTGACGCTAACGTAGGTAAGCCCCAGGTTGCCTACCGCGAGACCGCCGGTCACGACGTCGAGAAGGCTGAGGGCAAGTTCGTCCGTCAGTCCGGTGGTCGCGGTCAGTACGGCCACGCCGTCATCAAGCTCGAGAAGATGGAGGAGGGCTTTGGCTACGAGTTCGTCAACGCTATCGTCGGCGGCGTCGTGCCCAAGGAGTACATCCCGTCCATCGACAAGGGCATCCAGGAGGCCCTGAACACCGGTGTTATCGCCGGCTTCCCGGTCCTCGACGTTAAGGTCACCCTGTTCGACGGTTCTTACCACGAGGTCGACTCCTCCGAGGCCGCCTTCAAGATCGCCGGTTCTATGGCTATCAAGGACGCCCTCAAGAAGTCCGACCCGCAGCTGCTCGAGCCGATCATGGCTGTCGAGGTCGAGACCCCCGAGCAGTACATGGGCGACGTTATGGGCAACCTCTCCGGTCGCCGCGGCAAGATCGAGGGCATGGAGGATCGCAAGAACACCAAGCTCATCCGTGCCAAGGTGCCGCTGGGCGAGATGTTCGGTTACGCTACCGACCTTCGCTCCCAGACCCAGGGCCGTGCATCCTACACGATGCAGTTCGACTCTTATGAGCCCGCGCCCAAGTCCATCGTGGACGAGGTCATGAGCAAGAACGCCTAAGTTCGAGCTCCCTGTTACGTAATCCGCGAGAACATCTCTCGCACTCTTTGGAGGTTTAAGTTGGCTACCCAGAAGATCCGCATTCGCCTCAAGGGCTATGATCACGAGGTCGTCGATCAGTCCGCGAAGCTCATCGTCGAGACCGCTCAGAAGACTGGCGCTCGCGTTTCCGGTCCTGTCCCCCTGCCCACCGAGCGCAACCTGTACACGGTTATCCGCTCGCCGCACGTGAACAAGGACTCCCGTGAGCAGTTCGAGATGCGCACGCACAAGCGCCTCATCGACATCCTCGACCCCACCTCGGGCACCGTTGATTCGCTCATGCGTCTCGACCTTCCCGCTGGCGTCGACATCGACATCAAGCTCTAAGCTTTTTGCTCGATAGTGCGATTTGCAAGGCCGCAGCCCTAAGGGTTGCGGCCTTTTTTGTGCCGATGGGGTAAAGGGTCTACACTACTGAACTATTCGACTAATGGGTGTTTGAGTAAAACTGTTGGGGGCAGATACAGATGGTCGAGTGGATCGTTCGTCGCGCGCAGGGCGACCGTGCGCGCGTAGGCACGTTGACGGGCGTGGTGTGTATTCTCACCAATGTGGCACTATGCGCTGCGAAGGGTGCAATTGGCGTGCTGTCGGGATCGGTTTCGATTGTGGCGGACGCTATGAACAACCTGTCCGATGCCAGCTCGAACATCGTGAGCGTGCTGGGCTTTAAGCTGGCGAGCAAGCCGGCCGACCCCGAGCATCCTTACGGACATGGCCGCTACGAGTATCTCTCGGGTCTGGTCGTGGCGGCGCTCGTGCTGCTGATCGGCCTCGAACTGGTGAAGTCCTCGTTTGAGCGCGTCATCCACCCCGAACCCGTCGAGTTCTCGCTTGCTCTGGTGGCAGTCCTGGCGCTTTCGATGGTTGTTAAGCTGTGGATGGCTGCCCTCAATCAAAAGCTCGGTGACCGTATTGAGTCCGAGACGCTGCATGCGACGGCTCAGGACTCAAAGAACGATGTTCTTGCTACGGGTGCTGTGCTGGCGTGCGCAATTGTTTCGCAGGTGACGCACATCAATCTTGACGCATGGGTCGGTCTTGCCGTTGGCGCCTATATTGGCTGGAGCGGCTTTGAGCTTATCCAAGATACGGTGAGTCCGCTTTTGGGCCAGGCACCCGATCCTAAGCTGGTCAAACACATCCGAGACAAGATCATGAGCTACCCCGGCGTTTTGGGCGTTCATGACCTGATGGTTCACGATTACGGTCCGGGCAGGAAGTTTGCAAGTGCGCACGCCGAGATGGCGGCCGAGACCAGCCCGCTGGAAAGTCATGACACGCTCGATAACATCGAGCAGTCGTTTAGGGACGAGGACGGCATGATCGTCACGCTTCACTACGACCCCATCGTGACCGATGACCCCAAGCTGGCGAGCATGCGCTTGCGCATTCACGCCATGGCCCAGGAGATCGATATCCACCTTTCGATTCACGATCTGCGCTGTGTGCCGGGTCCTACGCACACCAACGTGATCTTTGACTGCGTGCGTCCCTCAGATCTGCACATGAGCGCCGAAGACGTAAAGCACGCGCTGGCACAACGGGTCGAATCGGAATATCCCAAGTCGGTCGCCAAGATTACGATCGACGAAGACTACGTAGGGCATACCCACGAGTAGGGCTGTGCCGGCAAAGCAAGTTATACAGAAGGGGAGAGCATGAAGCGTCTATATCTACTTCGCCACGGTCAGACGGAATTCAACGTCAAAAAGCTCGTCCAGGGCCGCTGCGATTCACCGCTCACCAATTTGGGTCGTCAACAGGCACAGACAGCAGCCACATGGCTCAAGGCTTACGGCGTCGTCCCCGACAAAGTGGTCTCATCACCCTTAGGCCGAGCCATGGACACGGCAAGTCTCGTCGCATGCGAGCTCCTCGGCCCGGACGCCGCAGTCGAGCCCTGCGAAGGCATCATCGAGCGCTGCTACGGCACCTTCGAAGAGGGCCCCCACGACGCCCTGCCCACCGACGTCTGGGATCCGGGCGAGGATTTGGTCCCCTTCGGAGGAGAAGGAAGCCGCGCACTGCAAGAACGCATGGTAGGCACCCTCACCAATCTCATAGGCTCCGAGGGCATCGAAACCCTCCTAGCAGTAAGCCACGGCAGCGCCAGCCGCCAATTTATCAAGGCTGTAGCCCCAGATGGCTTCGAGCTCCCAGCAAAACTCCCCAACTGCGCCATCATGATCTTCAGTTTTGAGGATTCGCAAGAAGAATGCGACACGTCCCAAGGTAAGTTCACCTTGCAGCAAATCATCGATCCCCAACAAAGTCATTAGCCTGAGCGAGCAAAGTTAAGCAGACATCAACGTGTCGTCTCCCGAGCTTTGGCTTGACACGCTGAACATCTACAAGGATAACCTTGAGGCCGTCGAGGCGTTCCTGGCCGACGCCCGCGTCATGGGCGACGGTCGCCTCAATGTGGTGCTCACCGGTGCCGGCACCTCCGATTACGTGGGTGAGGTTGTCGTCCTTAACCCCGACCTATTCCTCGTCGAGACCTATCTCGGTGGCGAGAGCGTCTACACTGAGAAGTAGCTGCTGACCTATTTGCGATTTGATGCGAATAATGAGACCCCGATTCGGCTTTATCGAATCGGGGTCTTTGCTGTGGTGTCCAGCTAGATCAAAACAGGCTTATTCTGCGACGATGATGCGAGTTGATTCGAGAACCATGGAACGCTGTTTGTCGTTGACATTTGCATCGGTGATGAGTGCGTCCATTTGATCGAGGTTGTAGAAGCCGAAGAAGTCCATCTGTCCGATCTTGCTTGAATCGCAGACAAGGTAACGCTTGGCGGCGCGATCGCAAGCGAGCGCCTGTAAGCGTCCTTCCTCAAGGTTAGAACAGGAGATGGATTGGGCAAGTACGCCGTTGGTGCCGATAAAGCAAGTGTCGATACCGAGCGGGGCGAGAGCATCTTCGGCGATGGGCCCGACGAAAGAACCCGATCGTTTGCGATACTGTCCTCCTAGGGCCCAGATTTCCACATCGTTACGCGTCTGGAGCATGTTCAGCACGATGATGCTGTTTGTGATGACGCGCAGCCGCATGCGCGGCAGCGCACGGGCGATGAGAGCGCAAGTCGAACCGGGTCCGAGGAAGATGGTGTCGCGCTCTCTGATGAGGTTGACAGCGGTGCGTGCGATATGCTCTTTTTCAGGGGAGCGGATTGAGAGCTTTTCAAAAAACGGGACCTCTTCGGCAGTGGGGGAGCCGCTTGAAAGTCGGATGCCACCGTACTCGCGGATGACGCCAGCGCGTCGCGAGAGCTCATCGAAGTCTCTTCGAGCGGTCATTTCAGATATACCAAAGATTGTTGCGGCTTGGGCAACAGTGACCATTCCGCGCTGAGCGCACAGCTCAAGTAATTGTTCGTGACGTTCGGGTTTAAGCATGGCTTGCCAATTGGATTATGCGGTAATGACGGAGGTATAGGCGCGGAGGGCCTCGATGGTCCGGGGGTCTGCGTCCTCGTTAATGAATGCTGCGGTCATATCCTCCAGTGTGGTGAAAAGGCAGAAGTCGCGCCTTCCGACTTTTTCAGCATCTACAACAAGATAACGCTCCTGAGCTCGAGAAAGAGCGTCTGAGAGGACCATGGCTGCATCGGGACGAGAGCCAAAGACCTCGTTTCCAAAAATACCGGTTGCCGAGACGTAGGCCTTGGGAGCGGATAGACCGTAGGGGCCGCGGCCGTTGTATGGCATGGTGAAAACTCGCGTGTCGTGACGCATCATGCCACCAACAAAGAATAGATCTATATGTGGATTGTCGGCTAGCAGGTTCAGCACCTGTCTCTTATACACATCTCCGAGCCCACGAGACGCTACGCTATCT
>CABRHR010000095.1 GCA_902470835.1 uncultured Collinsella sp.
CGTGGGCTCGGAGATGTGTATAAGAGACAGGTCTACGGCTTTGCCATGGCACTTGGCCTGCTGGACCAAAAGCTCCATGCCGAGACCACGGTGGAGGCCGCCGGCGAGCAGGCCGATATCCTGCACCCCGGCGTGCCGTACAAGCTGCGCGTTGCCATTGAGCGCGAAGCTCGCGCCATGAGCGGCTACCGTTACGGCCGCGACTTGGCAAACGAGTTTATGGATACGCTCGAGGGCGCGCCCAAGGGCGATATTCGCGGTGCCATGGCGCTGCTCATCGATAAGCAGGACGATCCGCGCCGCGTTGAGGTGTACTCGGCGTTACAGGATCTGGTGCTGGCCGGAGGTCGCTAGATGGAGCTCACGGACCGCTCTGGTTACTTTGCGGGCCCCGGTATGCTCGGCGGCTCTTTTGGCGATGCCTCGCGCGCAAGCGACGAGGCCGCCGAGGGCGTCGCCGACCCCTGCCTGGGCCATACGCCCGACCAGGTGGTCTTCTATGAGCTCACGCGTAAGTTTGTGGAGACCGAGGAAGACGTTCCCCAGGAGGCCTGCGACGTGCTGTACTACACGCTCGCCGTGGGCCACCACACCGGCGTGCTCGACTGCTTTGAGCCGCGCCTGTCGGTGCCGGTGAACGTGTTCTATTCGCTCGTCGACGCGCTGCCGGAGGGGGAGGCCAAGACCAAGTTCGAGGCCATCCGCTCCTTTGGCGAGTGCCAGCTCGACAAGGCGGCGGTGCCGTCGTTGCTCGAGGCCTGCGACACGCTGCTCGACGATTGTGGTTTTCGCGGTTCGGCCAAGGCCGGCATCTCGGTGTTCGATGACGACTTTGGCCTGCATGCCCAGCAGGTTGCGTTCTTAATGAAGTTTCGCGATCTGGTTGAGCGTGTGCGCGATGTGTCGGGCGTGTATCTGACGGGGAGGCTACAGTAATGGGTCGCGTTGTGGATGGCCGTGTGAACGGCGCCCCGTTTGCGGGCATTGTGCTCACGGCGGGAAGCGTGCTGCGCGCCGACGATGCCGCCGGCCCCGTGCTCTCCAAAAAGATGGAGGACGCGCCCATCGCCGGTTGGTACACCATCGACGGAGGCCAAACGCCCGAGGATGACATCATCGAGGTCAAGCGCGAGCGTCCGCCGCGTTTGGTTTTGGTTGATGCCGCCGACATGGCGCTGCCCGTCGGTGCCATCCGCCTGCTCGACAAACGTGATGTGGCCCGCAAGTCGATGTTCACCACGCATTCGCTTCCTTTGTCGATTCTGATCGAAGAGATTGAGCAATCGTGTGATGATATCGTCTTCGTTGGGATTCAGCCGGGCGACACGGAGTTCTACAACCCCATGTCCCCGGAGGTCTTTGAGGCCGTCGACGCCGTGTACGACGCCGTGGCCGCCAACGACTTTTCCCACTTTGTCCGCTTGGGGCAAGAGCAATAGGAGCGCTTGTCCCTGCTGATTAGGAAAGAAGTGATTGACATGGCAGATTCCAAGGCAGAATATCCCGCTCCCGATTGCCTGGCGCCCGCCGCGATCGAGGCTAAGACCGAGGCCGCCGGCGTGACCAAGGCCAACCTGCCGGTCGCAAAGGCCTTTCTGTTGGCAATGTTCGCCGGTGCGTTCATTGCCTTCGGCGGCCTGTTCTTTACCGTGTTCTTGAGCGATAGCACGCTGGGCTGGGGCGCTCAGCGTGTCGTGGGCGGCCTGTGCTTTTGCCTGGGCCTGGTGCTCGTGCTGGTGTGCGGCGCCGAGCTGTTTACCGGCAATTCGCTTATGGTCTGCGCGCTCAAGAGCAAAAAGATCACCTTGGTCCAGATGCTCAAGGCCTGGGTCGTCGTGTGGGTCGGTAACTTTGTCGGTGCCCTGTTCATCGTCTTTTTGGTGTACATGGCAGGCATTTACAAGCTCAACGGCGAGGCGGTCGCCAATTCCATGGTGAGCGTCGCCGCCGGCAAGGTGACGATCGACTGGGTGACGATCTTCTTCCGCGGCATCCTGTGCAACATCTTTGTGTGCCTGGCCGTGTGGATCGGTACCGCCGGCAAGACTGTGGTCGATAAGGTCGTGGGCATTCTGCTGCCCATCGCCGCCTTTGTGGCCTGCGGTTTTGAGCACTGCGTTGCCAACATGTACTTTTTGCCCATGGGCGCCGTGATGCATGCATGCGGCTACGGTGCCGACGTCGCCGGCGCCGATGCGCTCAACGCCGCGGGCATTGCGTTTAACCTGTCCGCCGCCACGCTGGGCAACATCGTGGGCGGCGCGGTTCTGGTCGCGCTCGGCTACTGGTTTATCTACGCCAAGAAGTCCGAGGCGTAAGGTACCGTCTGTTTGACGTTGGGCCTCCCGCGGGGCGTTGCCGTGCGGGAGGCTTTTTGGGTCTGGGGCTCGTTGCTGGGCTGTCGGCCTGTTGTGTTTGGCTGATGAAAGGGGTAATCGAGATGGCATCTGCTGTGAAGCGTGACGGTCGCGCCGTGGTGACCACATGCGGGGGATGCTATGCCGATTGCGCCTTTGCGGCACGCGTTGAGGACGGTCGCGTGGTGGCCGAGCTGCTGGTGCCGGGACATCCGTGCGCGGCGCGTGCCCTGTGCGCCCGCGGTCGGCATCGCCTGTCTATGCCGTTTGACGAGCGCGACCGCATCGTGCACCCCATGCGACGTCGCCAGGATGGCTCGGGGTTCGATGCGATTTCCTGGGACGAGGCGTTTGCTCAGATTGCCGAGCGCCTTTTGGGGGTTGTTGACGGGCATGGTCCGCGTGCGCTGGGCATGACGCTCGGCGTGCCCTCCTTCGACCGCTACTGGGCGTATCGCTTTATGCATGCGCTGGGCTCGCCCAACGTGTACGGTGCCGATGGCGCCTGCGAGGTAAGCCGACTTACCGGTTGGGAGCACAGCCTGGGCTATAGTCCCGCCTCCGACCTGGCGCATACCGACTGCATCATGTACCTGGGGCGTTCCATTGTCGATTCGTCGACGATGGGGGCCGTTGATGCGCTCAACGATGCCCGTCGCCGTGGGGCGAAGATTATCGTGGTCGACCCCCGGCGCAGCGGCTCGGCTGCGCTTGCCGACCGCTGGTTGCGCGTGCGCCCGGGCTGTGACCTGGCCTTGCTGATGGGCATTGCGCATGTGCTCATTGCCGAGGGCCTGTACGACCACGAGTTCGTTGCCCGCTATACCATGGGTTTTGATGAGCTGGCGCAGGCTGCTGCTGCTTGGACGCCCGAGTGGGCCGAGTCGATGTGCGACGTGCCGGCGGACGATATCCGTGCAACTGCGCGTGATTTGGCTGCCGCGGCGCCTGCTGCGGTGGTGGACGCTGGCTTTCATGGTGGCATCGGTATCGCGTATGCCAACAGTACGCAGACGGCGCGAGCTATCTGCATGGTTGATGTGCTACTGGGCTGTATCGGGCATGCGGGCGGCGCGCTCAATCCGCCCACGCCGCTTGTGTTGGGCGACCTCGATCCCACGCGCTTTGCGACGCCGTTGGTGCCGCGTGGGCCCAAGCTAGGGTCCGAGCGCTATCCACTGGTCGATCCGGTGCGCGGCCTGTGCACGACCATCGGTCAGTCGATTCTTGCCGGCGATTTGCGTGGGCTCATCGTCTATGCCAGTAACCCCGGTGCGGGCTATGGCAATGCGCAGGCTTGGTTGGGTATTTTGCAGCAGCTCGACTTGCTCGTGACGATTGATATTCGCTGGTCCGAGACGGCGCGTGCTTCTGATTTCGTGCTGCCCGACGTGACGTATCTGGAGGCCGACCGCGGCGTGGGGACGGTCGTGGGCGCCAACGATTCGCGCGTGTTCTACCGCAACGCCGTGCTGCCTGTGCAGCATGACGACACGAGACCGGGGCGGGAGATCTTTGCCGGGTTGGCTGCGGCCTGCGGCGTTGGCGAGTGCTTTGACTTTACGTCCGACGACCTGGCGGCTGCCCAGGTGGCGTCGTTTGGGATTGATCTGGACGAGCTCAAGGAGCGCGGTTGGGCCGATACGGGCGTGGAGCTGCCGTCGCGCACGGGTGAGCCGGCGATTCCCCTGGATGGCGGCAAAATTGCGCTGGCAAGCGACGTATGGGAACGAGCCGGCCTGGGTCGTGTACCCAACTGGATCGCTCCCATGGTGGAGCCTAGCCCGGGGATGTTTCGCCTCATTAGCGGCAACCGCCCCTTTGAGTCGCACACTTCGCGCAGGCTTGCGGCCCAAGGTGCCGCCGAGGCTGGATTGGACCTGGATGCCGTGCAGATGAATGCCGATGCTGCTGCGCACATGGGCATCGCCGACGGCGAGATCGTCGAGCTCGTGAGTGATATGGGCCGCGACCGCGTGCGCGTGGAGACGACGCCGTATCTGCATCCGGCGTGCATCTTCACCTCGGCCGCCCCCGGCGGGCGTTCGTTTGGCGCCGATGCTGGCGGCGCTCAAGGCTTGGGCGTGGGCCCGCTCGACCATACGCCGTTGCGTTGGGACCCGTTGACGGGCGCCGCGCTCACCCAGGAAAACGCCGTTCACGTGGAAAAGATCGCGGCGCGCGAGGATAATAGCGAATGATTGACTCAGCCGATCGAATTGGCTGATAGTTTGACGTTCGAACGATTGATTCATCTTTGGTTTTGAAAGGCCGCACATGAGCGATAGCCAGAACATGTCCGATGAGGTACGCGCCCGCCTTCGCGCTATTCCTTCCGTCAACGAGCTGCTCGCAGAGTGGCCGGTTGTGAAGGCGGCGGGGGAGACCTGCGACGCGGTGGTGCATGCCGCCGTCACGGCCGAGCTTGACGAGGAGCGCGCCGCCATTCGCGCCGGCGCCGCCCCGCGCTCTAAGCGCGATCTGGCTTCGGCCATCGAGTGGCGTGCGCACCGCTCCGCGCTGCCGAGCCTGCGCCCCGCCGTCAACGCCACGGGTGTGGTTATCCATACCAACTTGGGTCGCGCCCCGCTCGCGGAGTCGGCGGCAAAGGCCGTGGCCGAGGTCGCGCGCGGGTACAGCACGCTCGAGTACAGTGTGGACACCTGCTCGCGTGGGTCGCGCAAGGAACATGCCGCGCAGCTCATCCGCTCGCTTACCGGTGCCGAGGATGCGCTGGTCGTCAACAATAACGCGGCCGCCGTGCTGCTGGTGCTGGCGACCCATGCCGCAGGCAAAGAGGTTATCGTCAGCCGCGGCGAGCTTGTCGAGATTGGCGGCAGCTTCCGCATCCCCGATGTCATGGCGGCTTCGGGCGCCAAACTCGTCGAGGTCGGCGCCACCAACCGCACACACTTGGGCGACTACGAGCGCGCCATCACGCCCGAAACGGCGATGATCCTTAAGGTCCATCCTTCTAACTATCGTATCGAGGGTTTTCACGAGGAGGTGGGCTCTCGGGAGCTTGCCGCTCTGGCCCACAAGCATGGCCTGCTGTTCTACGAGGACCAGGGGTCGGGCGCGCTGTTGCCCGATGACATCCTGGTGCGCGGCGGCGAAGAAACCACGCCGGCTTCGGTAGCGGCGGGGCTCGATTTGGTGTCGTGCTCGGGCGATAAACTGCTCGGTGCCGCACAGGCGGGCATTATCATGGGTCGTCGCAATCTGGTCCAGGCCTGTGGGTCGCATCCGCTTATGCGTGCCCTGCGTCCGGGTAAGCTCGCACTGGCGGCGCTCGAGGCTACACTGCGCATCTACATGGACGGGGCGGATGTGGCCCATCGCGAGGTGCCGGTGCTCAGCATGCTCACGCTTCCGCAGGCTCATCTGGAGCGTCGCGCACGCAAGCTGCGCGAGTTGATGGTGGCGGGCCTCGATAAGGCTGGCTGTCCGTGTGCCGTGCAGGTGGAAATCGTCGAGGAGTCGTCGACTCCCGGCGGCGGCTCGCTGCCTACCGTCGAGCTGCCCACCATGTGCGTTGCCGTGCGCCTCGTTGATGGGCGTCTTTCCGTTGACGCGCTCAAGCGCTCGCTCGTCCAGGATTTCGACACGCCGGTCGTCACGCGCGCCTCGCACGATCGCGTCCTGTTTGATGTGCGCACGCTCGTGGGTGACCGCGATATCGAGACGGCGGCATCGACGCTCGTCGCGTGCGTTAAGAAGGCGATTGCTCGATGAGTGAGGTTCAAGCGCTGGTGGAGTGTCCCGTTATCGTTGGCACGGCGGGCCACGTCGACCACGGTAAGTCGGCATTGATCGAGGCACTGACCGGCAAGAACCCCGACCGTCTGGAGGTTGAGCGCCGCCGCGGTATGACCGTGGAGCTGGGCTTTGGCGAGCTGGCACTGCCGAGCGGCAAGATCGTTGGTCTGGTCGACGTGCCGGGCCACGCGCATTACCTGCGCGCTATGGTGCAGGGTGCGACAGGCATCGACGTTGCCGTGCTGGTGGTCTCTGCCGTTGAGGGCGTAATGCCGCAGACGCGCGAACACGTGCACGTGCTGGAGCTGCTGGGCGTCACGCATATGGTAGTGGCGCTGACGATGTGCGACCTGGCCGACGCCGAGATGACCGAGCTTGCCGAGCTCGATGTCGATGACTTTTTGTCGGGTACCGTGTTTGCGGGCGCGCCGATCGTGCCCGTGTCGTCTAAGACGGGCGATGGGATTGACAGGCTGCTTTCGGTGCTCGACGAGCAGGTAAGTGCCTGCTGGGATGCCTGCCGCGACCGTTCCGAGCGGAGCGACGCCGCACCTCGACTGCCGATTGACCGCTGCTTTACGATCAAGGGCGTCGGCACCGTCGTGACGGGAACGTTGCACGATGCGCCGGTGGCGGTGGGCGACGAGCTGATGGCTTTGCCGTCGCGTACGGTCTGTCGCGTGCGTGGGATTCAGGTGCATGGCGATACGCCGCAGGCGTTGCCCGGTCAGCGTGTGGCGCTCAACTTGGTGGGCGATGCCGTCGCCACGCTCGATCGCGGTGAGATGCTCGGCGTGGCGGGCCGCTTTGGCCAGACGATGCGCTTTATGATGACGTTGACCTACCTGGGCCGCGAGGGCGCCAAGCCGCGCGTGCTCGAGTCGGGCGCGCGCGTGCACGTGATGGCGGGTACGGCCGAGGTCGTCGGCCGCATCATGCTCATGGAGGACGAGGCGCCTGTGGCGGTGGGAGAGACCCGTATTGTTCAGGTGCGCTTGGATAACTCGCTGCCGCTGCGCGCCGGCGACCATGCCGTGGTGCTGTCGTATTCGCCCGTGATGCTTATTGGCGGCGGGCGCGTGCTACTTTCGCGCTGCCGTCGCTCGCGCGAGCTTGCCGAAGGAGAGCGTGCGCTGTATGCGGCGCTCGAGTCCGGCGATATCGCGGACGGTGTGGGCGCTTGGCTGGCGCTGCAGACGCTGCCGGTTACGGCGGTTGATGTTGCCGAGGCTTTGGATCTTGGTGTCGGCGAGGTCGATGCCGCACTGCACGGGTTGGTGGCGCAGGGCGCTGCTTGCGCGCTTGCTGGCTCGGATGGCTCGCTGTATGCAGATTCTTCCGCGCTCGACGCCGCGATGGATGCCTTGGCGACGACCCTGTCGGCCATGCACGCGGCGGCTCCCAAGGAGACGGGCTTTACGCCCGGTGCCGTTGCCCATGCTGCCTGGCCCGCTGCCGACGATGCCGTTGCCGCGGCCTTGATTGCCGAGGGCTGCTCGCGCGGCGTTTGTGCTGCCGAAGGCGCCGAGGTGTTCGACCCACACTCTGCAGCCGCCGCGGCGCGTGTGGTGCGCGATGCCTGCGAGCGTATCGTTGCCTTGCTGGATGAGGCCGGCCTCGATGCGCCGACGTTGCCCGAGGTGGGCGAGCAGCTGCAGCTCGATCGCGACACCATGACGCGAGCCCTGCGCGAGCTATCGCTCAACCGCTCGATCGTTAAGGTCGAGCGCGACGTTGCCCTGTCCGCTGCCGCCGAGGCCCATGCGCGCGAGCTTGTTGCCGCCGCCATTGAGGCAGCCGGCGGTGCTGCCACCACGAGCGTGCTGCGCGAGGCCCTGGGCGTGTCGCGCAAGCGCGCCATCAGCATCTTGGAGCACCTAGATGCCGTGCGCTTTACGGTGCTCGACAAGGAGGCCGGCGGCCTGCGCTCCCTGCGCTAGCCCACCCTTATCAGTTGCGGTGAAATAGTTCCTGTTTTCGGCATCTAACGCCAAACCAGGAACTATTCCACCGCAACTTTGAGGGTGGCCAGACGAAGCTGGCCACCTTGAGCCTTGAGTCGGGCTGATCGCCACGAAAAGGGCCTATTTACTACGTTTAGTCGACTACCCTCAACCATTCCGAAATTCGCGAAATTAAAACCGACGCTCCTATAAGTTGTCAAGAGGCAGTTTGCGGGAGCGCTCCCTTCA
>CABRHR010000096.1 GCA_902470835.1 uncultured Collinsella sp.
CTACACTATCCTCTTCGTCGGCAGCGTCAGATGTGTATAAGAGACAGGCCACTTCCACGCCCGCGATCGCCATTGCGCTCGTGGTGCTCGTCGGCCTTGCCTGCGGTTATCGCAAGCTCAAGACCGTCGGCAAGGTGCAGAAGTCTCAGCCGTGGGCATGCGGCTATGCTCCCAACGAGCATATGCCCGTCGTGGCCACGACCTTTGCCTCCGAGGTTTCCTGGTTTATGCAGCCGCTCTACACGCTGCGTGACCGCTGCACGGCTGTCTGCTGGTCCATCGCGCACTTCTTCCAGAAGCTCACCGGTGTGGCCGAGGCCGTGGAGCCCGTGCCCGACAAGGTTCTCGTCGATGCCCCGCATAAGGGTGTCGAGAAGCTCGCCGACCTCGCGACTAAGCTTGAAGGCGGCAACTACAGCATCTATATCTGCTATATCGTCGCGGCACTCGTGGTGTTCCTCGTGCTCGCCGTGCAAATGGGTTAAGGAGGGGAGAGCATGAACAACATCGTACTTGCCGTTCTGCAGGGCGTGGTCGTCATGGCCGTCGCACCGTTCTTCTCCGGTCTCGGCCGCGTGATCCGCGCCAAGATGCACAACCGTCGCGGCCCCAGCATCATGCAGGACTACCGCGACCTGGCCAAGCTCTTTGCGCGCCCCGAGTCCCAGAGCGAGGATGCGAGCTTTGCGCTGCGCATCATGCCGCCGCTGTTCTTCGCCGTCGCCTTTATGCTCGCGATGGGTCTGCCGCTCTTTACGGCACAAAGCCCCATCCCGATCTTTGGTGACGCCATCACCATCATGTACAGCCTGGCGCTCGCCCGCTTCTTCTTCGCCCTCTGCGGTGTGGATTCGTCCAACGCCTACGCCGGTATCGGCGGCGTCCGCGAGCTGCTCATGAGCGTGCTCATCGAGCCGTCCATGCTGTTGGCGTTGTTTGCCGCCGCCCTGGTGTGCGGCTCCACCGATATCGCCACCATGGGTCAGCACATCATGACGGGTGCCATCGACGCGCCGGTCGCCGTGATCCTCGCCGGCATCGCCTTTGCGATTGCCTGCTACATGGAACTCGGCAAGCTGCCCTTTGATCAGGCCGAGGCCGAGCAGGAGCTTCAGGAGGGTCCGCTTGCCGAGCTTTCCGGCCCGTCGCTCGCCATGGCCAAGCTTGCCATGTCCATGAAACAGGTCCTGGTCGTCGCTTGGTTCTGCGCGATCTTCATCCCTTGGGGCGAGCCCGCGACTGTGGGCGCCGCTGCCGTTCTGGGCGCTGTCATCTTCCTGGTGAAGTGCCTGGTCGACTTTGTCGTATGCGGCGTGATCGAGAACTCCTGCTCGCGCTCGCGTTTTAAGGTACTCGGTAATCAGACCTGGGCCGTCGTTGGCATCGCCGTTCTGGCGTTTGTCTTCGTGGTCGTCGGCGTGTAGGAGAAGGGAGAAACAATGTCATTTGCAGTCAGTCTGTCCCTTCTCGGCTTGGTCGCTATCGCGGCCCCGATGGTGGCCTCGGTGCTCGTCGCCCTGTTCCCCCGTCCGTACGCCAAGTGGTTCAGCGTTTTGGGTGCCGCCGTCTCGACGGCCTGCACCATCGCCCTCGCCGCGAATTTCGCTGGCGCCGGCATGCCCGACACGCAGGTCCCCCTGATCTCGTTTGGGCAGACCCTCGTCATGGGATTCACCTTCGATCGCATGAGCACGCTGCTCGCGCCCGCCTTTGTGGGTATTGGCCTGCTTGTCGTGATCTATTCGATTCCCTATATGAGCGAGAATAACCGTGAGCATCCCGACGCACCGCGTCGTCGCTTCTACGCGTATCTCGCGACCTTCATCGGTGCCATGGCCGGCCTCGTGTACAGCTCGACCCTTTTGGGTCAGCTCGTGTTCTTTGAGATCACGGGTGCCTGCTCTTGGGGCCTCATCAGCTACTATATGTCGCCTACGGCCAAGAAGGCCGGCATGAAGGCCCTGATCATTACGCATATCGGTGCGCTCGGCCTGTATCTGGGCGCCGCCATCGTGTTTGCCCACACCGGCACCTTCGCCATTACCGCGATTGCCGGCCTCGACGCCAAGCTCAAGGCTATCGTCCTTTTGCTCGTGCTGTTTGCGGCCTGGGCCAAGTCCGCACAGGTTCCCATGTACATGTGGCTGCCTTCGGCCATGGAGGCGCCGACGCCTGTTTCGGCCTACCTGCATGGTGCCTCGATGGTTAAGGTCGGCGTGTGCGTGTTCGCGCGCGCACTCGTCTCTGCCGGCGAGATTCCCGAGATCGTGGGCTGGGTCGCCATTATCGACGCCATGGTCACCATGCTCTTTGGCTTCCTGATGTACCTGCCGCAAAAGGACATGAAGCGCCTGCTGGCCTTCTCCACGATCGCCCAGCTCTCCTATGTGTTCTTTGGTCTGGGCCTTTCGGTCTTTGGCAGCCAGCTCGCCTTCGATGGTGCCGTGTGCCACATCTTTAACCACGCCTTCGCCAAGACCCTGTTCTTCCTGATCGCGGGTTCGTTCTCCTTTACGCTCGGCACGCGTATGCTGCCCAAGCTGCGCGGCATCGTAAAGAAGTACCCGATCTCGGGTGTGGGCTTTGGTGTGGCGGCGCTCGCCATTGCCGGCGTGCCGCCCATGAACACGTTCTTCTCGAAGTTCCAGATTATCGCCGGCGGCTTTTCCGTTGGTGCCGGCAACGTCGCGATTCTGGTGCTCGTGTGCATCATGGTCGCCGAGACCGTCGCCACCTTTGCCTGGTTCCTCAAGTGGATGGGCTATTGCCTGCCCGGTGAGCCGAGCGAGGAAGTCGCCGCTGGTGCACCGCTCCCCAAGGCAATGGCATTCGTGTTCATCGTACTCATCATCATGGTCATCGTCAGCGGCCCGCTTTCGGCCAGCTGGATCGGTTAGGAGGTAGAACGACATGGGTTATTCGATCGTCAACATCCTTGGCGGCCTTCTGATCGTCACGTCCACCATGGTGGTCGTCTCAAAGAACATCAAGCACGCCATCAGCTGGTATGCGGTGCAGTCGCTGGTGCTCGTGGGACTGCTCGCCACGCTCGGTGTCACTACCGGCGCGCAGGAGCTGCTTATGTGGGCTGGATCTGCCTTTATCACCAAGGTCGTCCTGGTCCCTTACATCCTCAACCGCGCATACAAGAAGATGGGCGAGCCGAGCGACGCATCGCTCAAGGCCGGCCTTAAGCCCGCATGGGCCATTTGCATCATCGCCGTGGAGGTCGCGATCTGCTTTACCGTCGTGACGCAGATCAGCCTGCCCACGGCCGAGGTCGCAACGCCTGCGCTCGCTATTAGCTTCGCTCACTTCTTTGTGGGCCTCACCTGCATCATCTCGCAGCGCAACATCATGAAGCAGATCTTTGGATACTGCCTTATGGAAAACGGCAGCCATGTGACGCTCGCGCTTTTGGCCCCCACCGCTCCCGAGATCATCGAGATCGGTATTGCCACCGACGCCATCTTTGCCGTCATCATCATGTCCATCGTCGTGCGTCGCATTTGGGACGACTCCCACTCGCTCGATGCGCGCGACCTGTCCGAGCTGAGGGGGTAGTCCATGGAAACGTTGATTCTCGCCCTGCTCGCGACTCCTTTGGTGTTCTCGCTGGTCATGGCGTTTTTGCCCAAGAACACGTCCTATAACGTGTTTGCCGGTCTCAACCTGGTCTCCGTCGCAGCCGTCCTGGTGCTGTCGATTATGACGGCCGGTGACGTCCTTATGAGCGGCGAAACCGCGAGCGCTCTTGGCCTGTGGTTCCACCTCGATTCGCTGGGCGCCATCTTTGTGCTGCTCATCGGCTTTATCGGTTTTCTTACGGGGCTGTTCTCGCTGCCCTATGTAAAGGCCGATATCGAGGAGGGCTCCATGCCCGCCGAGCGCGCCAAGCAGTATTTTGCGCTGTTTAGCCTGTTTGTGTTCACCATGCTGCTCGCATGCCTGTCCAACAACATGATCCTCACCTGGGCCGCCGTGGAGGCAACCACGCTTTCCACCGTGTTCCTCGTGGGTATCTACAAGAACAAGACGGCCCTCGAGGCTTCTTGGAAGTATGCGATGGTCTGCACCGCCGGCGTGGCCTTTGGCCTGTTCGGCACGCTGCTGATCTACGCCAACGCCGCCGACGTGATTCCCAACGCCCACGAGGCCGCGTTTCTGTCGTGCGTGCTGCCGTATGCCGACCAGTTCGACCCGACGCTCATGCGCCTCGCCTTTGCGTTTGTCGTGATCGGCTTTGGCACCAAGGCCGGCCTGTTCCCCATGCATACTTGGCTGCCCGATGCCCACTCCCAGGCTCCGAGCCCTGTCTCGGCCCTGCTCTCGGGCGTGCTGCTTAAGTGCGCCATGCTTGTGATCATGCGCTTCTACGGCTTTACCATCCAGGCCGTGGGCGCCGAGTATCCGCAACTTTTGCTGCTGATCGTCGGCACGCTGTCCATTTTGGTGGCGGCGCTTTCGATGTTTCGCCAGGACGACCTCAAGCGCCGCTTTGCGTACTCGTCTGTGGAGAACGTGGGCGTTATCGCCCTGTGCCTGGGTATCGGTGGCCCGCTGGGTATCGCCGCGGCCCTGCTGCACTGCGTGTTCCACGGCTTTACCAAGACGCTTGCCTTCTGCGTGTCCGGCAACATCCAGCACGCCTTTGGCACGCGTAGCCTGGCCAAGATCCAGGGCGTCGTCGAGGTTGCCCCCGCAACCGCCGCGCTCGCCGTCCTGGCGCTGCTCGGTCTTGGTGCCTTCCCGCCCTTTGGCATGTTTATCTCCGAGTTCCTGACTTTTGTCGCCGGTGTTACCTCCGGTCCCATGTGGCTGGTCGTCGTGGTCGCCCTCGGTCTTACCGTGGCCATCTCTGCGCTCTCCCGTATCGCACTCAAGTCGGTGTTCGGCCATGCGCCCCAGGGCATGGGCAAGCATGAGGCCCCGGCGCTCATGCTTATCCCCGAAATCATCCTGGCCGTCATGATCTTGTGGTTTGGCATCGCCACCCCGCTGCCCCTCGTGCACGGTGTGGAGACCGCGACCGGCATCGTACTCGAGCAGAGCACCGAGGAACTTCACGCGACGCCGATGTACCGCGCTGTGTTCGGTACCGAGACCGCTCAGAGCGAGGTGGAGTAACGAATGATTGAAACTGAGAACAAGGTGTATGCCCGTCGCTGCGAGAGCCATGTCGAGGCCCTGCGCCGCGCCGTTCCGGGCTGCATCGAGAAGGTCGAGTGGCAGTGCGAGGACCAGCTGACGATTACCGTCAAGCAGGACAAGCTGCCCGAGGCCGTCCACTACCTGTATTACGAGCGCTACGGCTGGATTCCTGTGATCATCGGCAACGACGAGCGCAGTCTGTGCGGCCGTTACGCCGTGTACTACGTCATCTCCATGGAGGGGGAGGACCCCGGCTGGGTGACCGTGCGCACCGAGGTCGATCCCGCCAAGATGACGTTCCCGTCCGTGACGCCGTTCGTCCCCGCCTGCGTGTGGGGCGAGCGCGAGCTGCGCGATATGTTTGGCCTGATTCCCGAGGGTCTGCCCGATCGTCGCCGCCTGGTGCTGCCCGATGACTGGCCCAGCGGCCTGTACCCGCTGCGCAAGGACTCCATGGACTACCGCTTCCGTCCCGCTCCCGCGAGCGACATGGAAAACTACGAGTTCTTGGCCGATACCAAGGGCAAGGAGACGACGCTCGTCCCCATGGGCCCGTTGCACATTACCTCCGACGAGCCCGGCCACTTCCGCCTGTTCGTCGAGGGCGAGACGATCGTCGACGCCGACTACCGTCTGTTCTACGTGCACCGCGGCATGGAGAAGGTTGCCGAGACGCGTCTGAACTATGACGCCGTGACGTTCCTCGCCGACCGCATCTGCGGCATCTGCGGCTGCGCCCACTCGGTGGCCTACGCCGAGGCCGTCGAGCGCGCTCAGGGCATCCATGTTCCGCCGCGCGCCCAGTACACCCGCGCTATCATGCTCGAGGTTGAGCGCCTGCACTCGCATCTGCTCAACATTGGCCTGGCGTCGCACTACACGGGCTTCGACTCCGGCTTCCAGCAGTTCTTCCGCGTCCGCGAGAAGTCCATGGACCTGGCCGAGAAGCTCTCCGGTCACCGCAAGACCTACGGCCTCAACGTGATCGGCGGCGTGCGTCGCGACATTTTGGCTGAGCAGAAGCTCTCCACGCTCACGACCATCCACCAGCTGCGCTCCGAGGTTCAGGAGCTCGTCGACGTCTTACTCTCCACGCCCAACTTTATTGAGCGTACGAGTGGCATCGGCATCTTGGACCGCAAGATTGCACGCGACTTCTCGCCGGTCGGCCCGCTCATGCGTGGCTCGGGCTATGCCCGCGACGTGCGCTTTGACCATCCCTTCGACGGCTACGCCGATCCGGATGTTCAGAAGATGCATGCTGCCACGGCCGACACCTGCGATGCCTTCGGCCGTACCGCCGTTCGCATCCAGGAGGTCTACGATTCGATCGACATGATCGAGACCATGCTCGAGAACTGCCCGTCGGGCCCCATCCTCACCACGGATTGGGAGTACACCCCGCACAAGTACGCCATCGGCGCCACCGAGGCGCCGCGCGGCGAGGACGTGCACTGGGCCATGCTCGGCAATAACCAGAAGTGCTACCGCTGGCGCGCCAAGGCCGCCACGTACAGCAACTGGCCGGTCCTGCGCTACATGTTCCGCGGCAACACCGTGGGCGACGCGGCGCTGATCGTCGGCTCGCTCGACCCGTGCTACTCCTGCACCGACCGCGTGACGGTGACCGATGTCGCCGCCAAGCGCGACCACGTGCTCGACAAGGAGCAGTTCGAGAACGTCTGGCGCGACAAGTCGCCGCTTGCGGGCGAGGGCACCATGGCCGCTCCGCTCGATGAGGAGGCGCTCTAATATGCTGAAGCTTTGGAAGGTTAACGCCAAGGCCGGCGACGCGACGGTCAAGTACCCGTTTGCGCCGTTCCCCACCAACAAGGACATGCGCGGCAAGCCCGAGCACAACGCCGAGCTCTGCATCGCCTGCGGTGCCTGCGGCGTGGCATGCCCGGCCGATTCCATTCGCATGGACACCGACCTTGCGGCCGATACCATTACCTGGTCGATCGACTACGGCCGCTGCATCTTTTGCGGCCGTTGCGAGGAAGCCTGCCCCATGGAGGCCATCAAGCTCACCGAGGAGTTTGAGCTGGCCGTCATGAGCAAAGACGACCTCACCAGCAAGAGCGTCTACACGCTCGAGCACTGCTCGCGCTGCGGCAAGCCGTTTGCCCCGCACAAGGAGATTGACTACGCCAAGCGCCTGCTGCAAAAGGCCGGCGGCATGGAGGCCGAGCAGGCCGCCCGTACCGTCGGTATGTGCCAGGAGTGCAAGCGCGAGCTCGACGCCCTGCGCGCCGCCTCGGCCGTAAAGACCGGCAACGCGCACGGCATGGCTGCCAACGAGACGCTTGCGTCCGGTGAGCCCCAGGGCCCCGGCATGGAGTATCTGGGCGGCCACGGCGTGAACCCGGAGTATATCGACCGCGAGCTCAACCCCGATGCGCCCGAGATCCCCGCCGGTCCGGCGCCGGTCGAGGGCATCATCATGGATTTTGATACGAAGGAGGAGTAACCATGGCCGAACCCACGCTTTTGCCCGAGCGGCTTCAGTACCGCCCGACCAAGATCGAGCTCGACGAGAGCATCGAGAAGGCCAAGGCGACCCTTCTTAAGAAGATCAAGCGCTCGGTGTACGTCTACCGTGTTGACTGCGGCGGCTGCAACGGCTGCGAGATCGAGATTTTCGGTTCCATCACGCCCGTCTTCGACGTCGAGCGCTTTGGCATCAAGGTCGTGCCCTCGCCCCGTCACGCCGACGTGCTGCTGTACACCGGAGCCGTGACGCGCGCCATGCGCATGCCGGCCCTGCGCGCCTTTGAGGCCGCACCCGATCCCAAGATCGTGGTGTCCTATGGCGCGTGCGGCTGCACCGGCGGCATCTTCTATGACAACTACTGCGTCTGGGGCGGCACCTGTCTCTTATACACATCTCCGAGCCCACGAGACGCTACGCTATCT
>CABRHR010000097.1 GCA_902470835.1 uncultured Collinsella sp.
GAGATAGCGTAGCGTCTCGTGGGCTCGGAGATGTGTATAAGAGACAGGCCTCCGAGCGCTTCAACGCCACGCGGATCCGTGCGAACAGCTCCTCAATCGCAAACGGCTTGGTCAGGTAATCGTCGGCGCCGGCATCGAGCCCGGCCACCTTGTCCATCACGGCATCGCGCGCGGTGACCATGATCACCGGTACATCCTTGTGCTTGCGGACGCGTCGCAGCACCTCCATGCCGTTGAGCTGCGGCAACAGCACATCGAGCAGAATCAGATCGTAGTTGCGCTCCAGCGCCAGGTCCACGGCGGTGCGGCCGTCGGCGGCGTGCTCCACCTGGTAGCCCTCGTGCTCCAGCTCGAGCGTCACAAAGCGGGCGATTTTCTCCTCGTCCTCTACGATCAGGATCCGTGCCATGCGTGCCCCCGTCTGCGATTACTTGTCGTCGTTGAGATTTTGCTTGATGTCGTCCGCGGCATCGGCAGCGTGATTCATAAGGTTGTTGATGCTGCCGGGTACGTCGCCGTCGCTATCGATGCGGTAACGCATGCCAAAGAACAGGCCAATCAGCATCAGCCATATCGTGGCGCCCCAGGCAAACAGCGCGACGATGGGGATCAGGATGGGAATGTTGAGGATGATCGCGTCGCGGCGCGTGGCGATAAACTTGGTGTCCAGGCTCAGGCGGAAGAGCTTTTTGAGGTACTCCCACACGCTGTCCATCTTCTTGGAGAAGTCGGTCTTTTCGCTCGACTTCTCGTAGGCGGCCTGCGCGGCGACCATCTCGGCTGAGGGCTCATCGACTGGCGCGGACTCGGTGGCGGCGTGCGCCGACGTGGTCTGGGTCTTGCCCTGCGACTCGAGCCAAATGATGGCATCCAAGACGTTGCCGTCGGCGGCGTCGAGCGCGGCCTTGGCATCGGTGTAGCTCACGTTGCACTTGGTGCGGATGGTTTCAACTTTTTCGAGGTCGTCCATGACCTGTTCCTTTCGTTCGATGGGCGCGACGCCGGGCGATCTGCCCGGGCGCGAGCGTTGCGTTCGGCGGCCTGCGTGACGCCGCCCCGCCCTTGGTCGAACTCTATAGTGCAGGTTATAGATTAAGCGATTCTTGAGCCAAGATTAATGTTGGATGAGTTTTTGCGCGGCGGTGGGAAAAGTATTAGACCTCGATAGCGGGGGATGGGGTGCCTGTGCAAAACGGCGTCAAGGGTTGGTCGAGTGGGCGGTTTTCAGGCGACTGGGACATGGCGGGCGGTCGATCACCTATACTGGTTGGGCTCAACTGGAGAGGTGATGACTAGTTATGAAATCAATCAATGTTGCAGCAGCGATTATTCAGAAGGATGGAAAAATCCTGAGTTGCCAGCGCGGCTATGGCGAGTTTAAAGACGGCTGGGAGTTTCCGGGCGGCAAGCTCGAGCCGGGCGAGACCGGCGAGCAGGCAATCGTGCGCGAGATTCAAGAAGAGCTCGAGGTCACGATCGGTAACCTTGACTATCTTTGCACGGTCGAACACGATTACGAGACGTTCCATCTGTCGATGCAGTGCTACCTAGCTACCATCCTTTCGGGGGAGTTCAAAGAGCACGCTCACGAGGACATGAAGTGGCTCGATACCAATAACCTGTGGGATGTCGATTGGCTTCCGGCGGACGTTAAAGTCGTTAGGGAACTCGAAAAGAAACTTGGGCTTAAGTAAGAAAGGAGCGGGTGCCACATGGTGCCTCGCTCCTTTTTGCTACTCGGCTCCACTAAGATCGCTGAGCATAAACTCGTAAATGTCCTGACGCACGGGCGCATTGAGCTCATATTCGATTTCGACGGCGTTGTCGCCGCTCTTAGTTTTAATAGCTTCGAACTTGCCGGTCGGATGCATTTCGCCTAAGAAATAGAACTCCCTACCGCCCTTATCGTCCTTGTTCTTACGCATAAGCAAATACGTCTTTAGTCCGTTGCCCGGCCATGCCTGCAGGCGCTGAATCTCGGGGGAGTTGAGCGTGCGGTTGTTCTTAGAGATTGCAACTAGCTTACTCGGCGAAACAAAGCGGTCTTCATACTGAATGGACTCGCTAATGTCGGGTGCCTTGTCATAGTTAATAAACACGGGGAATGTATTGGTCTTCTCGTCGTAGAAGTAACCGCCAAGGTTTTGGCCGTTGATGTTCTTTTCCCAGTTCATCAAGCGGCAAACCTCTTCGTACGTGTACTTGGCGTTGAGAACGAAATTTGTGTTTTCGTACGTCTCGGCATAGTCGAGTCGGTTGCGCGCGATGCCAAAATCCAGCACCTCGAGAACCTGGCGTTTGAACTCGGCATTGCGGAGAGCGGTCGCAAAGGCTTCGGTCAGACGAGGTCCGCATCCATCGTCAATAAGCAGGGAAACGAAATCCTTAGGAGTGGCAAAGTCGCCCTTAAGGACTGCGATTGCCGACCTAACGGCGCTGTCCTTAAGCTGTGCGCGGTAGTTCCTAAGCGCAGCCTCGCGCATATGCCGGTAGCCCTCGTGTCCGGCTTCGACGAGCGTTTGAAGCAAATAGAGGTCTTCAAATCGCTTACCCGCGGCGAGCTTTTGAGAAATAAATTTGAGAATCTTGGTTTGATCGGAGGAAAAATGGACTGTGTAGCCCAGCTCGTATTTGGAAAGAAATGCGTGGTAGGACCCCAGGCCGCTGTTCTTGAAGATAAGCAGCGGATCGATGGAGCCATTACGATCAAATTCGAGCAGCGATGGAATCTTGCCGAGTTTCTGACGCAAGTCGAGATATTCGTTCTTCAAAAAACTGACGGAGGTAAAGTCGCCGCCGTCGATGGCCTTATAGATGCGAGCTTCGGAAATACGATCGAAGCTTACCGTTGAGCATCCGGGGATCGCCGAATCGCTCTCTTGGACGAGACGACGCAGACGGTCTTTGTTGTACGTCTTGTCACCCGAAAGCGCGATGGGCACCAAGAAGTTGCTCTGGTAATTGCCAATAAAGTCTAGTACCAGTGCGTATTCCTTGCCATCATTCAGGCGCAAACCTCGTCCGAGCTGCTGAACAAAGATGATTGCGGAGTCGGTGCGCCGAAGCATAATGATCTGATTGAGAGAGGGGATGTCGACGCCTTCGTTCATGATATCGACCGAGAAAATGTACTCGAGCTCGCCGGCTTCAAGTCGGCCGATCGCGGCATCGCGGACTTCATCGGAATCTTGACCGCTAATCGCAGTCGTTCGATATCCGAGAGCGTTGAATTTGCGCGACAGTTCTTCGGCCTCGGCGTTTCGATTGCAGAAAATTAAGCCCCTGCGGTTGCTTTTGGTGATGCTGTATTCTTCAATCTTCTCGGTGATGTGACGCACACGCTCGTCAGACGTCAAGCGTCCGAACAAGGCAGTGTCTTCGACTGTCTCGTCGTCAATCTCCAGATCGTGAATGCCAAAATAATGGAAGGGGGCTAGCATCTCCTCGGCCAAAGCGTCCTGCAGCGTGATCTGGAACGCGATGACGTGATTGAAAAGGGCAAAGACGTCATAGCCGTCGGTGCGATTAGGCGTGGCGGTCATGCCCAGATAAAACCGAGGCGTAAAGTGCGACATGATGGATTGGTAGCTCTGAGATCCCGTGCGGTGGGCCTCGTCGATGACGATGTAGTCGAACTCATCGGGATGGAAATCGCTCAGATGCTTGGCGACCGAAGAACACATGGCAAACACGCAGGTGGCATTGCTTATATTCTTGCCAGTTTGATAGGTGTCGAACGTATAGGTGCTACCTAAGAGGCGTTCGTAGCTTGCGCGAGAGGCGTCTATAATGCGCCGGCGGTGCGCAAGAAAGAGGACGCGCCGGGGTTTAGTTGCGAGCACGTCGAACGCCGAAAGGAAGGTCTTGCCAGTGCCGGTTGCCGAGACCAGCAATGCACGGGTCTCGCCCTTGCGGTGGATTACGCCGAGCGCCTCAAGGGCGCGCTGCTGCATTTTATTGGGCTTGATTTCTTCGAGGTCATTCTGCGCCGGCGTCTCAGCAGATTTGAATGTCGGGTTCGATTTAGTTTTTGGCGGATGGGCCATTCGATACGCAGCGTAGTTATCAATCCAGTCTTGGGAAAGCGCAACGGTTGAGGCGTCGTTCCACAGCGAATTGAACTCGCCTCTAAGTTCTCCGAGCAGGCGGCTGTTTTCAACGGTCCGGTAGAGTACATTCCATTCTTTATTGCAGGTGAGGGCGGTTTGCGTCATGTTCGAGCTGCCGACGATAACCGTGCTGGTTTCGCCCTTATCAAAAATGTATCCCTTAGCATGCAAATTACCCTGGAATACGCGAACTTCTATGTTGTCGTATTCCAGGAGCTTGCGAAACGCATCGGGTGAGTTGAAGTTGAGATAGGTGGACGTTAGCAGCCTGCCCTTAATGCCACGCTGCTTGAGCTCCTGGAACGCCTCGACCAAGATTTGAAGGCCGCCGTCTGCAACAAACGCAATGCAAAAGTCAAAAGAGCTGCAGGTCGAGAGCTGCTCCTTGATAACGGATAGTAGTGTTCCGCCGGTCGCCTTCGAGTTGGCGATGAGCTTGGGTGAATCGTTCTCGCGTACAAGCGAGTCGAATTCAATATCAATCTGCTGCTGCGTAGTCATCCCGGCCAAACCTTTCGAAAGACTATGTTGGCGCCAGGATAACAGATCGATCGTTCGTGTTTTTGGGCGTATGTGATTTTAAGACTATCGGCTACTCAGGTTTGTGGCTGCGGCCTTGGTGCCGTGCCTTGCTGGGCTTCTCTCTATCTATGTGTATATGTTTTCGTCTTATAGGCTGCTGGGAGAAGTCCTGCCCCCAAGATTCCGCGCATGCCATGGCTCCGTGTCGGCCATGTGGCAAGCTGCTTGTCATGGCCTCGCCAGAATCCGACTGCAAATGGCCACGGACGGATATGCAGGTTCTTATCGCTACGTGAGAAGAACTTGCAGAATTCGCAAGTTCTTGTCATTCGATGAGAAAAACTTGCAGATTGGGACGAGCAATGGAGAACCAGATGGTTCCTAGAAATCAATATCTCGAATAGCTGATAGCCTTTCGTGACGTCCAGTCGCAGAGTCGATTGACGAGGAGGCAACGCATAAGCGCGAACTATGTCCATTCGAGCTCAGGTCGCTCGAGAAGATTACCGGCGGTTACGAGAAGATCATTGTCGTTCGTCAGGGGAGCCATCCGATCGACATCGACGGTATCAAAATCGTTTCTGCAGTCGATTTCTTAATAGGTAGGCTTGGGGCTTAGGGCGTTTGAAGCGCGTCTGTTTCCTATGCCTAGTGACATTGCCGAGGCTCGTGACGCCGCCGGCTCCTTCCTCTCCGTCAAGCGGCACCAACTCAGCTGATCCGTTGGGGGCGGAGGAAAGCGGATCATTTTCGGCGCGCCGCAGGTGATACGAATCCTGCGGCGCGCTGTTTTTTTGCGCGAGGGCTTTCAGCTGTGTCCGCGTGGCGTGGGAGACTTAATTTGCCGTCTTGGTCAGTCACGGCGGCGTGAATCAAAGCAACGACCCTCTAAGGAGTTCGATTTGATGAGTGACAACACCAAGCATCTCGCAAAGAAGTGCGTCAAGGACGCGGGACCGTGTCTTGCGCTGTGCGTGGCCGGCGCAGCGGTCGCGCTGCTGGCTGTTCTGGGACCATTTGACGTGCTCCGAAGCGCCAGTTCGCTGCACGTTTGCATTGCCCTCGCCGGCGCCATGGCGACCGGCGGCGTGCTCGATCTGATCTTTTGGATGTTTGACCCGTTTGGATGGAAGAACGAGGGGTAAGCCCTAAAGGATGGAAGGGTTGGAACGGTTGGCTTAGTGATCGTGCAGAATGTGGGCTAGCGACTTACAGGGAAGTGGTAATCCGATGACGGTCTATGTGACGGGCGATATTCATGGCGGCCTCGACATGCAAAAGCTGCGCGATTGGGAGCTTGGGGATAGCCTGACGAGCGACGACTATCTCATCGTCGCGGGCGACTTTGGCTTTCCGTGGGATTTCTCTGCCGAGGAATGCGCCGATATCGCTTGGCTGGAGTCGCGCCCCTATACGTTGCTGTTCGTCGACGGCAACCACGAACGTTTCGATCACTGGGCGGAGCGACCCATGGAGCTGTGGCACGGAGGACTGACGCAGCGCCTGTCGGATACCTCTCCCATACGGCGCCTGACGCGTGGCGAGATTTTTGAGCTCGACGGCTCAACGGTCTTTACCATGGGCGGCGCCACGAGCGTGGACAAGGAATACCGCATACCGTATTCCAGCTGGTGGCCGCAGGAGCTTCCGGACGAGCGCAACTTTGAGGAGGCGCGGACAAAGCTTGACAGTGTGGACTGGAAGATCGACTACGTGATCACCCATACCTGCTCCACGCGCATGCTCTCGCCGACGCTCTATCCGACGCCCGGCTGGAATTATCCCGCCGTTGATCGGCTTACGGCATTTTTCGATGAGCTGGAAGACCGCTTGGATTACAAGCGCTGGTACTACGGGCATTTTCATCGGGATGCCAACCCGGCCGAGCGCCATACCGTGCTCTACGACTGCATCGTTCGCCTGGGCGACGAGCTCCAGCCCTGGGATGTCGTGTAGGGGCGCGGACGAATGAGCTTCGTGGCGAACCAAAACCGATTTGTTAAGGGATTTACTCCCAAGCCGGCTTGCGCTCGAGCAACGTTTTCGCAGCTTCAGGCGTGGGAGAGTCAAGTATTTCGCAGAACGCATCGAACCCCTCTGGCGAAAGATGGGTTGTTGATACTTTGACAATGTCGCTATCGAGGTGCTCGTCAAGGTGGGCTGCCGTCTGTTGCATGCCTGTCCTTTCATCCATAACGATGTTCTCGCGATGCGCGCGGATAACGTCCCAGCTAAAATGCTCGGCCAGCTGCTCGGCAGAGCGCGGCGTGGTGTCCGGTGCGATGCCCGTTTGCCCTGCGAGCCATCCCAGCAGCGCCTCGGGCGTGCCAAAGCGTGCGCGTAGCTCGCCCAGGTCCAGATCGCGGTCTCGCTTGGATAGGCGGCGGCCGTCCGGTGACATGAGCAGCGGGATGTGCGCGTAGCGCGGCGTGGGAAGTCCCAGCAGATGCTGCAGATAGATTTGGCGCGGCGTGGAGCCCAGCAGATCGCATCCGCGCACGACCTCGGTGACGCCCATGGCAGCGTCGTCGACCACCACGGCCAGCTGATAGGCAAAAACACCATCGCTGCGGCGCACCAAAAAGTCGCCGCACTCGGTGGCGAGCGCCTCGCATTGGGCACCATACGTGCGGTCCACGAATTCAATCACATCGTCTGCGAGGTCGTCGACGGCAGGCACGCGCAGGCGCGTGGCCGGAGCGCGCAGGATGCTGCGACGGGTAACCTCCTCGGCAGAAAGGCCTCGGCAGGTGCCGCGGTAGATGGGTGTGCCGTCGCTCGCATGCGGTGCGCTCGCGGCGTGGAGTTCGGCGCGCGTGCAAAAGCAGGGATAGGTGAGGCCGGCGTCTTGCAGCTGGTGTAGGGCGTCCTCGTACAAGTCCAGGCGATCGTGCTGGTAGTAGGGGCCTTCGTCCCACTCAAGCCCCAGCCAGGCTAGGTCGTCAATCAATTGGGCGGCAAGTTCCGGGCGCTTGCAGCGATCGTCCAGGTCCTCGATGCGCAGCACGATGCTGCCGCCTTGGCTGCGGGCTGAAAGCCACGCGCACAGGCAGCTGAACACGTTGCCCAGGTGCATGCGGCCCGAGGGCGACGGGGCAAAACGGCCCACGACGGGCGCGAGGGCGGGGGCGAGCTTGCTGTTGGGCGCCGTCGACGTGGCCACAGTGGGCGTTGTTATGTTGCGTGCGTTGATATCCATGCGGACGAGTATAGCGCGGGGCGCGGTGGGGGAGACTGTCTCTTATACACATCTGACGCTGCCGACGAAGAGGATAGTGTAG
>CABRHR010000098.1 GCA_902470835.1 uncultured Collinsella sp.
ATGGCCAGCGTATCGCCGGTAAAGTATCGCGTAAGGCCTGCCGCCGGATACACCACGAGCGAGGTCCCGCCCACAATGAGGGCGTCGGCAGCGGCGATGGCGGCGACGGCGCCGGTCAGCACATGCTCGTCGAGCGGCTCTTCGTAGAGCACTACATCGGGCTTGATGCGACCGCCGCACGCAGGGCACGCGGGCACGCCTGCGGCATCTTCGTGCTCGCGCGAGCAAATCCACTCGGCGCTATAGACCTCGCCACACGACTGGCAAATGTTGCGATGGACCGATCCGTGCAGCTCGAACACGCGCTGCGAGCCGGCCGCCTGGTGCAGACCGTCGATATTTTGCGTCACCACGGCGTCGAGCTTGCCGGCGCGCTCCAGCTCGGCCAGCTTGGTGTGGCAGCGGTTGGGCTTAGCGTTAAGCGCGATCATCTTGGTGCGGTAAAAGTCGAAGAACTCCGCAGGATGCGCCTCGTAAAAGCTATGCGACAGCATGGTCTCGGGCGGATAGGCAAACTGCTGGTGATACAGGCCGTCCACGCTACGGAAATCGGGGATGCCACTTGCCGTGGAAACACCCGCGCCGCCAAAGAAGACCACGCGCTTGTGGGTGTCAAACAGATCCGCCAGCGCGGCGGAGGCCTGCCTGGGGTCCGATATTGCCTGCGTCATATGAGTCCTCCGTCCTTGTTGGTCGGGCAGCGTTGAGCGACGTCCCAGCATGCGTCCTTTAAGTCAGCATGTGCGGAGCCCACCCCGCCCCTGTTGCGCTAATCTTAAGCCTGCCAACCCCGTCGAAAGGACACCATGCCTCAGACTTACACTTTCGCCTCGTGGAACGTCAACGGCCTGCGCGCCGTGCTCAAAAAGGACCCGAGCTTTATCCAGATCGCGCAAGAACTCGACGTCGATATCCTGGCGCTGCAAGAGACCAAGTTGCAAGAAGGCCAGGTTGATATTGACCTGCCCGGCTATCACCAAACCTGGAGCTACGCCGAGCGTAAAGGCTATTCGGGCACTGCGGTCTTTAGCCGCCAGGAACCGCTGCGCGTGCTGCACGCCGACGCGCTGCTACCCTACGCCGGCGAGGGCGAGGCGGCCGAGCTCGTCGCCCAAGCCGCAACCGAGGGCCGCGTCTGTGCGCTCGAGTTCGACAAGTTTTGGTTTGTGGATGTCTACACGCCCAACGCGCAAAACGAACTCGCGCGCATCGATGTGCGCATGGCCTGGGATGATGCCTATCGCGGCTTTTTGACGGGACTCGAGTGCGAGACCGGCAAGCCCGTAGTGACCTGTGGCGACTTTAACGTGGCGCACGAGGAAATCGACCTTAAGAATCCCAAGTCCAACCGCGGCAACGCCGGCTTTTCGGACGAGGAGCGCGGCAAGTTTACCGAGCTGCTCAACGCCGGCTTCACCGATACCTGGCGCGCGGCAAACCCCGACGTCGAGGGCGTCTACAGCTGGTGGAGTTACCGCTTTAATGCCCGCAAGAACAACGCAGGCTGGCGCATCGACTACTTCCTGGTAAGCGACGCAATCGCCGACAACGTACGCGACACCGGCATCCGCGGCGACATCTTCGGCAGCGACCACTGCCCCGTCACCCTCACGCTAGAGCTCTAGCGCCAAGTAATTCCTGGGGGACAGAGGAAAGCAGATCATGTGACCCCTCTCCCCCTATAAGTTGCGGTGGAATAGTTCCTGTTTGGGCAGCAAATAGCCAAAAACGAGAACTATTCCACCGCAAGTTCGTGTGGGAACGCGAAATGCCCTACAGTCCGTATTTCACGACGACACGGTTAATGCGACGACACCAAGGCTTGTACAAGGCGGCCAAAAACACGCAGGTCGCAAGGCCGTGCGTAATATCGAACGGTACGGCAGTGGCAAGACGCGCCACGGCACCCGCCCAAGTAAGCGGCTGTACAAAACCGATAATGTCGTACGCGTTGATCACCACGCCGTACAGCAGACCCGAAGCAAAGCCGTACGCCATCAGCGCCGGCATGCGCACGGTTCCATCCGCACGGTCGAACGCACCGGCATGCGCCAGCGCACCGCCAACGTATCCCACGAGCCCCCAGGCATACATCTGCCATGGCGTCCACATGCCCTGCCCAAAAAAGAAATTGCTGGTCAGTGCTGCCAACGCGCCGACCATGAAGCCGTTGCGACGCTCGAGCGTCGCCCCGGCGATGATGGCGATGGCGCTCACGGGTTTAAAGTCGGGAATGGGGCCGAACAAGATGCGGCCCGCCGCAGCCAGCGCCGCCAACACCAGCGTGGGCATAATCTGGCGCAGGCCCGGTCGCGACGCCTCGTAGCCTGCAAAGAACAGCGCGAGCACGAGCGCCACCACAATCAGCATGGCAAGTGCTGCCTGCTCAATGCCCGCCAGCAATGCTGCGGCCATTACCGCCGGCACCGCCAACAACAGCGGAATCTCCAGTTTTACAAGTAGGCGCGAGCCGCGATAATCCGCCATTCCATCACGCCCTATAAAACACGTTGTCGGCAAAGAAGTCGGCCGGGGGCTCCACGCAGGCAATCTCGCCGTCAAACATCATGGCGACGTCGTCGGCTACCTGCTCGGCAAAGTCCAAATCGTGCGTAGCCATGATGACGGTGCCGCCAGCCTTCGCATGGTCACGCAAGGCACGGGCGATGATGCGACGGCTGGCCAGGTCCAAACCCTTGGTGGGCTCATCGAGCAATAGCAGCTCGGGGCCAATCAACAGAAGCTTTGCCAACGCAAGCAGCTGACGCTGTCCGCCCGAGAGGTCGTAAGGGTGGCGCGTCTCCAGGCCGTCCAATCCCAGTTGCGCCGCACGCTCCCGCGCCATAGCCTCGTCATATCCGCAGGTCGAGGCCCATTCCATCAGCTCGTCGCGCACCGTCTCGGTAACCAGCAGGGCCTTGGGGTTCTGTGGCAGCAGCGCAGCCGAGGCCGCCCCGCGCACCATGCGACCACGCTGCAGCTTGGCAGTCTTGGCCAGCACCGAAAGCATCGTCGACTTGCCGCAGCCGTTACCGCCCACAACCGCATGCACCGCGCCAGCCGAAAACGACGCATCGAGCCCGCGCAGCACCCAGCCGGACGCTCGATCGTAGCGAAACCAGCCTTCCGACAGGGTGGTAGCCGACCCGCCGTGCATTTTTTGGAGTATTCTGCTTCCATCCGTGCGCGAGAAGGCTTCCGAGCCGTTCTCGAGCGACGTTTGCGCCACAAATTCGGACGATTTGTCCAATTCCGAACTTTTTTTCGCGCTCGATACGTCCCCGGGCGGCTCCAGAGAGCCCAAATTGTCCTCACGCCTGCTGAATACTCCTTTATTTGCACATCGGATGGCACCCCACCCCAACATGTCATCGGAAAACAGCGATTCTCGGCGTCCCAAAGAAGCCATATCCGCCACCTCGCGCACGCGACCATCCTCAATCCGGTACGCACACGTCGCGTATTCGAGCATTGGGCGCGGCTGATGCGTCGCCACAACAACCGTGCAGCCCAGCTCGCGATTCACACGAAACAGCGCGTGCAGGAAATTCTTCTCCGCAACCGGATCAAGCTGAGACGTGGGCTCGTCGAGCAGCAGCACGCGCGGGCGCAGCGTCAGAACGGCCGCCAACGACAGCAACTGTTTGCGACCGCCCGAAAGCGTGTCAGTATCGCGGTGAAGCCAATCTTCCAGTCCAAAGAAATAGCTGGTCTCAGCTACGCGACGGCGCATCTCATCACGCGCTAGCCCCAAGTTTTCCAGGCCAAACGCCATCTCGTGCCACACGGTTTCGCACACGATCTGGTTCTCGGGATCCTGGAACACATAGCCCACGCGCTCCGCCGATGCCCGCACATCCATGTCGGCGACGAGCTCGCCCAACACGCGCAGCTCGCCGGAGCGTGTACCCGCCGGCGCGATCTCGGGCTTGAGCAGCGACAGCAGCGTCGACTTGCCCGAACCGGTACCGCCAACAAGCAGTGCAAACGCACCTTGGGGAACAGACCAGTCGAGCCCCTCGAGCACCGCAGCATCAGCATCGGGGTAGGCAAAGCTCAGGCTCCGCACCTCAATCGCCGGCGCGGCCGAGCCATATGCCACACCCGCCGACGAGCTCCTATCCAACCGAGCCATCAGCCAAACCTCTTCTCATCAATCGCGTGCAACGCGCAAGGCAGCACCATCCAGGCAGCGTACACGACATAGCCCGGCCACGGCGCCGGCACCGAGAGCTGCGGATAAAACGAATACTGCGTCGTCGCGGTCCACGCCACTGTCACCGTGACCACGCCAAACAGTGCAAGCCCAACCAGCGCGGCAACATCGCCGCGCCCCAGCCGATACCGCGCATACGTCGTACGACGCGTCGCGGCACCCCACCCGCGCGAGCGCATCGCGTCCGCGCGCTCCAGCGAATCTTCCATGCCCCAGCCCATCAACACGCTCGACGCCCGCAGGCGCGAGCGCACGGGGTCGGCCGGCGCGCGTCCCGGCACGTCAATCGCATCCTGCACCGCCAGCACCGTGCGGCCGCGGCGCAAAAACTGCGGGATAAGCCGCATGCACATCGAGATCATGAGCGCGATCACCGGTGCGGCGTTGCCCAGCAGCGCAAGCACCTTGTCGTAGCCGAGCATCGATGCCGCGGCCTCAAACCACAGCACGCTCGCCATAAACAGCCCACCCATGCACAGGCCATATACCATGCTCTCCAGATACACCGCGCGCATGCCGATGCGAAACAGCTCCGTCGAACCCGAGGCGCTAAACAGCGGATTGAGCACCGCAACGATCAAAATCACCGGCAGCTGCCAGCGAAGTGCGCCCAACGTGCGCGCAGCACCGCGCGTCGCAAGCCCGTACGCCAGCCCGCCCGCAAGCGACAGCGCGATCAGCACCGGTTGCATCGAGAACATGGTGAGCCCCAGCGTCAGTACCATGTAGAGGGCCGGCACCGCCGGATGCGACATCGAGAATGCCGCGACGGGCTCGCCGCCAAACTCTTCTCGTATGTTGTCCACGGGCACCCCCGTCCCCTAGCTCAAACGACGGCTCCGTAGCACCGCCAACGCCGCACGCAAGCAGCGCAAACGCCACACCAGCGACGCAAGCCTCAACCGCCGCAAACCAATCGTTACGCGCTCATCATATGCCTGCGGTATCATATTGCGCCGTGTATCGTTTCCAAACACACGTCTCTATAACGTAACAGGAGATCACATGGACGCAACCGCAATTATCCTCGCCGCCGGCGAGGGCACCCGCATGAAGTCAAACCACTGCAAGGTTTCGCACAAGATCCTGGGCAAGCCCATGGTTCAGTGGATCGTCGACGCCACCATCAAGGCCGGCTGCAGCCGCGTCGTGGTCGTCATCGGCAGCCACGCCGACGAGATGCGCGCCCTCATCGACGGCGCCTATGCCGACAGCGCCACCAAAGTCGAGTGCGTCGAGCAGACCGAGCGCCTGGGCACCGGCCACGCCGTAAAGGTCGCGCTCGAGGCCTGCGGCATCACGCAAGGCCCGGTCGTCGTACTCAACGGCGACTTGCCGCTCATCACCGCCGACACCGTCGCCAAGTTCGCACAGACCGTCGCCACCGGCGAGCTCGCCTGCACCGTCATGACCATGACCCCGCCCGACCCCTTCGGCTACGGCCGCATCAAGCTGGGCGCCGACGGCCAGATCGAGCGCATCATCGAACAGAAGGACTGCACGCCCGAGCAGGCTGCCACGCTGTTGGAGTGCAACGCCGGCTGCTACGCCTTTGACGGCGCGCAGCTCGCCGCCCACATTAACGAGATCGGCAACGACAACGCGCAGTCCGAGTACTACCTGCCCGACATGCTCGAGATCCTCAAAGGCCACGGCCAGGCCGTCTCCATCTTCCACTGCGACGACTACCGCGACGGCCTGGGCGTCAACAGCCGCATCCAGCTCGCGCAGCTCACCGCCATCGCGCGCGACCGCATCAACGAGCACTGGATGGCCGAGGGCGTCACCTTCATCGACCCCACGCAGGCCTGGATCGGTCCCGATGCCGTCATCGGCCGCGACACCGTCGTGTGGCCGCAGACGCATCTGATCGGTCACGTCACCGTGGGCGAAGAGTGCCAGCTCGGCCCCAACAGCCGTCTCACCGACACCACCGTCGGCAGCGGCTGCACCATCGATGAGACCATCGCCATCGAGGCCGTCATCGAGAACGGCGTCGACTGCGGCCCGCGCGCCTACCTGCGCCCGGGCACCCATATGCTCGACGGCTCCAAGGCCGGCACGCACGTGGAGATCAAGAAGTCCACGATCGGCGAGGGTTCCAAGGTCCCGCACCTGTCCTACATCGGCGACACCACCATGGGCTCTGGCGTCAACGTGGGCGCGGGCTCCATCACCTGCAACTACGACGGCGTGCACAAGCACAAGACCGTCATCGGCAAGGATGCCTTCATCGGTTCCGACACCATGATGGTCGCGCCCGCCCAGATCGGCGACGGCGCGCTCGTGGCCGCCGGCTCCGTCATCACCGAGCCGGTCCCGGCCGACGCGCTCGGTCTGGGCCGCGCCCGTCAGGTAAATATTGAAGGCTGGGCCGCCGATTATCGCCGCCGTCTGCACGAGGACGACGAGGTATAACGTTTTACCAAGCATCTAAGGAGCTGTTCCCATGGGGGCGGCTCCTTTTTCTATCGTGACCTGCGCAACCGGATGAGTGGTCGGTTCGTGTCCGTTGACGGTAAAGACGTTATCAGGACTCGATAAACCCCGTCGCGCGGTTACAATGCAACAAGGCATCTATATGGCATTCGATATAAAGGAGAAGGGTAATGCCGATTAATGATCCCGAGAAGTCGGAGAATATGCGCAAGTCCATCCGCGTGTATTCCGGTTCCTCCAACCGTCCCCTCGCTCAGAAGATTGCTGAGTACCTTGGGGTCGAGCTTTCGGGCCTTACGCTAAAGCAGTTCGCCAATGGTGAGATTTACGCCCGCTACGACGAGACCGTCCGCGGCGCCGACGTCTTCCTGATTCAGTCCGTGGCCGGCGGCAACGTCAACGACATGCTCATGGAGCTGCTCATCGCCACCGACGCTGCCAAGCGCGCATCCGCCCGCTCCATCACTGCCGTTATCACCCACTACGGCTATGCCCGCCAGGACCGCAAGGCCGGCCCGCGCGAGCCCATCACCGCCCGCCTCGTCGCCAACCTGCTCGAGCGCGCCGGCGTCAACCGCATCATCACCCTCGACCTGCACCAGGGCCAGATCCAGGGCTTCTTCGATATCCCGGTTAACCACCTGTCCGCACTGCCGCTGTTTGGCCAGTACTACAACGACATGCACTTCGACACCGACAACCTGGTTGTCGTCTCCCCCGATGTGGGCCGCGCCAAGGCCGCCAAGAAGCTTTCCGACATGCTCGGCTGCGACCTGGCCATCGCCCACAAGGGCCGTCCGCGCCACAACGCCGCCGAGGTCATGGGCATCATCGGTGACATCAAGGGCAAGACCTGCATCATCAACGACGACATGATCGACACCGCTGGCACCCTGTGCGCCAACGTCAAGGAGCTCAAGGCTATGGGCGCTGGCGACATCTACGTCTGCGCCACCCACGGCATCTTCTCCGGTCCGGCCATCGAGCGCCTGAACGATGCCCCCATCGTCGAGTGCGTCGTCACCGACGCCATCCCCGTCGAGGTCGGCGGCAAGATCAAGACCATCTCGGTCGCCGAGGAGTTCGCTCAGGCCATCTCCGCCGTTTACCACGAGGAGCCCGTCCTGTCTCTTATACACATCTGACGCTGCCGACGAAGAGGATAGTGTAG
>CABRHR010000099.1 GCA_902470835.1 uncultured Collinsella sp.
ATCCCCGGCCTTGCCGCCGTGTGCCTGACCCTGCTGGTCTGCAAGCTCCTCAAGAAGAAGGTCAGCCCGATCGTCATCATCCTGGCTCTCTTCGCCATCGGCATCATCGGTCGAGTCTGCGGCTTCATGTAAGCACGCTTCGGCTTAAGACCGAGAGTAGCTAGACAAGGGCTTTTGAGCCATTGAAACGGACCGCACCCGGTGGGTACACTGGATGCGGTCCGATTGTTTTATTTGGAGGGCGAGGCGCGCATGGCGCAATCTCAGAACAGCACGGTCGATCTGGCGACGCCGGCAACCTGTCTGATGGGACTTACCAGCCACGGCAACGTGATGGTGGGCAACAAGGCATTCGAGTACTACAACGAGCGCAATCCCGAGGATTATATTCAAATCCCGTGGGACGAGGTCGACTATATTGCCGCCGAGGTTTTGCGCGGCACCAAGAAGATCACGCGTTTTGCCATCTTCACCAAGGACAACGGTCACTTTACGTTTTCGACGCGCGACGACAAAGAGACGTTGCGCGCGGTCCGCAAGTACGTCGACGAGGACAAGCTCGTGCGTTCGCCCGACTTTATCGATGTGACGGCCAAGGGTGCCAAGAGCATCCCTTCCGTTATCAAAAACCTCTTCCACAAAGGCAACTAGCTCTTCACAAGTTGCGGTGAAATAGTTCCTAAATACGGCTTTAGATGCTTCAGACAGGAACTATTCCACCGCAACTTCGAAGTCTAGTCATGCGACGTATTGCGATGCAGTAAATCTGCTACACTAGTACAACATGCCTCCGTAGCTCAGGGGATAGAGCACCGCTCTCCTAAAGCGGGTGTCGACGGTTCGAATCCGCCCGGGGGCACCAGAGGAATATCGAGCCCGGTACCGCTGTGGTGCCGGGCTCTTCTGGTCTAAGGGCGGGATTCGGACCATCGACACCCGCGTCACCAATTTCCCCGCGGGGGGAGTTTTCGAATCCGCCCGGGGGCACCAGAGGAATATCGAGCCCGGTACCGCTACGGTGCCGGGCTCTTTTGGTTTAAGGCATGCCGTAGTATTCGCTGCTTCAGATAAAGAAAGCGCCCGCTTGCTGGGGGAGCAAGCGGGCGCCTGTGAGCGAATATGTTTGCGGCGAGAGCCGTGATGAGCGGTGGGGTGGCGACTAGTTGGTCGTACCGGAATCGTCACCCGTGCCCGAGCCAGAGCCAGAGCCCGAGCCAGAAAGTGCGACTGTTAGCGTGATCGTGCTGTCGGTGGACTGCTTGCCGGTGGGGGAGACGCCCGTAACGGTGGCATCCTCATTACCGCTTACGGGATTGCCGTTCTGGTCACAGAAGCCGATGTTATAGAAACCGGCGTTGTTGAGCGCGGTGACGGCGGCGGAGATGCTCTTACCGTACAGGTTGCCCGGGACGGCGGCCTTGCCGGACTTCTTGGCAATGACGACGGTAATCGTGGCGCCGGGCTTCTGCTTGCCGCTGGGGTTCCAGCTGATCACGGTGCCCTCGGTAACCGAGTCGTTCTCCTGGTAGCTAACGTCGACGCCAAAGCCTGCCATATCGAGGGCGTTGCGCGCCTGGGCCTCGGTCATGTCGGTCAGGTCGGGGACGGACGTGGTATCTGGGCCGCTCGAGACCTTGTACGAGATGGTCGTGCCCTTCGCGACTTCCTTACCGGCTTCGGTGCCCTGCTCAAAGACCTGGCCCTCATCGACCTCGTTGGCCTCCTCGGAGGCGTTGCCCTTCAGGCCAACGCTTGCCAGCGCGGCCTCGGCCTGGTCTTTGGTCAAGCCGACAAGCCGGGGAACCTCAACCTTCTCGGAGGGCTTGGGGCCCTTGGAGATTACCAGGTTCACCTTGGTGCCCTTGGCCTTCTTGGTGTTGCCGTTGGGCGTCTGCTCGGCGACCTTGCCCTCGTCGACATCGTCATTGTAGCTTTGGTCGATGGTGCCGACCTCGAGGCCGGCTTCCTTAATCAGCTCGACGGCAGTCTGCTGGTCTTTGCCCAGCACATCGGGCACGGTGACCTGCTCGCCGCCAAAGAGTCCTGTGGCAAAGGCCACCACGATGCCGATGACGGCAACGGCTGCCACCATGGCGGCGATGATCTTGTTCTTGTTGGATTTGGGCTCTTCGACCTCGTAGGAGCCGGTGGAGCCCGAAACCGAGCTACGGGCGGTATTCTGGCCGCTCACGCCCGAGACGGGACGCACCATGGCGCGCGTCTGATCGGAAAGCTCGCGAGTCTTGGTGGCGCCCAGCTCACCGGGGGCACCGATGATGCGCGTGGGCTCCGAGACGTTGACGGCACGGCCCGACAGGTAGCTGTTGAGCACCTGACGCAGCTCGTCGGCGGTCTGGAAGCGGTTTGCCGGGTCCTTCTCCATGCACTTGAGGATGATGCGCTCAAGGTCGGCGTCGACACCGGAGTTGATCTGGCTCGGCGGAATAGGCAGCTCGTTGACCTGCTTGAGTGCGACCGAGATAGCGTCGTCACCGTCAAAGGGAACGCGGCCGGTGGCGCACTCATACATCACGACGCCCAGCGAGTAGATATCCGAGGTGGGGCCGAGGTCCTGACCGCGGGTCTGCTCGGGGCTGACGTAGTGGGCGGTTCCCAGCACGTTGTTGTCTTGCGTGAGGTGGCTGTTCTTGGCGCGCGCGATGCCAAAGTCCATCACCTTGATGTTGCCGTCGGGCAGCACCATGATGTTTTGCGGCTTAATGTCGCGGTGGATGATCTCGTGCTTGTGGGCGACCGAAAGCGCGGAGCTGATCTGCGAGCCGATCTGGGCGACCTTCTTGGGGTCGAGGGCGCCGTGGCTCTTGATGCCGCTCTTAAGGTCGGTTCCGCGCAGGTACTCCATGACGATGTAATAGGTGTCGCCGTCCTTGCCCCAATCGTAGACGCCCACGATATAGGGGGAGGAGAGACCGGCTGCTGCCTGGGCCTCCTGCTTAAAGCGTGCGGCGAAGGTTGCGTCGCCAGCATACTGCGGCAGCATGATCTTGACGGCAACCGTGCGGTCGAGGACCTGGTCCTGTGCACGGTAGACGGTCGCCATGCCGCCTGTTCCCACCTTATCCTTGAGGAGGTATCTTCCCCCGAGGACCCTCTGTTCCATTCCTGCTCCTAACATAACTATTCGCTCAACGATGTGTGTAGTACCTACGATGTGGCCGCTGGGGCCGTGTGGCGTGTTGCCGCTAACTCTTCGGTCGCGGCGCGTCTCGGGTGTCCGATTCGATCATGGGCATCACGCTCCCTGTGCGGCAAGCGCCGCGGTCAGGACGATACCGGCAATCTTGGCGGCCTTGACGTCATGCTTGTCGAAATCCTCCAAGGCCACCGAGATGGCGACCGTGGGTGAATCGTAAGGTGCAAAGCCAACGAACATCGAGTTGACGTTGGTGCCGCCGGTCTCGGCCGAGCCGGTCTTGCCGGCGACCTTGACGCCGGGGATCTGGGCATCGGTGCCGGTGCCGGACTGGACGACGGCAAGCATGGCCTGCTTGACCTGGTCGGCCGTGGCGGAGCTGACGGCCTGACCAAGCGAGCGGGACTGCGTGGTCTTGACCACGGTTCCGTCCGGGGCGAGTACCTGGGCTACAAAGTACGGGTCCATGACCACGCCGCTGTTAGCGATGGCGGCGGCAATCACGGCGTTCTGCATGACGGTGGTCTGCGGGCCGGGCGTGTGGTCCATGCCGACAGGCTGGCCGGCGCCGGCCCAGGCGGTCTCCCACTCGGTCATGAGCGACGGGTCGGCCATGATGGAGGCCGCGGAGGTCAGGTCCTGGCCGAGCTTTTGGCCGTAGCCAAAGGCGTTGGCAAACTGCACGAGCGTGTTTGCGCCAACTTCGTTTGCCACCTGGCCAAAGACGACGTTGGAGGACACGGCAAAGGCCTGCTGCAGGCTGATGGTGCCGTAGCTCTCGTTGGCATAGTTGGTGACTGGTGCGTTGCCGATGTCCATGGAGCCGGGCGCCTGGTAGGTGCTGGTAAGGCTGGCGGTACCGGTCTCGAGTGCCGCGGAAAGCGTAACGACCTTAAACGTTGAGCCCGGCGTGTACAGCGCGTCCATGGCGCGATTGTACATGGAGCCGTCCTCGCCGCCGCCCGTCTGCAGCAGGGCATCGATGTTGGTGTTGTCGTAGGTGGGCGAGCTGGCACATGCGAGCACCGCGCCGGTACGCGGGTCGATGACCACTACAGCGCCCTTAAAGCCCTTGAGTGCCTGCTCGGCCGCCGTCTGGATGCGCGAGTCGATGGTGAGCTTGGCGGTGTTGCCCGGCTGGGTCTGGCCCGCGAGCGACGCGATGGCGTTGTTCCAGCTGGAGTAGTCCTTAGAACCGGTGAGCGTGTCGTTCATGACGCTCTCGATGGCGGTGGTGCCATACTGCTGGCTCACGTAGCCAACCACGTGCGCTGCCAGGTTACCGTTGGGGTAGGAGCGTACGTAGGTGCCGTCCTCCTGCTGCAGCGACTCGGCCAGCGTCACGCCGTCGGACGTGATGATGGAGCCGCGCTGGATGTACTTGGAGCGGGCGATGGTGTGGTTGTTGGTCGGCATGTCCTGATAGTCCTTGGCCTTAATGACCTGGACATAGGTGAGGTTGCCGATAAGGATGGCGAACAGCGCCGTAAAGGCGAGCACCGCGCGGGTTAGACGGTTGGCGAGCGCAACGCGGCCGAGCACACCGGATTCAGGCGTGTCGAGCAGGCGACGGCGCATGCGCGAGCCGACGGAATGGCTGCCGCTGCCGTAGGAAGACGAGGTGGCAAAGCGCGTGCCCGTCGGGGCGGCGGCAGATGCGACCTGATCATCGGTGATGGCGGCCATGGTGCCGGTGCCGGTAAGCTCGGCCTCGCGTCCGGTCGCCTCGTCACCGGCGCGCAGCAGGAGCGCGACGATGATGAAGCTCGCCAGCAGCGAGGAGCCGCCCTGGCTCATAAAGGGCAGGGTGACGCCGGTCAGCGGAATCAGGCGGGTTACGCCGCCAACGATCAAGAAGGCCTGGAAGCTGATGGCGGCCGTAAGGCCCGTGGCGCTAAAGGCAGCGAGGTCGGATTTAGCGCGGGCAGCCGTGGTGAGGCCACGCACGGCAAAGAGCATAAACAGGATGAGCACGGCGCCGCCGCCCAAAAGGCCCATCTCCTCGCCGATAGCCGAGAAGATAAAGTCGGACTCGACGACAGGGATGTTGTTGGCCATGCCGTTGCCGATGCCAACACCGACCAGACCGCCATCGGCAAGCGAGAAGAGCGACTGGACGATCTGGTAGCCCTGGCCCTGGGCGTCCTTAAACGGATCGACCCAAACCTGGAAACGCACCTGAACGTGCGACAGGAACTTGTAGGCGCCCACGGCTCCAACGGCCAAGAGCGCAAGACCGATAACGACATACGAGAATCGTCCCGTGGCAACGTAGAGCATCAGCAAGAAGATGGTGTAGAACAGCACGGCCGAACCCAGGTCGCGTTCGAAGACGACGACGAGCAGGCACACACCCCACACGGCAAACAGCGGCAGCAGCAGTCGCAGACGAGGGATCTTAAAGCCCAGGATCTTGCGGTTGGAGATGGAGAGCAACTCGCGGTTCTCGGCCAAGTAGCCGGCCAGGAACAGGACGATAAAGACCTTGGCGAACTCGCCGGGCTGGATGGTAAAGCCCGCGATGCGAATCCACAGCTTGGAGCCCGAGATCGTGGTGCCGATAAAGATAGGCAGCATCAGCAGAATGATGCCGATGATGCCAAAGGTGTACTTGTAGCGCATGACCACGTCGAGGTTTTTGACTAGTGCAAGCGTTCCCACCATGAGCGCCACCGAGACAAACAGGATGATGAGCTGTGAGATGGCGAGAGCGGGGGCGAGACGCGTCACGAACGTGATGCCGATGCCCGAAAGTATAAATACGATGGGCAGGATGGCGGGGTCGGCACCGGGCGCCAAGATGCGCACGGCAATGTGGGCCGCGGCAAAGGCGGCAAAGAGGCCGATCGGTACGGCGAGCGTCTCAAAGGAGATGGCAGCGCCCGCGGTGAGGACGTACATCGCATACAGCAGGATGACGGGGAACGCCGAGGCGATGAGCAAGAGCAGCTCGGTGTTGCGGCGACTCATAAGCGGCACTCCCTTTCTAATTCTTATCGGAGGCTTCGGCCTCGGCGGACTGTTCGGCGGTTTTCTCGGAATCTGATTCGGAGGTCGATCCCTGATTGGTGTTGTCGCGAATCGTTTGCGCGTCGATCACCTGGCGGGTCTGCTCCTCGTCGATCTGGTGGCGGTACTTGGATATCGTGTCCTGCGCATCGTCGACACTTGTTTGCGGAATGCCCGCCTTGAGGCGGTTTTGCGTGTCTTCGGGCAGGTCGGACAGCTTGATACTGGTTTCGCTTTCGAGCCAGTGGAGCTTGAGTCCGAGTGGCTTGCCGGGCAGGCCGCGCCAGACGGCGACATTGCCCTGGTAGGTACCCAGGTAGTACGAGCCGGTGACACCCGTGTAGGCCCAGATGCCAGCTGCCAGCACAAAGACGAGGGCCAGGATGGCGGCGATAGTAACGTTGCGGCGACGCGCGCGTTGCGCCTCGCGCATAACGCCATCGTCAACCAGGTCAACGACTACTACGGTCACGTTGTCGTGGCCGCCGGCGGCAAGCGCCGCGTCCACTAGGTTGTCGACGCAGATTTGCGCGGTTGAGGACTGCGTGGCGATGTTCTCGATATCGCTATCGGGAATCATGCTCGAGAGGCCGTCGGAGCACAGGATCAGGCGGTCGCCTTCCTCGATATGCAGAGTGAAGTGGTCGGCATACATGGCGGGGTCCGAGCCCAGTGCGCGGGTGATGACCGAACGGTTGGGGTGGACGCGAGCCTCGTCTGCCGTGATCTCGCCGGCGTCCACGAGCTCCTCCACGTAGGAGTGGTCGCGGGTCACGCGGATGAGCGTGCCCTCGTGGAGCAGATAGGCGCGAGAGTCGCCCACGTGGGCGATGGCGAGCGTGTCGTTTTCGATGTAGGCGCAGGTGGCTGTGCAGCCCATGCCGGGCTTGCCCAGGCCGTTCAGGGCCGCCTCGATTACGGCGGCGTTGGCTGCCTCGACGGCTGCGGCCAGGCGTGCTGCGTCGGCGGACTGTGGGGCCGTCTTGGCAATAGTCTCGACGGCGATGGAAGAGGCTACCTCGCCGGCAGCGTGACCACCCATGCCGTCGCATACGCAAAAGAGCGGCGACTGCACCAGGTAGGAATCCTCATTGTGCGGGCGCACGCAGCCAACGTCGGAGCGGGCGCCCCACATGAGTTGCGTGGTGGTGCCGGCATCATAGGTCGAGTCGGTCTCGATGCGCTCCTCGGTTAGGGGTTCAAAGCTCATGGTCGAGCCGGGGTCTTTGAGCTTGGCCTCAACGGCGGCAACGTCGATCTCGGCTGTGTCACCGGGAGAGACGGTGTCGGTCTCGGCGTTTGATTCGGAATCGCCGGTGTCCGGGGAGTCGGGCTTCTCGGACATGCGGGCGGCCGACTCGTCGTCTTGCGGGCTGACGTCTATAGGCTCGGGCTGTCTCTTATACACATCTGACGCTGCCGACGAAGAGGATAGTGTAGA
>CABRHR010000100.1 GCA_902470835.1 uncultured Collinsella sp.
CGTGGGAGGCCAGGGCGCCGCTGACCGGTGGACGGCACCGAGCCGTCATCGAACTGAGAAGGGGGAGGCCTCGCGGCCTCCCCCTTTTTTGCGTTTGCGGGATTGTGTCTCACATAGTAGCTGTGTTTTATAACCCTCGTTTGTCGCATCTTCTGTGAACGGGCTACAATAACTTAGTCTGTGCGATATGGAGGTGAACATGGCTGAAGCTGGTATCGGCGTTGATATCGTCGAGATTTCCCGTATGAAATCAATTCTTGAAAAGACGCCGTCGTTTGCTCGGCGTGTGTTTACCGAAGAAGAGCGTGCGTATTGTGATGCATCATCGCGTCCCGCTGCTCACTATGCCAGCCGCTTTGCTTCGCGCGAGGCGGTACTTAAAGCTCTCGGCACGGGTTTTAGTCAAGGCGTTGGTCGCAAGGATGTTTCGGTTACGCGTGATAAACTCGGCAAACCGAAGGCGCTGCTTTCGGGCCGTGCTCTCGAGATCGCTCGAGAGCTGGGTGTTGTTGAGGTCGCTCTTTCCATTACGCTTACAGGAGACTTAGCCGTTGCGAATGCCATCGCGATTACCGAAGATGCTCGGCCTAAGCCAAAAGAGGAAAAGGTGAGCACCAAGAAACGCGTAGCGCAGACATTTAAAGAGGCTCGCTCTGTTTTAGATGAGCTTGAGCAGCTGCAGAATTCAGCATTGACGGAGCACCTGGGCGATGCTTCGCAAGATACGCTAGGAGCATAGATGAAACCGGTTTTGAGTACCGAAGAAGTCGTTCGTCTCGAGGATATCATCGAACGCGAAGGGACTTCGAAGGCCGAGCTTATGGAGCTAGCGGGTGAGTTTGCCGCCAACGAGGTCTTGAAGCTCAATCCCGATCGGGTTCTCGTTCTGGTCGGTTTTGGTAATAATGGCGGCGACGGTTGGGTTGCCGCCGATATTCTGAGCCATAAGGGTGTGGACGTCGATATCGTTTCTCCGGTTGAGCCGGATGAGATTCCTGCCGCTCTGGCACGTCATGTTGCTCGTCGTACTGCCGGCCGCGATGTGCACGTTTGCGTCGGCCCCTCGCGTGACGAACTCGAGGTTTTGATCGATAAGGCCGATGTTGTTGTCGATGCCATTTTTGGTACCGGTTTCCACGGGAATCTGCGTGCGCCGTTCTCCATCTGGATTCCTACGGTCAATGAATGCGCCGATTGTGTCGTATCCATTGATGTCCCCTCGGGCCTGAATGCCGAGACGGGCGTTGTTGATGACGACTGCATTCGTGCCGAGCATACGGTGACGATGATTGCGCCCAAGATTGGTCTGTATAGCGCTGATGGCCCTGAGTATGCTGGCGATTTGATCTGCGGCAATCTTTACGACCGTCTTGACGAGGTCATCGATGATGTCGACCACGCCGCCGAGATTGTCGAGCCCGGTGACTTAGTTGATTACTTTGCCCCGCTACCTACGAATATCGATAAGTATTCCCGTGGCTCTGTGCTTATTGTCGCCGGATCTGCGCAATATCCTGGTGCTGCCATTATGGCGGCCAAATCTGCAGCGCGCGCGGGTGCTGGTTACGTGGCAGTCGCGGCTCCTGACGCCTGCGCAAATCTTATTCGCATGGCCCTTCCTTCGATTCCCGTCTTTGCTATTCCGTCTGATTCCCGCGGCTCCTTTGGCGCCGCTGCGCGCATGACGGTGTGCGAGATTGCAAAGAAGTACAGCTGCGTACTGTGCGGTCCCGGTATGACGACATCTGCCGGCGCTATGCAGGTGGTTTCGGGCTTGCTCGAGCTTGATGTGCCGCTTATTTTGGACGCCGATGCACTCAACTGCCTTGCTAAGATTGCCATTGACGGTATTGATAGTAATCCCGAGATGTATCGTCGCGAGCAGCCGTTGGTTATGACGCCGCACTATCGTGAGCTTTCGCGTCTGGTTGCCGGTGACGAGGTGAACGACCTTGGTACCGCGATTGCGGCCGCGCAGAAGGTTGTCTGGGCTGCAGGCTCCGACAATCTGGTGGTCATTGCCAAGGGGCCGACGACGGCTATCTGTGGCGTTGAGCGTGTGCTGCTGCCGCTCTCGGGTCCGGCTTCTCTGGCAACTGCCGGTTCGGGTGATGTTCTCGCGGGTATTTTGGCCGGCACGCTTGCCACCATGCGCGACGAGATGGATCGTTGGGAGTTGCTGTATTCGTACGCCGTCGCACTTCACAGCTACGCCGGTTTTGCCGCGGCGACGGAGTATGGTGAGAAGAGCGTCATCGCGACCGATCTTATCGACTTGATCGGTCCTGCCATGGAACTGGCGGCAAAGGATGCGCTCGAAGATCTGGGAATCATGGACGAAGGGTCGGATGACTAATCATGAATAAAGCCGATTTGACGCGCTGGTCCTGGGTCGAGATCGACCGCGGGGCGCTCCGTCGCAACACGAGGGCCTATAAGAACTTGCTGAATCCACGTCAGCGCCTGTGCTGCGTGGTCAAGGCCGATGCTTACGGTCATGGAGCTGTTGAGTGCGCCAAGATCATGTATTCGGCCGGTGCCGACATGTTTGCCGTGGCGACGGTTAACGAGGGCGTTGAGCTCCGACAGGGCGGGATTACGAAACCCATCCTCATCCTAAGCGAGCCGCCTATCGAGGCCATTCCGACGTTGCTCGAGTTTGATATCATGCCCTCGGTCTATACGTCTGACTTTGCTCTTGCGTATGGCGAATGTGCCGTCGCGGCGGGCAAAGTGGGCAAGTATCATCTCGCCATCGAGACGGGCATGAATCGTATCGGCGTTCACTACACGCAGGTGCTCGACTTTGTCCGCGGTATTAATTTCCATCGTGGTATTCAGTGCGACGGCGTATTTACGCACTTCGCCACGGCCGATGAACCTTCGGGCTGGGACTACAAGCTGCAGTGTCAGCGCTTTACCGAGGCCGTTCAGGCCATTAAGGATGCGGGTTTTGAGTGCGGTATCGTGCACTGCGCCAACACGCCGTCCTCGATGCTCGACCCCTCGATGCATTTTGATATGATTCGCGCTGGCGTTGGCTTGTATGGCATGCAGCCGTGCGAGCTGAGTGGCCGCGTGATGCAGCTTGATCCCGTTATGAGCGTCCATGCGCGTGTGACGCGTGTGGCACACCCTGCGATGGGTGAGGGCGTGGGCTACGGTTTTACCTACCGCGTACCGCGTACGCGCGTTCAGATCTGCACGCTGCCGATCGGTTATGCCGACGGTCTATCGCGTACGCTTTCCAATCGTATGGATGTGCTGTATCGCGGCGAGCGTGTGCATCAGGTTGGCAATATCTGCATGGACCAGTTTATGGTCGCCATTCAGTCCAACCCGGCACACGAGATTCCCGAGGCCGAACATGGTGATGAGATGATTATTGTCGGCCGCGATGGCGATGCCGAGATCACTATGGACGAGATGGCGCGCCTACGCGGCACGATTAACTACGAGGTCGCCTGCGGCTTTGGCATGCGCCTCGACAAGGTCTACGTGTAGGAGCCGCTATGGGCGTCATGCACATCCCCGGCCATAGCCATCAGGCGCCACGTGAGGTCGCACTCGAGGAGATTGAGGCCGTTCTGGGCGATTGTCACCTCTGCCAGCTCTACCAGTCGCGTCGCAATATCGTGTTTGGCGTGGGAAACCCCCGCGCTCGCGTGATGTTTATTGGCGAGGCGCCGGGCCGCAATGAGGATTTGCAGGGCGAACCCTTTGTGGGGGCGGCGGGTGAAGACCTCAACGGCATTTTGTCGCTGGCGGGGCTCAAACGCGAAGACGTCTACATTGCCAACGTGCTTAAGTGCCGCCCGCCGGGAAACCGCAATCCGCGTCCCGAGGAAGTGCTGGCTTGCTCGCCGTTTTTGCGTGAGCAGATTCGAAGCATCTGGCCTGATATTATCGTGACGCTCGGCAACCCCGCGACGCACTTTGTGCTTAAGACCGAGATTGGCATTACTAAGCTGCGCGGCAGGTTCCACCAGATGGGGCATTTTGTAGTAATGCCCACTTTTCATCCGGCAGCAGCGCTGCGCAATCCGGCGTGGCAGGAGCTGCTGGAGGAAGACTTTAAGATGCTGGGCGATTATCTGGAGCGACATCCCGCACCAGAGGACGCCTCGGAATAATAAGGAGCATATATGTCCCTGGAGCGCCTGGGGGTAGGTACTTACAAAACGACTTGCGCTGCCGATACGGAGTACTTTGGCGAGCTAATTGCACCGTGCCTTGAGGACGGCGATGTGCTCATCCTGACCGGTGGCCTGGGAGTGGGCAAAACTCACTTTACCAAGGGCGTCTCGCGCGGGCTGGGCGATGGGCATATGGTTACGAGTCCTACGTTTGCGCTCATGGCCGTTCACGATCAAGGTCGTATTCCGCTGTTTCACTTTGATCTATACCGCCTGGAGCATGCCTACGAGCTCGAGGATACGGGCATTTTCGATGTGCTGGGCTATGAGGGTGCTTGCCTGCTGGAATGGGGCGAACAATTCCAGGACGAGCTGACGGATGAGTATCTTTCGGTGACGCTCAAGCGTGATGAGGACGACAGCGATGTGCGAACGATAACACTTGAGGCGCACGGTGACCGCGCAATGGAGCTTTCCCATTTGATTGATAAGGCTGTACAAGATGAGCTTGCATAACGACAACGCGCTGGTGGTGGCGCTCGATACCTCGACCGACATGCTTGCCTGCGCGGCAAGCTGGATTGATGGGCAGACGGGCGAGACGAAGCTCGTGAGTGGCGACCACATGTGTCGCCGTCACGCCAACGTTGAGCTCGTGAATACCGTTGATGGCGTGCTGGCTCAAGCCGGTCTGGATCGCAGCGATGTTGGTTGCTATGTGGTCGGCCGCGGTCCGGGGTCGTTTACGGGTGTGCGCATCGGCATCTCCACTGCCAAGGGCCTCGCGCGTGGTGCCAATGTTCCGCTGCTGGGCGTGTCGACGCTCGACGCTTGCGCTTGGACGGCGTGGAAGGCTGGCGTGCGCGGCAAGCTTGGTATCTTGGCCGATGCTATGCGCGGTGAGGTATATCCGGCGCTGTATATGCTGGTCGATGAGGGCCCCGAGCGTCAATTTGAGCGCGAACACGTGGTCAAGGCCGCCGTGGCGCTCGATGAGTGGCGCCAAGCAGCGGACTGGGACCAGGTTCAGCTGACCGGTGACGGTCTCGTGCGCTATGGCAAGCTGCTGGGTGAGGACGAGACCGCCCGCTGCGTGGAGCGCGACCTGTGGTGGCCTTCGGGCGAGGGCTTGCTGCTCGCGCACGCTGCGGGTGACGGCGATCCGGCTCGCGTCCTGCCGATTTACACGCGCCTTTCGGATGCCGAGGAAAACGAGCGCAAGCGTCTTGGTCTTGCCGAGAGTGCGCAGAGCGAAATTACGGGCGTTGCCGATGAGCTCGCCGGTCGTCATCTGCAGTTCCGTCCCATGGGCGCGGCGGATGCCGAGGGCGCGAGCACGCTGGAGGCTGCCTGCTTTGAAGGTGCCGGACACGAGGCGTGGACGCCGGGCATGTTCCTGTCCGAACTGGGCGAGGACGTCGCTGCGCCGCGTAGTTGGTGGGTGGCACACGACGACGGCAAGCTACTGGGCCTTGCCGGCGGTATGGTCGTGGACGGTGATGTGCAGATTCTGGATGTCGCCGTCGACCCGGCACATCGCCGTGAGGGCATTGCCCGCAAGCTGCTGTCGCATGTGAGCTATGATGCCCAGATGCTCGGCTGCACCACGGCTTCGCTCGAGGTCGAGGACGGCAACGAGGGAGCGATCGCGCTTTATAACGCTCTGGGCTTTACCGAGGCAGGACGGCGCCGCGGCTACTATGGTGCCGGCAAGGATGCCATCGTCATGACGGCTCCGCTGCCCCTGGTGCTTCCGGTCGACAATGCTTCGCCCGAGCCGACGGCGGCAGAGCAGCGCGTATGGCCGCTGCCTGCTCCTGGGCGCTCCGAGGGGGAGCGTGCCGAAATTGAGCGCCGCCGCCTAGTGCTCGCTATCGAGAGTTCCTGCGACGAGACGGCCGTGGCGATTATCGATGCGGATGGCAATATGCTGGCCAACCAGGTGTCGACGCAGATTGATTTTCACGCCCGCTTTGGCGGCGTGGTGCCCGAGATCGCCTCGCGCAAACACGTCGAGGTGATTGTGAGTGTCGTGGATGCGGCGCTCGAGGATGCCGCAGCATCGCTTGGTCTTGAGGATGGAGCCATTGCCCCCAGCGAGCTTGCCGCCGTGGGCGTGACACAGGGTCCGGGCCTGGTGGGCGCGCTCGTGGTTGGCGTCGCCTTCGCCAAGGGCTTTGCCTACGCTGCCGGCAAGCCGCTCGTGTGCGTCAACCATCTGGAGGGGCACCTGTTTGCCAACCTGCTGGCGCAACCCGACCTCAAACCGCCGTTTATCTTCACGCTTGTCTCGGGTGGGCACACCATGCTCGTGCACGTGAAGGCGTGGGGCGACTACGAGGTGCTCGGTGAGACGCTCGACGACGCTGTGGGCGAGGCCTTCGACAAGGTAGCCAAGGCATTGGGTCTGGGCTATCCCGGTGGCCCCATCATTTCCAAGCTGGCCGAGACGGGCAACCCCAAGGCGATCGATTTCCCCCGTGCGCTTAACAGCAGAGGAGACTATCGCTTCTCGCTTTCGGGCCTTAAAACCGCTGTGACGCTCTACATTGAACAGGAGACCAAGGCCGGGCGCACGATTCACCTGCCCGATCTGGCAGCTTCGTTTGAGGCAGCTGTCTTTGACGTGCAGTACAAGAAGGCCAAAAACGCACTGCACGCTACCGGATGCAAGGAATACTGCATCGGTGGCGGCGTCTCGGCCAACCCGCATCTGCGCGAGATGATGATCAAGAAGCTTGGACGTCAGGGGATTCGCGTAACGGTGCCGCCCTTGTCTGCCTGTACCGATAACGCAGCCATGATCGCGGAGGTCGCCCGCCGTAAATTCGACCGAGGTGAAATCTCGCCGTTCGACGTCGACGCCGATCCAAACATGACGCTGTAGCTGGTACGGCGCGGTCCCCGGCGCTGCCCGGGCGCCAGCGGCCGCATATGAACTTTCCTGCTCTACAGTCCTGCTCACGACGGAGGCCACATTAAGTGGCCTCCTGTTCGTGCGGAACTCGCGATAAAGTTCATATGCGGCCGCTGGCGCCCGGGCAGCGCCGGGGACCTTTCTGTATCGATATAGCTTCTGGGCTGGTTTGGCGTCGACAACGTCCAGCAAGGTTAACAAGCCAGCGTCGAATTTCCGGCGTTCTTTAGCTGAAAGAAAAAGTTGGCGTGCGGAGCTTTGCTCCGCATTTGGGATGGGAGCCCCTGAGAGCCGCGGGAGCCGGGCGGCGCATATGAACTTTATCGCGAGTTCCGCACGCAAAGGAAAGCACTTAATGTGCTTTCCGTCTTGCGCAGG
>CABRHR010000101.1 GCA_902470835.1 uncultured Collinsella sp.
CTATCCTCTTCGTCGGCAGCGTCAGATGTGTATAAGAGACAGCTCCTCTTTCGCGCCAACCTGGGGCCCTCGTAAAGCCGTCTCCATGCTCCATTATTCAAAATTAATCCCCTTTTCGATTTAACCCCTTTCGTGGGGGTCTAGGACACTCTTATCTCAAATCCCACCTTAAGGAGAACATCATGGCCACCAACACTCAGGCTCGCACTATTTCTGCCAACGCCGCTTCCGACAAAGGCATCCTCGACATCACCTCGCTCGTCCTGCTTGCAATCCTCCTTGCCGCCGGCTTTATCCTCAACATGACCGTCGGCAACGCTCTTGCCGCGACTGGTATCAAGCCGCAGTTCATCATTGCTGCCTATGCCCTGGCCATCGCACTTACGCAGGCGAGTTTTGCCCAGGCAGTCATCTTTGGCATCCTGTCGGCCGCCGTCATCCAGATCACCACGTCAATCCCCGGCCTCAACTTTGTGACCGAGCTTGCCGGCGCGCTGACGATGGCGGCGCTCGTTAAGTCCAACATCGGCGGCAACAAGGTCAACCCCTTCATCGCCGGCCTGCTCACTACCTTGGTCTCGGGCGCCCTCTTCGCCGTCCTGGGCACCGTCATCATGGGTGCCGCGCTGCCCACGGCACTCGCCAAGGTGCCCATCGTCCTCGGCACCGCTGTCTTCAACACCGTCGTGGTCCAGGCCCTCTTCTTCCCCCTGCGCAAGGTGCTCAACAAATAGCCTGATATGATGGACGGGCCGCGCGTTAGCGGCCCCATCACCAAAGACTGTCCCAAACAGCTAGCTTTTGGGGACGTTCTTAAACGACTCGTCATTTAAGAACACCCAATGACTATGAAAGGTATCCATGAAAACGATCATCAACGTCGACGATGTCTCGTTCTCCTATGGTACGCAGACCGAGCAGGCGCTTAAGCACATCTCGCTCGACGTGAACAAGGGAGACTTTATCGGCATCATCGGGCCTTCGGGCGCCGGCAAGTCCACGCTTGCCGCCTGTCTGTCGGGTGCTGTGCCCCACCACTACACCGGCACGTTCTTTGGGTCCGTCATGGTTGACGACCACGACACCTGCGAGGTCTCGCTGACCGATGTGTCGCAAATCGTCGGCAGTGTGCTGCAGGATATCGACACGCAGATGGTCGCCTCGGTCGTCGAGGACGAGATGCTCTTTGGCCTCGAGAACTTTGGCGTTCCCCACGACCAGATCGAGCAGCGCGTGAGCGAAACACTCGAGACCGTCGGCATCAGCGACCTGCGCGACCGCGAGATCGCCACCCTCTCGGGCGGACAGAAGCAAAAGGTAGCCATCGCCGCCATCCTCGCCATGCGTCCGCGCGTCTTGGTTCTCGACGAGCCCACCGCGGCACTCGACCCCGCCAGCTCCACGTTGGTCTTCGAGACGCTGCGTGAAGCCAACCGTGCACTCGGCATCACCATCGTCGTCGTTGAGCAAAAAGTCGCCCTGCTCTCGGAGTATTGCAACCGTGTGCTCGTGCTCAATCATGGCGAAATCGCGCTGCAGGGCGAGCCACACGAGGTCTTCGCGCATACCGACGAGCTCCGTGCCATCGGCGTCGACTGCCCTCGCGTAACGCGTATCTTCAATAGCCTCGAGGCCGATGGCCTGGCAAGCGGTACCCCTTGCTTGGATGTCGATGAGGCCGAGCGCCTGATTTCGGGCATCGTCGACCCCGCACACGCGGCCATCGAAGCCCAGGCGCCCGCCGGTTCCCCGCATGCACCGTCGTTGCGCCCTCATGCCAAGGACGCCGAGCCCGTACTCACCTTCGACCATGTTGAGTTTGCCTATCCCAATGGCGGCGCCGCCGTCCACGACCTCAACCTGACCCTCTATCCCGGCGAGCTCGTGGGCATCGTCGGCCAGAACGGTGCCGGCAAGACCACGCTCACCAAGCTGCTCACAGGCCTGCTTAAGCCCGCCTCGGGCAGCGTGCGCGTCACGGGACTGGATACCGCAGCCGTTCCCACGAGCCGCATCGCTCGCGAGGTCGCGACCCTCTTCCAAAACCCCGACCGCCAGATCTGCAAGGACACCGTGCTCAACGAGGTCGCCTTTGGCCTGGAGCTTGCCGGCATCGACCGTGCCGAGGCTCTGCGTCGCGCCCAGCTCGTCATCGACCGCTTTGGCTTGCCGGCCGACGAGGCGCCCTTCTCGCTCTCGCGCGGTCAGCGACAAATGGTGGCGCTTGCCTCCGTCGTAGTGGTTGAGCCCAAGATCGTCGTGCTCGACGAGCCCACGAGCGGCCTTGATTACCGCGAGTGCATGACCGTCATGGAAACGGTGCGCACCATGGCCGAGCGCGGTTGCGCCGTCATCATGGTCTGCCACGATATGGAAGTCGTCTCGGATTTTGCCGAGCGCATTGTGGTAATGGCCGACGGTCGCATCCTCGACCGCGGCCGCACGCACGAGCTCTTCTCGAACATCGATCTCATGCGGCGTGCCTACGTGGAGCCTCCCCAGGTTATTGAACTCTCGCGCCGTCTGGCATCTTCCGTCTCGCCCGCTTTTGCGCAGGTGAGCGAGGTCACCGATGTCGTTCGAATTACCAAGGAGATGGTCCACCGTGGTTAACGTCATCGACTACACGCCGGGCGATACGCTGCTGCATCGCCTGAATCCCGTCGTCAAACTGGGCCTCGCCGCCGCCATCATCGTCGGCATCTTCTTGTCCGACACCTACGTGGCGCTGCTGGGCTTTTTGGCACTCACTCTTGCGCTGGGTGCCTATGCCGGCGTCGTCGACCGTCTGTTCTCGCTGCTCAAGTTGCTGATTCCACTCGCGCTTATCATGCTGGTGCTCCAGCTGGCCTTTATGCGCGATGGCAACGTGGTGTGGGGTTTTATCACCGACACGGGCCTCGTCACAGGATCGAAGGCCTGCCTGCGCCTGCTGGGTGTGGCGTTACCACTCATCCTCATGCTCATGGTGACCAAGCTCAACGACCTTGCCAACGCCTGCGTCGAGGCGCTGCACGTGCCGTATCGCTATGCCTTCACCTTTAGCACGGCGCTGCGCTTTGTGCCGGTATTTGGTCAGGAGATGAACGCCATCATGGAGGCGCAGACAGCACGCGGCGTCGAGTACGACACCAAGAACCCCATCAAGAAGCTTAAGCTCATGCTGCCACTGTGCGTGCCACTGCTCATCTCGAGCGTGGGCAAGACCGATGCCACAGCCTTGGCGGCAGAACAGCGCGGCTTCTATCTGCGTACGCGCGCCAGCTCGTACAAGCGCTACCCCATCAAGGGCCTGGACATCGCCGTGCTCATCGTCAGCATCGTCCTCATCGCCATCGGCTTCCTGTTCTAGTTCACCACCGACAGCAACCGCCCAACGCAAAAGGCCTCGGCTCGCACCAAACGAGCCGAGGCCTTTACTGTTTCACCAGATAAAACCTACCAAAATTAACCTGTCCCTTTTTGGCAGGCCGGAAACTAGAGGCGGTAGGGGGCGCCGCTGCGGATGATAGATTCGCGCACCAGGACATCCATGGCGTCGAGGGTGATCTCGGGCATCTCTCGGTACTTTTGCAGCACCGAGAGCTCGGTGCAGGCCAGAATGACGCGGTCGCAGCCACTACGGGCGAACTCCCACATCACGCGGTCGAACTTATCCATATCGGGCTCACGTCCGGCCTTCACATCATCGTAGATAAGCGACATCACATCGTTCTGACGTTTCTCGCTGGGATAGACGACCTCAACACCCGCAGCCTTACATTCGCGGCCGTAGACGCCCGCGCCCACGGTTCCGTCGGTGCCCATGATGCCAATCTTGTGCACCGGCTCGGCCGGCATACTCAAGTTGGGGTCGAACTCGCACTCCCCCATCACCGCACCCGCAAGGGCATAGCGAACCGACTCGCGCGGCATGTGGATAATCGGCACCTTCGTAAACGACTGGATCTGGTCGTAGAAGTAGTGTGACGTGTTGCAGGGAATGGCAATGTGCGCACAGCCCAGCGACTCGAGTGCCTGGGCACACTCTTTCATGGTCGCCAGCAGCTTGGCATGCTCGCCGGTCTTAATGGCCAACGTGCGGTCGGGCATGGTCGACTTGGAGAGCACCACCATGTCGATATGTTCCTGATCGCAGGCAGCAGCCGTGTGGCGCACCACCTGGTCGTAGTAATACGACGTGGCCTCGGCGCCCATGCCGCCGATAACTCCCAGCTTTTCCATCGCCGCCTCCTTGGTGACGCTTGCGCAATTGCGCGTATCATACCCGCGCCCGCCCGATGCAAACCGGACGGGCGCCGCGCTCATCTACTTGTAATACGTCTTGAACAGCTTAAAGTGGCGCAGCTTGGTGTGCCACATGCGCAGCCAGCGGTTAAAGACAAAGTCGCCCTTCATAAACGAAGGGTCGGCGCCCTTGCCTTCCTTGTCCAGACGATGCACCTTAGCGCGCAGCTCGGGATCCTTGACGTACTTGTCGACGACGCCCATGGGGACGACCATCCACAGCGCCTCGTCCTGCGCCGTCACAAACTCCGGCTCAAACGGGCGGTTGAACACATACTCGTCCACCACATACTTGGCAACGTTAAAGCCACTGTTAGTAACATAGTAGTTGCTGCGGCCCTGGCGCGTGTTGAAATCGAAGAACTTAAACGAGCCGTCGCGCTCGTCGTACTTAACGTCAAAGTTGGAATAGCCCACAAAGTGAAGGTCCTCGAGTAGCTTGCGCACGCCGCCCATGAGCTCGTCATTGGGCTCGGTGATGATACAGGCGTGGTTGCCGACGCCGTGAGGCTGATGCTCCTCGAGCAGCACATGGCCCAGGCACATCATGCGCACCTTGCCGTTGCGGTCGGAATAACTGGTGAGCACGCGCATGTACTCGTCGTTGCCGGGCACGCGATCCTGCAAGATCAGGTCGTCGGTGTAGCCGCTGGCATACGAATCGCGAATGACCTGTTCCAGCTCGGCGCGGTCGGCAATCTCATAGGCCTTCTTCTGGCCCTCGAACTCGTGCTGCCACCACATGATGCCGTCAGAAGGCTTCAGAATCATCGGGTAGGGAAAATCGATCTGGTCGAGCACTTCGGCAGGTGCCTCGCCTTGGGCGTTCAGCATCGCCATGGTGAAGGTAAAGGTATGCGGATAGGGCACGCCATGCTTCTCGCACAGCTCGTAGAAGATCTCCTTCTTCTGGCACTGCTCGAGCATGCTGTAGGGCGCGTAGGGAGCGACGATGTTATCCGCCAGCTCATGAGCATCCTTGGCCTGAGCCACGAGAGCGACATAGTTGTCGCCACAGCCCACAAGGACAATCGTCTTGTCGGCATACGCTTGGGCAATGCCGTTGACGGTTTTGAGCATCACGGGCATGGTGTCGATATCCACGTTGGGCGTGTAGTCGATAATCTGGCTGCGGTACGCGGGACCCGTCTGATACTTGCCAAAGACCAGACTCTTGACCTGGTACTCCTCGTAGAAGGCGCGCGCCACCGAATAGGCGTTGATGTCGCCACCGAGCAGCACGGGAATGAACTCGCACTCTGTAAATTGCAATGCCATGGAAACTTCCTATCATGAACTGCCCACACAACGGGCGGTCTTTGCGCAACTGATTTATTTTAGCGTGCCAAGCCGCCGGCGCCCAAAGCTCCACCGTATCTATGGCAATCGGAAGAGCAGGCTCGGGCAAAGACGGCGCTCACCGCTGTACGACAACGGGCAATGAACCTACCATTGTTGTAGGATTCAACATGTTGCCCGCCCCGTCGAAAGGTGCACCGTGCCCCAGGCTCATCCGATCAACAACCCCATCATTGACGCCGCCAAGCGCGAACTTGCGGATCGTGCCCAGACGGCAGCTCCCCTACGCACCGCAAACGATGCTTACAACGGGCCTGCCCGTATCGTCTCAATCAACACGTCGGAGCACAAAGGCACTCGCAAGTCGCCCGTCGCCGATGGACGCGACACCGTCATCGAGCAATTTGGCCTCGCTACCGATGCGCACGCCGGACATTGGCACCGCCAGGTCTCTTTTTTAGCCGCGGAGTCCATCCAGACGGCGCAGGCACGCGGGCTCGATGTGCACGAGGGTGACTTTGGAGAGAACTTCACAACCCGGGGCATCAACCTGCTCTCGCTCCCCTTGGGCACGCAGCTCAAGCTTGGCAGCGAGGTGCTTGTCGAAATCAGCCAAATCGGCAAGGTCTGCCACACCCGTTGCGCCATCTACTATCTCGCTGGCGACTGCATCTTTCCCCACGAGGGCGTTTTCGGCGTGGTACTAAAGGGCGGAGAGGTCCATACCGGCGACGAAATCCAGGTAGTCAAACTCGGCGACGGCACTTGTTCGTTCACCCCCGCCGAGGCCCTCGAAGAGATTGAGCAGGCTCGCCAGAAGGGCACGCTGTAGTTGTAAAACCCCACGTTGAGATAGCTTTTACAGCCCAAAACTCCTCTCAAACAGGCCCCGTAACGTTAAAGTTGAACTCTATGGTTTCTCAACAATTCATCATAACTGCAGGTCAAAGCCAAAGTCTCAAGTTCAACTTGACCCTTTGGAACCTTTAAGGTTCAAGTTGAGGTCGAAAGCAGTAGTAGAATACCGTTCAAACCATAACCTACGATTGATTGCAGAGGGACTGGATGCAGCATTCGAATCATCGCACCGCAGCGCTCATTGCGTCGAAGCCGGCTCGTATCATCACGAGCGCCGCGCTCGCCGTTGCGCTGACGGCCACGCCGATGCTCTCCCCCGTTGCGGCGTATGCCGCCTCGCAGGCAACGCAGGACCAGCTTTCCGCAGCCCAGCAGAAGATCGAAGCCGCCACGAGCGCCTACAACGACGCCCGCACCAAACTCGATGACCTGCAAAAGCAGATTGACTCCAATGAGGCGAGCATCGAGGAAATCGAGGCTAAGCTTCCCGAGCAGCAGGCCAAGGCAAGCTCTGCCATGCGCGATCTGTACAAGTATCAGAAGGGCACCAATCCCATCGTGAGCTTCCTGGTCAACGCGCAGAGCCTGGGTGAGTTCATCACGACCTGCAAATACACCAACCAGATCACGAGCTCGAGCGTCGACGAGATCGAAGAGCTTAATAACATGCAAACCGAACTCGCGCAGAACAAGGCCGAGCTCCAGCAGGCCAAGTCTCAGCTTGAGGCGCAGCAGAAAAACGCCGAGGATGCGCTGGCGCAGGCCCAGCAGCTCCGCAGCGAGGCACCTGTCTCTTATACACATCTCCGAGCCCACGAGACGCTACGCTATCT
>CABRHR010000102.1 GCA_902470835.1 uncultured Collinsella sp.
AGATAGCGTAGCGTCTCGTGGGCTCGGAGATGTGTATAAGAGACAGGTACAAATCAGCAAAAGGGGCAAAGTCCCCGAGCCAATCTCCGAAGGCGGCGGCAAAGGGTGCCGCCACGGTGTGAAAGGGTGGATTGTAATGAAGAACGAAATGAGCAGAAGGCAGTTCCTGGGCTTCGCTGGTTCCGCGGCTGCGGTTCTTGGTCTGGGTCTCGTGGGCTGCGGTGGTTCTGCCGGCTCCGGCTCCTCTGCTTCTGGTGACGCTGCCGAGGTCTACTTCCTCCAATTCAAGCCCGAGGTCGACAAGGAGTGGAAGGAGATCGCCAAGGCCTATAAGAAGGAGAAGGGCGTCGAGGTCAAGATCGTGACCGCTGCCTCCAACACCTACGAGGAGAAGCTCAAGTCCGAGATGTCCAAGAGCTCCGCTCCGACCCTGTTCCAGGTCAACGGCCCCACCGGTCTTAAGAACTGGAAGGATTACTGCGCCGACCTGTCCGATACCAAGCTCCGCGGTGAGCTCATTGACGACTCCCTGGCTCTGCAGTCCGATGGCAAGGATCTGGGTATCGACTGGGTCCAGGAGAGCTACGGCATCATCTACAACAAGCAGCTGCTCGAGAAGGCTGGCTACAAGGCCGAGGACATCAACTCCTTCGACAAGCTGAAGGCTTGCGCCGATGACATCCAGGCCCGCAAGGACGAGCTCGGCGTTGACGGTGCCTTCACTTCCGCCGGCATGGATGACTCCTCCAGCTGGCGCTACACCACCCACCTCGCCAACCTCCCGCTCTACTACGAGTTCGAGAAGGAGCACAACCAGGAGGACGACGAGATCAAGGGCGAGTATCTCGACAACTTTAAGCAGATCTTCGACCTGTACATCACCGACTCCACCTGCGATCCTTCGCAGCTCGCCTCCAAGACCGGTGACGACGCCACCAACGAGTTCGCAACCGGCAAGGCCGTCTTCTACCAGAACGGCTCTTGGGCCTACGCCGACCTCACCAAGGCCGGTATGACCGACGACCAGCTCGGCATGCTGCCGATCTACATCGGCGTCGACGGCGAGGAGAACCAGGGCCTGTGCTCCGGCGGCGAGAACTACTGGTGCGTCAGCTCCCAGGCTTCCGAGGATGCTCAGAAGGCCACCGAGGACTTCATGTATTGGTGCGTCACTTCTGACACCGCCACCAGCATCATCGCTGACAAGATGGGTCTGACCGCCCCGTTCAAGAGCGCCAAGGAGACCACCAACGTCTTCTCGCAGCAGGCCGTTGCTATGGCCAAGGACGGCAAGAAGACCGTCGCTTGGGACTTCGTTTACATCCCCTCCGAGGAGTGGAAGAAGAACCTCAAGCAGGCTCTCATCGCTTATGCTGCCGACAACACCAAGTGGGACGGCGTCAAGAACGCCTTCGTCGATGGCTGGAAGACCGAGAAGGCTGCTTCCGAGTAAGCAGTTGCTGCCCAAGCTATCTGATTAGCGACAGGGGGCGGGCAGACGTAGGTTTGCCCGCCCCCTGCATATTGAAAGGACCCTTCTATGGGCAAAGCACTCAAGCGCTGGTGGCCGCTCTTTATGCTGCCCACGTGCCTGGCGTTTATGATCGGGTTCGTGATCCCCTTTATCCAGGGCTTCTATCTCTCGTTCTGCCAGTTTATTACCATTAACAACGCGCATTTTGTCGGTGTCGAGAACTATGTGCGTGCCTTGACGGATCCGCAGTTCTCCACGTCGTTCTTCTTTACCGTGGCGTTTGCCTTCCTGTCGACGGTGCTCATCAACGTGATCGCGCTGGCCATTGCACAGGCGCTCACCCGCAAGGCGCTCAAGGGCACCAACATCTTCCGTACGATTTTCTTTATGCCGAACCTCATCGGCGGCATCGTGCTGGGCTACATTTGGCAGATTCTGATCAACTGCCTGCTCTCCAACGTGGGTGCCCAGCTTATCGCCCTCAACTCCGCCGCTGGCTTCTGGGGCCTTATCATCCTGACCCTGTGGCAACAGGTCGGCTACATGATGATCATCTACATCGCCGGTCTGCAGTCCATTCCGTCTGATTACATCGAGGCCGCCAAGGTTGACGGCGCTACGGCGTGGCAGACGTTTTGGAAGGTTAAGATCCCCAACCTGATGCCGACCATCACCATCTGCCTGTTCCTGTCCATCACCAACGGCTTTAAGCTGTTCGACCAGAACCTCGCCCTTACCGGTGGCGCCCCGGCGCACTCCACCGAGATGCTCGCCCTGAACATCTACAACACGTTCTATTCGCGTGCTGGCATCGCATGGCAGGGCATCGGTCAGGCCAAGGCAGTTATCTTCTGCATCCTGGTTGTCGCTATTTCTATGATCCAGCTTAAGGCCACGAGGTCCAAGGAGGTGCAGCAGTAATGAAACGCGATAAGGCTATCAACCGCGCGCTCTCGATCTTCTTTACGATCCTGTCGCTCGCATGGATCTACCCCGTGTTCATGATTGCGCTCAATTCCTTTAAGAAAGCGACCGCAATCAGCACCACCACGGCATTCGATCTGCTCACGCCCGAGACGTTCAACGGCCTCGCAAACTACATGCATGCCCTTAACGAGCAGGGCTTTGCCTCGGCATTTATGTACTCGCTCATCATCACGGTCACGTCTGTCGTGCTGATCCTAGTGTGCTGCTCCATGTGCGCTTGGTACGTGGTGCGCGTCAACAGCAAGATCTCGAACTTCTTCTATTACCTGTTCGTGTTCTCGATGGTTGTACCGTTCCAGATGCTCATGTTCACGCTGTCCAATTTGGCGGACCGCATCGGCTTCAACACGCCGTTCAACATCTGCTTTATCTACCTCGGCTTTGGCGCGGGCCTGGCGGTCTTTATGTTCGCCGGCTTTGTAAAGAACATTCCGCTCGAGATCGAAGAGGCGGCCATGATCGACGGCTGCAACCCGGTCCAGGTGTTCTTTAAGATCGTCCTTCCCATCATGAAGCCCACCTATCTTTCGGTCGGCATCCTCGAGACCATGTGGGTCTGGAACGACTATCTTCTGCCCTACCTTACGCTCGACTCCACCAAGTACAAGACCATTCCTATTTTGATCCAGTACTTCCGCGGCGGCTACGGCCACGTCGAGCTCGGCCCCATGATGGCCTGCATCATGATGGTCGTTATCCCCATCGTCATCATGTACATCCTCTGCCAGAAGTACATCATCGACGGCGTGGTGGCAGGTGCCGTCAAGGGCTGATGCCGTAACTGTTTTGCAAGTTTCTGCGGCGCCCCTCAGCGTGGCGCCGCATATCGAAAGGTAGAGACATGGCCGAGATCGTTCTCAAACATGTTCAGAAGGTGTATCCCAACAACGAGTCCAAAAAGAAGGGCTTCTTTGGCAAAAAGAAGAAGACCGAGGAGAAGAAGCACAACCTCAAGGTTACCGAGGACGGTGTGCTCGCTGTAGAGGACTTCAACCTCACCGTTCACGACCAGGAGTTCATCGTCCTCGTTGGCCCCTCTGGCTGCGGTAAGTCCACGACGATGCGCATGGTCGCCGGCCTGGAGGACATCACCTCGGGCGATGTGCTCATCGACGGCAAGCGCGTCAACGACGTCGCTCCTAAGGACCGCGACATCGCCATGGTGTTCCAGAGCTACGCTCTGTACCCCAACATGACGGTGTACGAGAACATGGCGTTTACGCTTGAGCTCAAGAAGGTTCCCAAAGACGAGATCGACCGCAAGGTTCGCTCCGCTGCCGAGATCTTGGGTATCACCGAGTATCTCGACCGCAAGCCTAAGGCGCTTTCGGGCGGCCAGCGCCAGCGCGTCGCCATCGGCCGCGCCATCGTGCGTGACCCCAAGGTCTTCCTGATGGACGAGCCGCTGTCCAACCTGGATGCCAAGCTCCGTAACCAGATGCGTGCCGAGCTCATCAAGCTGCGCCACGAAATCAAGGGCACCTTCATCTACGTTACTCACGACCAGACCGAGGCCATGACCCTTGGCGACCGCATCGTGGTCATGAAGGACGGCGTCGTCCAACAGATCGCCACGCCGCAGGAGGTCTTCAACCATCCCGCGAACATCTTCGTCGCCGGCTTCATCGGCGTGCCGCAGATGAACTTCTTCGATGCCCAGCTGGTGCGCTCGGGCAATGGCTTTACCGTCAAGACCGAGGATATGAACGTGGCGCTCGCCCCCGAGACTTGCGCTCAGCTTGCCCTCAACTGGGACGGCGGCGACGTGAAGGAGATTACGGCCGGCGTGCGTCCCGAGCAGATCCTGCTTGCCGACAAGGACGAGGAGGGTGCGCTCCAGGGTACCGTCGAGGTGACCGAGCTCATGGGCTCGACCGAGCATGTCCACGTGACCGCTCCCGACGGCCAGTTTGTCCTGATTATCCCCGTCGTCGACCTCGAGGCCAAGGGCGCGCTCAAGGCTGGCGACACCATCTGGTTCAAGTTCGAGAAGAACGCGACCCATCTCTTCGATAAGGTCTCTGGCAAGAACCTTATCTAGGCCCGGTGCATCCAGGCCCTCCCTTTGGGCGACTGCGGTATTGCCATCCTTTTGCCGCGGTCACATATAAGGCTCCCCTCCCGTCCACTGGGCGAGAGGGGAGCCTTTCTTTGTGTTGGGATTGTCTGACCGGTCGTTTGTCTCGATCTGTAACGGGTAGGGCCGATTTCGGACGTTAGATGTTACAGATCGAGATAGACCCAAGGGGAGGGGCCGGTATGTCTCAATCTGTAACAGCTGGGGCCGTTTTTACCGAGTAGCTGTTACAGATCGAGATTCTTCGGTCGAGTCGGGTTGCAGGGTAACGTGCGGGCACAAAAAACGGAGCCGTGTCGCCACGACTCCGTTTCTCAAGAGGATGGGTAAGGGAAGTGAAATTAGTTCAGGTGCCAGATCTCGTCGTTGTACTGGGAGATGGTGCGGTCGGACGAGAAGGTGCCGGCGTTGGCGATATTGATGAGCGCCTTGCGCATCCAGGCGTCCTGGTCCTCGTAGTCGGCCAACACGCGCTCCTTGGTCTGGATGTACTCCTCAATGTCGAGCAGGGCCATAAACCAGTCCTTGCCCTTAATGTCATCGTGCAGGCGCTGCAGGCGCTCGGCGTTGCCGGTCGCCATAAAGGCCGGGTTGGTGATGAAGTCCACCAGCAGTTTAATGCCGGGCTTGCGGTAGAGCGCACCGGCGTTGTAGGTGCCGTCGGCGTAGAGCTGCTCAACCTGTTTGGACGAGGCGCCAAAGGTATAGATGTTCTCGTCGCCCACGAGCTCGGCAATCTCCACGTTGGCACCGTCGAGCGTGCACAGGGTTAGGGCGCCGTTGAGCATGAACTTCATGTTGGAGGTGCCGCTCGCCTCCTTGGAGGCCAGGCTGATCTGCTCGGAGATGTCAGCGGCGGGGATCACGCGCTCGGCGGCGGTGACGTTGTAGTTCTCGATCATGACAACCTGCAGGTAGGGAGCCACGTCGGGGTCGTTTGCAATCCACCGCGACAGCGTCAAGATCAGATGGATGATGTCCTGCGCGATAGTGTAGGCAGGCGCCGCCTTGCCGCCAAAGATGATGGTGACGGGGTGCTTAGGTCTGTTGCCGTTCTTGATATCGAGGTACTTCCAGATGATATAGAGCGCGAGCATCTGCTGGCGCTTGTACTCGTGGATGCGCTTGACCTGGACGTCGATGATGGCGTTGGAGGGAATGGTCACGCCCTGCTCGAGCGCCATGAACTGGCGCATGATGGCCTTGGCCTCGACCTTGGTGGCGGCCAAGCGCTCAAGAACGTCCTTGTCGTCGGCGAACTTGGCGAGTTTGCTCAGATCGCCGGTGCTGCGCCAGTCGGTGCCGATCACATCGTCGAGCAGGCTGGCGAGCGCGGGGTTGGCCCCATGAATCCAGCGGCGGAAGGTGATGCCGTTGGTCTTGTTGGAGAACTTCTCGGGATAGATCTCGTAGAACGGATGAAGCTCGGTGTCCTCCAGGATCTTGGTGTGGAGGGCGGCTACGCCGTTGATGGAGAAGCCAAAGTGGATGTCCATGTGGGCCATGTGGACGGTGTCGTGCTCGTCGATGATGGCGACGCGCGGGTCATCGTGCTCGGCCTTCGCGATCTCATCGAGCTTGACGATAATGTCGGCGATGACAGGGGAGACCTTCTGCAGGCTGGCGAGCGGCCACTTCTCGAGCGCCTCGGCAAGAATCGTGTGGTTAGTGTAGGCGACCATGGAGCGTACGATGGCCACGGCCTCGTCAAACTCGATGCCATGCTCGGTGGTGAGCAAGCGAATGAGCTCGGGGATGACCATGGTGGGGTGCGTGTCGTTAATTTGGACCACGGCGTAGTCGGCCAGATCGTGCAGGTTGCTGCCGCGCTCGACGGCCTCGTCGATCAGGAGCTGGGCGGCGTTGCTCACCATGAAGTACTCCTGATAGATGCGAAGTAGGCGGCCCTGCTCGTCGGAATCGTCGGGGTAGAGGAACAAGGTGAGGTTCTTGGCGATCTCGGTCTTGTCGAAGTCGATGGAGCTGCCGGGGACCAGGCCGTCGTCGACGCTCGCCAGGTCGAACAGGCGCAGGCGGTTTTTGGTGGGCTGGCCGTAACCGGGCACATCGATGTTGACGAGCTTAGAGGTAACGGCAAAATCGCCGAACTCGACGGTGTAGGAGCGGCCATCGTCGACTAGGATGTCCTGCTCGCCGAGCCACTCGTCGGGGACGGCCTTCTGCTGGTTGTCGACAAAGCGCTGACGGAACAGACCGTAGTGATAGTTGAGGCCCACGCCATCGCCGGTCAAGCCCAGCGTGGCGATGGAATCCAGGAAGCATGCGGCCAAGCGGCCCAGGCCGCCGTTGCCGAGTGACGGCTCGACCTCGAATTCCTCGATCTTGTTGAGGTCGTGGCCTGCGGCGGTGAGCTGGTCCTTAACCTCGTCGTAGATGCCGAGGTCGATCATGTTGTTGATGAGCAGCTTGCCGATCAAAAATTCGGCGGAAATGTAATAGAGCTTTTTCTTGCCGTTGTTGAGCGGGCAGGCAGCGGAGCGCTCCTGCACGAGTTTGACCAGCAGCTTGTAAATGCGACGGTCGTCGAGCTGCTCGAGCGAGGTGCCAAAAGACTGCTCGGCGAGTTCCATGAGGTTAATTTGGGGCATGTTTTCTCCTGTGATGCTGTCTCTTATACACATCTGACGCTGCCGACGAAGAGGATAGTGTA